>CP067345.1:3308546-3625400 GCA_020641055.1 Clostridioides sp. ES-S-0010-02
ATCTGGTCTTAAAGAGTTAGATAGGGCAGTTCTATTTCCAAGTGATAAAGTCTTATCTGTATCTCTTGTCATAATTACATTTATTCCTTTTGAACGTAAATACTCAGTTGTTGCAAGTGAAGTATTTAAAGTATAATCTTTTTCTCTAATTCCACCTAATGGTTTACCTGTTGTTCCAGTATCCGAGCCACCATGACCTGGGTCAATCATAACTGTCTTTGCTCCATTACTAGTTCCTGGGTCTGTTGGTGTTGTATTATGCTTAGATAATGATGATGCTATAGAATTCATTACCTTAGAAGTTAATCCGCCTCCTATCTTATACACTTTATTAGCAGATTTAGCTTCTAAATTATCCTTATGATATGCAGATACATATGTTTTTGGTGTTATAAGTATTGGAGATTTTAAACTAGCAGCCAATGGCCCTGCTGCTAAAGCATCAACAAGTACATCTGACTTAGCAACTAGAACAGCTTCTAATTCATCCTCTGTATAGAATGTTTTTATTACATTTGCATTTGTTTCATGTCTATCTGCTCCATATACTCTATTTTTAGTAACACTATCTTTAGTTATATCATTTATTTTATTGATAACATTTGTTGATAACATTTGAGGACCACCTATAAAGTAAGCACTTTGTAAATCCTCACTTTGTAGCCACTTATATGTATCATTTGTAAGACTGTCTTTATCACTTAATATAATTGGTTGCTTATCTTGACCTGCTTTTGCTGCAATAGTAAGTGCATCTACTTCTCCACCATTTGCATTTGTTATATATACTTTATCTACATCATGATTTTTATCTATTTCTTTTGCTATCAATAAAGATGTCTCATATCTATTAGAACCATTCAAACGTGTTTGACTAGCACTTACAGTTGATTTTATTTGATTAGCAGTAGTTTTAGAAATAGAATTATCATCTCCAATTATAATTATATCTTTAGGATTTAGACGCTTTAATTCTGCTTTTACACTGGCTGGTACACTGTTTTTTTCAACTAAAAGTATTGGTGCATTATATGTAGTAGCTAATGGAGTTGATATAATACCGTCGATGCTTACATCTCCACTTATTATAATTACTTTATCTGAACCATTTTTCCAGCCTTCTTTACTTATCTTAACTGCTGTTTCATACCTATCACTTCCTGTAAGTTCTGTTATAGGAGCAGAAGTTTTTCTCATATATTTACTTACATCTTTTCTTGAAGTTATGTCTTCAATTATACATTCCTGTGTTACATCATAATCTTTTAAATTTAATCCCATAGCTTCTAATTCTTGTTTATCTAAAGTCTTAGGATTAGTTGTGCTATTTATTGTTATACCCTGTAATTCCCATACATTTAAATATTCTGGGTCTTTATTGTAGTTGATTGTTCCTTCATATAATCCAGTTGATTGATTGTAGTTCAGAGTTGTATCTAGTGGCATGTCATAACATTTATATTTTAAAGTAATGCTATCAGCATCTGGCTTTTCTTTAAACTTCACACTTACTTTTGATGTACTTCCTAAAACTATACTTTTTTTCTCCAAATTTATATTTAAGTTAGCATTATTTTCCATAGCATTAGACTCAGTAGCAAATGCCATTGTAGGTGCAACAATTGCCATTGAAAGAATTCCTGTTGTTATCAATCTTGCATTTTTTTTCATATTAATCTCCTTATTTAACACAAATTTCTATTTTATTTATTTTTTATCCTACTTACTGTTAAAATTACTTTTAAAACATATGTCAAAGTGTATCTCCCAAAAATTTTAAAGAAAGTTATAAAAATAAACTTACAAAAAAACAAAAAAAATTAAATATTTAAATATTTAATTATATTCACTATATCATTTATTGCCAAAAAAATCTATAAAAGACAAATAAAAACATATAATAATTAGATTTTTATAAAATTTTATGCAAAAAAAATTACGTGGCTACGTCCTACTCTCCCAGGCAGTTTCCCACCAAGTACCATCAGCGCTAGAGAGCTTAACTTCTGTGTTCGGAATGGGAACAGGTGTATCCTCTCTGCTATTGTAACCACATAATCTTTTGGAGCGGGTGAAGGGGATCGAACCCTCACAGCTGGCTTGGAAGGCCAGAACTCTACCATTGAGCTACACCCGCATTAAATTTTTATAGCTAGTAAAACTAGTTTTTTAAAGTTAACACTCTAAAAACTACATATATATTTTAATTAATGAACATCAAATAAATATTGGTCAAGTCCTCGACCTATTAGTATCGATAAGCTAAATACATTGCTGCACTTACACCTTCGACCTATCAACCAGATAGTCTTTCTGGGGTCTTACCCTTGCGGTGGGAAATCTTATCTTGAAGTTGGCTTCGCGCTTAGATGCTTTCAGCGCTTATCCATTCCGTACATAGCTACCCAGCCATGCCCTTGGCAGAACAACTGGTACACCAGAGGTACGTCCATCCCGGTCCTCTCGTACTAAGGACAGGTCTCCTCAAATTTCCTACGCCTGCGACGGATAGGGACCGAACTGTCTCACGACGTTCTGAACCCAGCTCGCGTACCACTTTAATGGGCGAACAGCCCAACCCTTGGGACCTACTACAGCCCCAGGATGTGATGAGCCGACATCGAGGTGCCAAACCTCCCCGTCGATGTGGACTCTTGGGGGAGATAAGCCTGTTATCCCCAGGGTAGCTTTTATCCGTTGAGCGATGGCCCTTCCACGCAGAACCACCGGATCACTAAGTCCGATTTTCATCCTTGCTCGACCTGTATGTCTTGCAATCAAGCTCTCTTTTGCCTTTACACTCTACGTACGATTTCCGACCGTACTGAGAGAACCTTTGAGCGCCTCCGTTACCTTTTGGGAGGCGACCGCCCCAGTCAAACTGCCCACCTGACAGTGTCCCAAGACCAGATTCATGGCCTATGGTTAGAGTCCCAGTACTACAAGGGTGGTATCCCAAGGATGGCTCCGCCAAAACTGGCGTCCTGGTTTCAAAGCCTCCCACCTATCCTGTACATGTAGTACCAAGACCCAATGTCAAGCTACAGTAAAGCTCCATGGGGTCTTTCCGTCCTGTCGCAGGTATCCGGCATCTTCACCGGAATTACAATTTCACCGAGTCTGTTGTTGAGACAGTGCCCAAATCGTTACGCCTTTCGTGCGGGTCGGAACTTACCCGACAAGGAATTTCGCTACCTTAGGACCGTTATAGTTACGGCCGCCGTTTACTGGGGCTTAAGTTCACTGCTTCGATTGCTCTAACAGATCCCCTTAACCTTCCAGCACCGGGCAGGCGTCAGCTCCTATACATCGTCTTGCGACTTAGCAGAAACCTATGTTTTTGGTAAACAGTCGCTTGGGCCTATTCTCTGCGGCCACCGTATGGTGGCACCCCTTATCCCTAAGTTACGGGGTCATTTTGCCGAGTTCCTTAACAACAGTTCTCTCGCGGGCCTTAGGATACTCTCCTCACCCACCTGTGTCGGTTTGCGGTACGGGTACCTTTAACCTCGATAGAGACTTTTCTTGACAGTGTGAAATCAGCTACTTCGCTACTAAATTTCGCTCCCCATCACATCCCAGCATTATCAAAGCGGATTTACCTACTCTGACTGCCTCAATGCTTGGGCACACATAACCAACAGTGTGCTTAGCTTATCCTACTGTGTCATCCCATCTCTCAAACGGTTATCGGTAGTACAGGAATATCAACCTGTTGTCCATCACCTACGCCTTTCGGCCTCAGCTTAGGTCCCGACTAACCCAGGGCGGACGAACCTTCCCCTGGAAACCTTGGGTTTACGGCCTGTGGGATTCTCACCCACATCTCGCTACTCATGCCAACATTCTCACTCCCATACTGTCCACATGTCCTTACGGTCATGCTTCAACCCGTATGGGAAGCTCCCTACCCATCATTACTGATGCCGTAGCTTCGGTAGTAAGTTTTAGCCCCGGAAATCTTCGGCGCAGGATCACTCGACCAGTGAGCTATTACGCACTCTTTGAATGAGTGGCTGCTTCTAAGCCAACATCCTGGTTGTCTGTGCAATCCCACATCCTTTACCACTTAACTTACATTTAGGGACCTTAGCTGACGATCTGGGCTGTTGCCCTTTCGACTATGAATCTTATCACCCACAGTCTGACTCCCAAGTATAAGATGACGGCATTCGGAGTTTGATAGTCTTCGGTAGGTGCAATACCCCTAGGACATTCAGTGCTCTACCTCCGTATCTCTCACCTTGAGGCTAGCCCTAAAGCTATTTCGGGGAGAACCAGCTATCTCCGGGCTCGATTGGAATTTCACCGCTACCCACAAGTCATCCCCGAGCTTTTCAACGCTCGTGGGTTCGGACCTCCACGAAATTTTACTTTCGCTTCATCCTGCTCATGGGTAGGTCGCCCGGTTTCGGGTCTACGTCAAGTAACTGAACGCTCAGTTAAAACTCGCTTTCGCTACGGCTCCACACCTTAAGTGCTTAACCTTGCTACTTAACGTAACTCGTTGGCCCGTTCTACAAAAAGTACGCGGTCACACAAGAAATGTGCTTCCACAGCTTGTAAGTGCAGGGTTTCAGGTTCTATTTCACTCCCCTCCCGGGGTTCTTTTCACCTTTCCCTCACGGTACTATACGCTATCGGTCACTAGGTAGTATTTAGCCTTGGAGGGTGGTCCCTCCTGCTTCCCACAGGGTTTCACGTGTCCCGTGGTACTCTGGATCATATCTGAAGTTTTCTCGTTTGACATACAGGACTATTACCTTCTGTGGTGGGTCTTTCCAAACCTCTTCAATTACGATACCTCTTCGTTTAAGATATGTCCACAACCCCAATAAAGAAAACTTTATTGGTTTGGGCTATTCCGCGTTCGCTCGCCGCTACTTACGGAATCGAATTTCTTTCTCTTCCTTCAGGTACTTAGATGTTTCAGTTCCCTGAGTTCCCCTCATTAAGCTATGTATTCACTTAATGATACTTAGACATTACTCTAAGTGAGTTTCCTCATTCGGAAATCTTCGGATCAAAGTTTACGTGCAACTCCCCGAAGCTTATCGCAGCTTATCGCGTCCTTCATCGGCTCCTAGTGCCAAGGCATCCGCCCTGCACCCTTAATAACTTGACCAGTTAAAAAGGTTTGATAGATTAGAAGCTATCAACTTCGATAATTTTTAAAAGTTATCAGCTTTATATATTACAAATTAGATGTCATATCACTAAATATATATATGCAGTTTTCAAAGTGCTAAAGCACGTCGCCAACGAATAAATTCCGTTGCTTAAAGTGCTAACACACAAGGCCAACAAACAAACTTCACATGCGTTCAGTTTATTCTGTTGCTCAAAGTGCTAATTGAGTATTCGTAAAAACGAACCCTCAAAATTAAACAGTAGGCAATTCTCCTTAGAAAGGAGGTGATCCAGCCGCACCTTCCGATACGGCTACCTTGTTACGACTTCACCCCAGTTATTGATTCCACCTTCGACGACTTCTTCCAAAAGGTTAGATAATCGGCTTCGGGCGTCTCCAACTCCCGTGGTGTGACGGGCGGTGTGTACAAGACCCGGGAACGCATTCACCGCAGCATTCTGATCTGCGATTACTAGTAACTCCAGCTTCATGTAGGCGAGTTTCAGCCTACAATCCGAACTGAGAGTAGCTTTAAGGGATTAGCTCCACCTTACGGCTTGGCAACCCTCTGTACTACCCATTGTAGCACGTGTGTAGCCCTAAGCATAAGGGGCATGATGATTTGACGTCATCCCCACCTTCCTCCAGGTTATCCCTGGCAGTCTCTCTAGAGTGCCCAACTTAATGATGGCAACTAAAGACAAGGGTTGCGCTCGTTGCGGGACTTAACCCAACATCTCACGACACGAGCTGACGACAACCATGCACCACCTGTCACCAATGTCCCCGAAGGGAACTCTCCGATTAAGGAGATATCATTGGGATGTCAAGCTTAGGTAAGGTTCTTCGCGTTGCTTCGAATTAAACCACATGCTCCGCTACTTGTGCGGGTCCCCGTCAATTCCTTTGAGTTTCACTCTTGCGAGCGTACTTCCCAGGCGGAGTACTTAATGCGTTAGCTGCGGCACCGAGGGGGTAACCCCGACACCTAGTACTCATCGTTTACAGCGTGGACTACCAGGGTATCTAATCCTGTTTGCTCCCCACGCTTTCGTGCCTCAGCGTCAGTTACAGTCCAGAGAGCCGCCTTCGCAACTGGTGTTCCTCCTAATATCTACGCATTTCACCGCTACACTAGGAATTCCACTCTCCTCTCCTGCACTCAAGTCTCCCAGTTTCAAGAGCTTACTACGGTTGAGCCGTAGCCTTTCACTCCTGACTTGAAAGACCGCCTACGCACCCTTTACGCCCAGTAAATCCGGATAACGCTAGCCCCCTACGTATTACCGCGGCTGCTGGCACGTAGTTAGCCGGGGCTTCCTCCTCAAGTACCGTCATTATCTTCCTTGAGGACAGAGTTTTACGACCCGAAGGCCTTCATCACTCACGCGGCGTTGCTGCATCAGGCTTTCGCCCATTGTGCAATATTCCCCACTGCTGCCTCCCGTAGGAGTTTGGACCGTGTCTCAGTTCCAATGTGGCCGATCACCCTCTCAGGTCGGCTACTGATCGTCGCCTTGGTAAGCCGTTACCTTACCAACTAGCTAATCAGACGCGGGTCCATCCTGTACTGGCTCACCTTTGATATTCAAGAGATGCCTCTCAAATATGTTATCCCGTATTAGCATACCTTTCGGTATGTTATCCGTGTGTACAGGGTAGGTTACCCACGCGTTACTCACCCGTCCGCCGCTCTTTACCGAAGTAAATCGCTCAACTTGCATGTGTTAGGCACGCCGCCAGCGTTCATCCTGAGCCAGGATCAAACTCTCAAATAAAAGTTTATCAGGCTCAGATACTATTGTTATCTAAATATCTGGCTTTATGGTTTGTTTCTTGTTTTTATAAATTAACCTACTGTTTAATTTTCAAAGTTCATTTTGTTCTCTTTCGAGTACAGTAATAATAATATCACCTTTCAAATAACAAGTCAATACATTTTTTTATGTTTTTTTACATTTTTTCTATTCTTTTGTATAAAACAAATTTATCTTGTTACACTTTCATGTAGAATTAATCCTTATTTTGTTTCCACTTTATTATCTATTAATTGTAAGTTATAGCTTCTAATAACCTCTATTAGTAGTTCTGCATATATACGATTCCCACTTTTATCTTCAGCTGTACTATATCCAGCATCTTCTAATGCTTGTGCCTGACTAATATAGTCTTTTGCTTCAAATAATCCATTTTTTCTATACCTTTTATTATTTACTAAAAATAAACCATGGTCTTTTACAGAGTCCTCTAATGAGCCATATGACCTAAAACTTGCTACAATTTTTTCATTATAATGTTCAGAAGTTGAAATTGCTACACTTTTTCCCTTCCACGCTTTATCTGCCTTTATACCAAATAAATTATTACTTTGCTTTGTAAGTTTAGAATTGCCCCACCCAGATTCTAATATTGCTTGTCCAATTGTTATAGATGGTAATATACCATAATCGATATACTCTCTTATAGCTGAGTCTTCTAATTTCTTTATAAACTTAATTTTTTCATCACTATCTTTTAGTTCCTTATTTCCAAGATATGTGTATTCTAAATCCTTCATGTATTTTTTTGCTCTACTTTTTTGAGAAGCGTCAAATTTCAATTCATTCAATACTTTCTTAAACTTTTTTACCTTGTATACTTTTTCTCCTTTATCATTTTTGTCTTCTACTATAAATTTTTCACCAACATTTAATGTATCTTTCTTTTTTATATTACTTAAATCTTCATCATAAATTACCATATCTATAGCAAGTAACTCCTTCCAGCTTAATTGAACTTTTCCGCCCCCTGCTTCATCAGCTACATCCATATAGTATTCAATTTTAGTAGTTTTTATATCTCTTACCTTATATAAGTCTTCAAAATATTTTGTTATATTAAAAACAGCTATTATACTTGCTATTATAAACACAGTAATAAATATCTTCTTAAATACAAGCTTTAACCTTCTTACAGCTTTATTTTTGCCTAAATTTTTTATACATTTTCTAGCCATATTATTCCCCCTTGCTAATTGTATTCCTTATCTTATCATAATTTTTATATTAAGTCGTTATATTTTAATTCTGTCTTATATAAAATTTAAATTAAGCTAACAAAAGCTAATTTAAGTATCTTCAATTAAATTTTTTTACTATTATATCCACTATATACTTGCTTGCATTTCCATCCCCATATGGATTTGAAGCTTTACTCATTTGAATATAATTATTTCTATTTGTTAATAATTGTTTTACAGAATTATATATATTTTCTTCATTTGTACCTATTAATTTAAGTGTTTTTGCTTCAATACCTTCTATTCTTTCTGTCTTTTTTCTTAACACAAGTACTGGTTTCCCTAGCGATGGAGCCTCTTCTTGTATTCCACCACTATCAGTCATTATCATATATGATTTGTTTAAAAAATTGTGAAAATCAACTACCTCCAAAGGCTCTATAATGTGAATTTTTTTAGTGTTTTTCCCAAATACTTCACTGGCTATACTACGTATTTCAGGATTTAAATGTATAGGATATACTACCTGTACATCTTCAAATTCATCTACTATTCGCTTTACAGCTCTAAATATATTTCTCATAGGTTCTCCTAAGTTTTCCCTCCTATGAGAAGTCAATAAAATCATTCTGTCATCACCAAGCTTATCCATTATAGGGTGAGTATAATTTTCTCTTATTGTCATCTTTAATGCATCAATTGCAGTATTGCCTGTTACAAATATATTGTCTTCAGACTTTCCTTCTGAAATTAGGTTTTGTTTTGCCAAATTAGTAGGAGCAAAGTGTATATCAGCAATAATTCCTGTAAGTTGTCTATTTAGTTCTTCTGGAAATGGAGAATATTTATCATAAGTTCTAAGTCCTGCTTCTATATGACCTACTAGAACTTTACTATAAAATGCAGTTAAACTAGTAGCTAGAGTTGTCGTTGTATCTCCATGTACTAAGATTACGTCTGGCTTTTCTTTATCTATAATCATGGGAAGTTCATTTAAAACTTTACATGTTATATCATTTAAACTTTGCCCTTTTTTCATTATGTCTAAATCATAGTCTACATTTACATTGAAAGTTTCTATAACCTGGTCAAGCATTTCTCTATGTTGTGCTGTCACACACACAATACTTTTTATATGCTCTCTTTTTTCAAGTTCCTTAATTAAAGGAGCTACTTTGATAGCTTCAGGTCTAGTTCCAAATACAGTCATAACCTTGATGTCATCCATTTATATCTCTCCTAATCAACTATTTATATACTATAATTGTCTATTTATATAACAAATTTATTTATACCAAGATTTAATAATCTTTATACTCTCTTTTGATGGATAAAAGTTTTTTTCTTCATCAATTTTACCTACACAAAACACAGAAAAACCATTTATCCAATCCTCTTTTTCAAAAACTCTCCTATATGCTTCAAAGCATCTCGCTTGTTCTTCATCATTTATAATTTCTGAAGGAACATGATTCCATGGTTGAGAACTTGCATTTTCTCTATTTGAAAAGCCTAATTCTCCAAAAAATATCGGTTTACGATGAACCTTATAAAGATTATATAGTTCTTCTTTTATATTTTGTCCTCTATTATTCACAGTAGATGAATGTAAAGCAGAAACCAATTCATCAACTGTATTGACAGATTTATCACTTAACTCAAAATACGCTGCTATGGATATAAAGTCTAACTTATCAAAAAAATTATTATTTAGTTTTTGTTCATAAGATAATTTACTATTTAAATCACCTTTTCTTGTATACCACCAATTAGTTCTATATGTTACAAGACCATCAAATTTTGATTGTACAAAATCTATTATTTCACCCCAATTTTGTTGATATTCTTCTAGGTATACAAAATTAGAGCCTACATTTAAAACCTTTACATCCAATGGATTTGCTACATCTTCTATAAGTTCATTTAATACAGTATTTTGCCAGTTATAAAAAAATCTTTTTTTATTCATAGGATTCCAATCTGTCTCATACAACTCTCCATTTTTTATCCATGGATATGCTTCCAATATTGTGGAAATACCCTGCTTGTTTAATTTTTTTATTAGTTTGATTGCCTTTTTTTTGCTATTAGTATCTATTGACATGATATCAGAATTAATATCATCTACAGTTATAACTATAGGTACATTTATTGTATTCAATCCTAGCTTATCTATATCCTTCATAACTTGATTTATTTCATAATCTATAGATAAATTGGCTGATTTAATCTTGCCCTCATACTGGCTATCTACTAAACTTCTATTTTTTAATTCAATATTTACAAAATAAATTATAAATACAAAAGTTAAAATAATTCCTAAGATTAAAATATTTTTCTTAAATTTAAATTTGTTTATATTTTTATTCAAATCATATACCTCATTTTAAAATAATAAGTTTACTGTATTATCTTCTTTTATATTTCTTGATAAATAATATTGATAGAATTATAGCTACAGTTATAACAATAAAAGAAACAACAAAAAAAACTTTAGCTGTTTTACTTATATTCAATTCTCTACTTGAATCTTTTATTTCTTTATTTATTTTTGTATTGTAATTTAAATCTTTTACTTCTCCATATTCATCAATTGTTAGTGTATCTCCTTTTAAATCATTGCCTTGACTTTTATTTAATAAATAATCCATTCCTAAATATAAATTTTTTTCATCTATTGAGCTGATTACCATAATATTTCTTTGATTATTGTAAGATGATTTTATCAATTGTATTGATGAAATGTTTTTACCATAATCGTCAATAAAGCTTATCTTATCATTTGATAAAAAGTTAGAATAGTTTTTATTGAACTTTACATTTAAGTTGCTATTTATCATCTTTATAACAGAGTTGTTAAGTGGTACTCCAAAAACTATAATATTCGTATCTTTATATTTATTGATAAACTCTTTTCCTCTAATTACATTTATATTTCCTTCATGCGAACTAATATTTGCACCTAAATTAACACCTAGTCTGGACATCCATGTCATTGCTTGAGACCCAGAATAATCTGGCATTATTACAGTTAAATCATTAAACTTATCATTCTTAACAAATGGATATGGATAACTTTCAAAATTCAGTGACTGATTTTCTTTTGTCGATAATTCCAAGTAAGAACTATTTGACACGTATGCCCAAGGATTATTACTTTCTCTTGTAACACAATTTAAATTTTTTATATTTAAATTAAACACCAACTTAACTTGATAGTAGTTTTTATTATCTATATCTTTAGGTATTTTTAATTCTAGCTTGTCATTGTCTGAATATGCTCTATCTAATTTTTTACTTCCTACAACAACATCATTTATATATACTGTAACTAATGACTTGTCAAAATCCAAATTATCAGAATATCTTAAATTTAAAACAATCTTTGAACCATTATTTAACTTTCTACCTTTTGGTATTCTAACATCAAATAAAGCTTGTTGACTAAATGCACCTTCCAATAAAATATCTGCATATCCTAATTCTTCTAAAGTCATATGTCCTAAATTTAATTCTTGTTCACCATCAATCTTTATATTAGTATCTTTATTTACAAGTATTGATGATGATAGAATTTGATTAGAAAGTCTATTGTCTATCAATACTTTAGATGCTTTTATTAAATCTTCTTCATTACTACCTATTACCACCAGCATCTTCTTATTATTGTTATACGGAGAATTTATCTGCTTAATTATACAATTTGAAGATAATAAAGTTTGTTCCTTTGCACTTAGAATATTCAAAATTTCTTCTGCTGTATTTTCAGGTTTACCAATGTATATAATGTTATCATCTGACCAGTTCTTCATTTCTGAATATAATTTAACGTCAAACTGTAACTTATCGTTCTGTGTTATTTTTCCAAATTCTGATGCTAAATTAAACACAGCTGTAGATTCACCTCTACTCATATTATCTGGAACTACTAAAGTTGTATCTAATTTAAAATTTTCTTCAATTTCTATATATGGATATGGATACTCATTTATTGAATTGCCCAATTTTTTCTGCTTATATCTAATTGATGTATAAGATTCCTTATGAATAACCATCCAGTTCCCAGTGTTAGAATCATCCTGACATATTTTGTCAGATATTGTTTTATATGCTTTTACTTTTATTTCATTATATCCTTGTATTATATAATCTTTAGGTATTGATACTTTTAATGTATCTTTATAATCTTTTTTGGCATTTAGTTTAATCGATTTTATTGGTACATTATTTATTAAGATAGTTAAACTTGAAACATCTCCATTTAATATTTGACTCTTACTAAAATTAAGATTAAATAATACTTCCTCAACATCCCAATTTTTGTTTACTTCAAAAAAAGTACTATTGCTACCTATAACTCCATCAATAGTTACATCTCTTTCAAACTTATAATTTTTGACTTTGGTTTCATCAGCTTTTACTTCATCTACAAATGCGATATTTGAAAAAAACAATACTAAAGATACAATTAATACAACAAATTTTTTCATGTTAATACCTCCTGTACATGAATTAAAATCTTTCCGTTTTATACCATTTAACTTCTCTTTTGAAAATTATATCTTTTAAATACTCTACCATTCCTTTTATAGCAACAAATAGCCATAGTTGAGAATATGTAAAATACATAAGTGCTACTATAAATATATTCTCAATTGTAGCCTCACCTTTTTCTATAGTTAAGCTTATACTCACTTCTATGATAAATAAAATGTATGATAGTATCCATATTATAATAAAGTTGATTGGAATAGAAATCTCTATTAATTTAAATACACTTAAAACAAATAAAATATCTGAGATAATAACAGATGTTAAAAATAGAAAATATACAGAAAAAAAGTAGGCTATATCAAATACAATTTTATTTTTACCTTGTTTAAATATATTTTTTATATATTTCATTAAAACGTATATATTCCCTTTTGCCCATCTGGTCCTTTGCTTTATCCAAACTTTAATAGTTTCTGGTTCTTGTTCCCATGTTATCGACTGTGGCACAAGCTTTATTTTATATCCTAACTTATATATTCTAAAGCTAATTTCTGTATCTTCTGCAATTGCTTTGCTATCCCATCCCCCAATTTCTTCTATAATACTTTTTCTCAATATAAAGTTAGTTCCTGGTATTGTACATAAATTAAATAATTGCCATCTACCAGCTTGAGACATCCATTGAAAGCTTAAGGTTTCAATATTTATAAATTTCGTCAATAGATTTTTACTTTTATTTCTAGTTCTAAACTTTCCAATAACAGCACCTAATTCATCATCTAGAACTATTGTTTGTATTAAATACCTAAGTGCATCTCTATCTGGGGTATTATCTGCATCATATACTGCTATAAACTCTCCTTTTGAAATTTTATATCCAATATTTAATGCATTTGATTTTCCCTTACCTCCAGTCATGCTATCTGTATTTATAATAGTAAAATTATAGTTTTTGTATTTACTCTTTATGCTTTCTAAAATTTCTCTACTATTATCAGAAGAGTTGTCATTTATCACAATAAGTTCCATTTTATCTTTAGGATAATTAAGTAGTAATAAAGATTCCACAGTCCTACCTATCACCTTTGCTTCATTATGAGCAGGAACAAGTATTGATACCACTGGATATCTATCAATTTTTTTTATTTTTTTATCAAAGTTCTTAAAATAAAATAGATATCCCCCCATAGCTAAAACTATATTTATAAGTAGTAAAGACCATATACTAAATAAACTAAATATAAATAGATACTCTGATACATTTAATCCTCTCATAAAATTCACCTAAAATCTTTTTAAATATTAGCACTTCATCTAAACTTTTTTATTTTAAAAATTTCTTTTTATCTATTTTTTTAAAATATATAAATATAATTACAAAAACTAAAACACTTATAGATACTATTGATATTAAAATTTTGCTGATTTTAGATATAGATTTAAACCTAGTTTCATCTTCTTTATTTTTTTCTAAATTTCTATCATAGTTGACTTTAATTTCATTACCATTATTTCTTATTTGTATCTCATCAACCTTTACCCAATTATCAAAATCTCTTAAATCCAAAAACTCTATATTTTGTTTTTCTAGGTATTCTATTGTATCTTTCAAATATTTTATATCTAAATACGAATGAAAGAAAAAACCACCACTAAAACCTCTGACAATAGATAGTGTATCTAAATTTTCTTTTATGTTTTGAAAAGTAAGTTTATCTTCTGGGTCTATATATCCCAAATTTTCAGGAATGAATATGTTAAATTCTTCTGTATCCCTAATTACATATGGATACGTATTTGTGCTAAATTTTTTATCATTATTTTGATGTTGCCCTACATAAGTAGAAAAATATTTTTTTAATTCTTTATATCCTTCAGATTCTATTGCATAATGAGGAGCTTCAAATGCAAGAGGATAAATTCCATTTTCTATACATATTCTAAGCCCTTTTAAAACCCTATCTTTCACAAAAATTGTCATATTTTCTTTTAATGGCTCATCTTTTTCCCCATCCCAAAATTCATATCCTTCTCCAGAAACTTCTTCATTTTTATATTTATGTGTGTATCCATGTAATATCACTGTACCACCCTTATCTTGCATATATTTTACTGCTTTAACAATCTCAGGGCTTTCTGATAAAGTCGTTATCTTATGATTTTTAGGATTTACATAAGCTGGTATCAAAGCAATTGTAAATGGTATATTCTTATTGCTTAAATAATCAGCTATTTTTATTAATTCTTTTGGTTCTCTAAATGCATGTACATCTTCTATTCTTACGAATATACGACCTTTATTGAAAGTTTTAACATTAAACACATCATTTAGTGAATCACAAAATATATAAAATAAAACACCATCTAAATCCAACTTTGACACATAGAAAAGATTTTTATCATTTACAATATACGGATATTCATTTACTGTATCACTAATAGTTCCTATAATTTTATTGTTTTTATCTGTTGATTTTACAATATTAAATAAATAGTGTTCCTCCAAGTTATACTCTTTACCTTTATAGGTTACACTGTTTATATTATTTGTTTTTTTTACATATTCTAAGTTATATTTCTTATATTCCAACAGATTTTCTATACCATGCCCTAACCAGCAGATGACTCCTTTATAGGAATCTAATGAATTAATTAAGGTGTTAGTTTTTTCATCATTACTATATGAATTTTCATTTATTCCTATAATAAATATATGACTATAATAAGTTTCATTTATCTCATTATCATAGTTGCTTAATTTTAATAACTCTATATTTGAGCTAAATCTACCTAATAGAGTCCTCACAATTTTCAAGATATCTCGATTGTAAGATGTTTCTTTCTTAGAATCATAAATAACCAATACCTTATTTGTATTAGAATAAGTCTCTACCGCATATGAGCATATATTAAAATTTGACATTATCAATACTATTAAAAGCACAATTAACACTTTAGATAAATTTTTATTGTAAGTTTTAAACATCATACTGCAATTCCTCTTCAACCATATTCTTAAAATTTATACTGTCTCCAAAAGTATCTTTATACTCTAAAATTGCAATTTTCACATCTATATTTACATATCTTCCTTTATTATTTAAATCTAAGTTTAACTCTTTTATCCTCTTCTTTATTCTATCTCTAACAACTTTTGAGCCTTCTAATGCTGTGTTTGGCATCAGTATTCCTATCATATCTTTTTGTAAACTGTATATTATATCTTCATTTCTTGTACATTCCACAATATTTGAACTAATATATTTTACTATTTTGTTAGTTTTACTTTCACCAAATATAGTCTGTAGGTTTTCATAATATGGTAATTTTACTATCATAAGAGAAAAAGTAGTAGTATATCTGACTGACTTACTTATTTCCATATTTACATCATTATAAAAAATTTTTAAGTTTCTAAGCCCAGTTTCATTATCTATAGTTACTAGTTCCTTATATTGTTCAGTTAATTTTATATTTGTAAGTTGTAATTCATTTATGTTTTTATTTATGTTCCCCATTATAATTGAAGATATTGGTATTGCTATTATCCATATATATGATATAAACTCAACATCTATATTGTGAGTAATATTGTTATATAAAATATAGGATGTATATATAAATATAGTTATTGAACTTGTTATTAAACCAACTACTGAGTTTGATAAATAAGTTAACATTATTATAAAAAAAATAACTGATAACATTATAAATACATTCAGTTTATTTTCTGTTCTGATAGATAGTATTACTATCCCAACAATTAAAAATATAAAAACAAACAAACTTAACATTAATAAATCTATCTTTTTATTTGTCCCATTCATTTTTTATAAATTTACACCTCCAATTATTTTATTAAGTTGCCCATTTTTTCTAATTATTATTAAAATCAATATGTAAATAATTTTTTAACTTAATAAAAATAAATTAAATTATATATATATAAATAATAAAAAAACAAGCAAATATTTAAGATTAATGCTATCTATTTGCTTATCTTTAAAATAATTATCATGTATGTATTTATAGTAAATAAATTATATATATCTATAACATACACATATTTATGTATAAGCAAAAAAATAAAACTGTTCAATAATTAGAAAATAATTTCTAAATAAGAACAGTTTTATTAAGTAAATATTATTAAATAAATAATACTCTATTTTGATTTTAACTCTATCCAAGCCTTATCGTATAACTTGATGTTTTCACCAATATCTTCAAAAGTTTCACATTTAGCAAGTACATCCTTAGATGGATATGCAACAGGATTGCTAGTTATTTCTGGGTCCAATAACTTTAGTGCTCCTGTATTAGGTGTTGAATATCCAATATACTCAGCATTTACTTTTGCATTTTCTGGGTCTAGCAAGAAGTTTATAAATAACTCAGCTTCTTTTTTATTTTGTGCTGTTGTAGGTACACACATAGCATCCACCCACTTGTTTGTACCTTCTTTAGGTATAGCATAATCAAGGTCAGGATTTTGATCCATCAATGTAACTGCATCTCCAGAATACAACATCCCCATTGCAACTTCTCCACCTAATAATCTATCTTTTCCTTCGTCGTTTACATATGCTAAGACCAAATCCTTTTGCTTTATTAAAAGATTTTTTGCTTCATTTATTTCTTTTGGATTTACACTATTCATACTGTATCCTAATTTTTTAAGGGTTATCCCTATAGTATCTCTAACAGAGTCAAACATCATCATGTTTCCTTTATATTTTGGATTCCAAAGTATATTCCAACTATCTATAGGCTCTTTAACTTCTTTTTTATTATATAAGATTCCAAGAGTACCCCACATATATGCAACACTATATTCATTAGTTTCATCATATACAGGATTTAAAAAACTCTTATCTAAATACTTCATATTAGGTATGTTTTTAAAATCTATTTTTTCCAAAAGACCTTCATTTTTCATTTTTTCCACCATATAATCTGATGGAAAAACTAAATCATAATGAGTGCTACCACTCTTAACCTTTTGATACATCATTTCATTAGTATCATAAGTTGAATACTGAACTTCTATTCCTGTTTCTTTTTCAAACTTATCTATAAGAGATTCATCTATATAATCACCAACATTATATACATTTAGAACCTTTGTAGAATCTGTTGATTTATTACATCCTGTAAATAAAGTTGCTGTAATCATACCTACAGTTATAAGGGATATTATTTTCTTAAACTTAATCATTATTTAGTCCCCCTTACTATAGATTCTTTTTTATTAGCCAATAGAAGTAATCCTAAAACCACCGCAAACATTATCGTTGATAATGCATTTATTTCAGGCTTTATACCTCTTCGAGCCATTCCATAGATTTCTATAGAAAGATTACTTACACCATTTCCAGCATTAAAGAAACTTATTATAAAGTCATCTATTGACATAGTAAATGCAATCAAAAATCCAGAAACTATACCTGGTTTTATTTGTGGTAAAATTACTTTTCTAAGAGCATACATAGGTGTTGCTCCTAAGTCCATAGCTGCATCTTCTATATTATCAGGTAATTGCTTCATTTTTGGTAAAACTGAAAGTATAACATATGGCAAACAAAACATTATATGTGCTAATAACATTGTTGTAAAACCAAATTCCATTTTTACAAATACAAATAGACTCATAAGGGCTACTGCTGTAACTATTTCTGTATTTAAAATAGGAAGGTAGTTTACATTCAGTATTAATTTTTTACTCTTCCCTCTCATCTTATGTATCCCTATAGCACTTATAGTTCCTACTATTGTTGATATTACAGATGCTAATATAGCTATAACAACAGTGTAATATAAAGCACTCATTATACTTTCATTTTGAAGTAATTGACCATACCATTTCCACGTAAATCCATTCCATCTTGCCATTGATTTTGAATCATTAAAAGAAAATAGTACCAATGCAAATATGGGTGCATACAAAAATAAGAATACTAATGCTAAATATATATTAGAAGTTATTTTCTTTAATTTTAAAATAGTAACCCACCACCTTCTTTGTCAGATTCATCTCCAAATTTTGACATTATCGACATGGATATTAATATTACTATCATCATAAATATCGATATAGCTGAGCCAAAGTTCCAATCTCCAACAACTGTGAATTGTTGTTCAATTAAATCTCCAACTAACATTATTTTACCTCCACCTAGCAGTCTTGATATTGCAAAAGTAGTAACTGCTGGCATAAATACCATAGTTATTCCAGACATTACTCCAGGCAAACTCAAAGGAAATATAATTTTTCTAAATACTGTCATGTTATTTGCACCTAAATCATGAGCAGCATTTATTAAATCATTATCCATCTTTGAAAGTGCTGTATATATTGGAAGAACCATAAATGGTAAAAAGTTATATACCATACCTAAAAGTATAGCAACATTAGTATACAAAATTGCTAATGGCTGTATTCCAAACCATCCTAAAAATGTATTTAAAAGTCCATTTTTTCCTAATATAGCTACCCATGCATATGTTCTTAAAAGAAAATTCATCCACATAGGAAGAATAAACAACAGTATTAATGAACCTCTTCTACTTACATGAGCTTTTGAAATTATATATGCCACTGGATAACCAACTACAAGACATATCAATGTAGCTACTCCTGCTAAAAGAATAGAACGAGCAAATACTTTAATATATATAGGGTCTATTACTTCTTTATAATTCTCAAGTGTAAATGCATAACCTGTACTTGAGTCTTTTGTAAAACTGAAAAATACTACTAGTATTAAAGGAATTATTACAAATATCGCACTCCAAACTACATATGGATATGCTAAAAAAGATTTCTTCTTCATATTAGTTACTCTCTTTTCTCATTATATGGATGTCTTCTGGATATATGTCCATGCCTAGTTCTACTCCAACTTCAGCATTTTTAGTATTATGAAGTATCCACAATCTTCCATTTTCATTTAATTCTATTTCATAGTGCACTCCTTTAAATACTGTAGATGTAACTTTCCCCTTTAACATTCCTTCTTCTGGCTTTACCATTTTTATATCTTCTGGTCTTATTACTACTTCTATATTTTCATTTTTTTCAAATCCTTTATCTACGCACTCAAACTCTCTATTACAGAAATTTACTTTATAATCTTCCATCATAATTCCATCAAATATATTACTTTCACCTATAAACTTTGCTACAAATGAATTTTTAGGTTCATTGTATATATCTTGAGGTGTTCCCATTTGTTGTATTTTACCTTTATACATTACAACAATAGTATCTGACATAGTAAGAGCCTCTTCTTGGTCATGAGTTACAAACACAAATGTTATTCCTAATTTTTTTTGAATTCTTTTTAATTCTATTTGCATTTCTTGTCTTAATTTTAAATCTAATGCTCCAAGTGGCT
This sequence comes from Clostridioides sp. ES-S-0010-02, assembly GCA_020641055.1. Classification (NCBI taxonomy): domain Bacteria; kingdom Bacillati; phylum Bacillota; class Clostridia; order Peptostreptococcales; family Peptostreptococcaceae; genus Clostridioides; species Clostridioides sp. ES-S-0010-02. The sequence goes on from CP067345.1 coordinate 3,328,567, forward strand.
CGTCTAGTAACAATACTTTTGGTTCATTAACTAAAGCTCTTGCTATTGCAATCCTCTGTTGTTGTCCTCCACTTAATGAGTCAACTTGTCGTCTTTCAAAGCCTTCTAGTGCAACAAGTTTTAAAACCTCTTTCACTTTAGCATCTATTACATCTTTTGGAGTCTTTTTAATTTTTAGTCCAAAAGCTACATTTTCATATACATCCATATGTGGAAATAAAGCATATTTTTGAAACACTGTATTTACTTGTCTTTCATATGGTGGCAAATTATTTATCTCTTTACTTTCAAATAAAACTTTACCATCATCAGCATACTCAAAACCTGCTATTATTTTTAATGTAGTAGTTTTTCCACATCCACTTGGTCCAAGTAAAGTTAAAAACTCATTTTTCTTTATATCTAAATTGAAATTATCTAAAACAGTAAGTTCCTCATAATGCTTAGATATATCTCTTAATTCTATTATATTTTCTACCACTTATTAAACACCTCTATTCTAAAATGATGGTGGCGTACTTACCCAAATCACTTTTGCTGTCGTTTTACCTTCGTTTGATATATAGTGATTTGCTCTTGGTCTAAAGTAAAAGCTTTCTCCTTTTTTTACCTTATTTTTCTTTTCGCCTATATGAACATATATTGAACCTGCTAATACATATCCAAATTCTTCACCTTCATGTGGCTTTTCTTCTTTATATTGTCCACCTGGATACAATGTTATTATTATTGGCTCCATTTCATTTTTTTGTGAATTTGGAATTAACCACTTTAATTTATATTTTAAATCTTCATCTTCAGTTTCAAACATGTCTTCTTTTGTAAAACTAATTCTTTCGTCATCTATTTCATTAAAAAATTCCCTTAAATTTGTACCTAATATCTCAAGTATATCTATAAGGGTAGCTATGGATGGTGATGTTAAGTTATTTTCTAGTTGAGAAATAAATCCTTTTGACAATTCACATCTATTAGCTAACTCTTCCTGGGTCAGTTGTTTTTCTGTTCTTAATCTTTTTATCTTTTCACCTATATCCATGTTGCACCTCCTAATTTTTGTTTTATTTTACTAAACATTTTGTTTACTAAACATTGAGTTTAAAATTTGTAAACAACATAGGTAATTATATATAAAATTTAGATATAATACAAGACTTTTTTGCTAATTTTTTTATTTTTTTAGTTAGAATAAATACAAGTATTTTAAAGGCTTTAAAAATACACAATTTGAATGTGTTTATATTAATATATATAAAGTTTAGTATCTCTAATTATAAATAAATCAATTCATATAACATATATAAAAGCTTTTAAAGTCTTAGAATATGTTAAGTAAATAAAAAATTGCTAAAAATCTATATTTTATAGTTTTTTAGCAATCCATATCTTTTAATATTTGAAATTTTATATATTTACAAGAAAATTTTTATTTATAATTACTATATACTTCTAATTAATTCTTTATAGAGCTATTTAGCCATATTTTGAGTAGCAGGTTTTTTATCTCCGCTCACATACAATTTTATAAATTTTATATCATCTATTATAAATCTATGTTTGATTTTACTACAATCTAATTTAAACAAATTGAATAATATTTGTGTAAGATATCCTAGACCAAATGCACTTATTATAGTTCCTATGCCAACTTTTCCACCTAAGAAAAATCCAACTATTAATGCACCAACTTCTATAGTTCCTCTTATTAAGTTAAGTGATTTTCCTGTTTTCTTTTGAAGAGCAACCATCAAACCATCTCTGGGTCCACTTCCTAGACCACTTCCCATGTAAAATACCATTCCAAGAGCTACAAGCCCCAAACCTAAAATTAACATAATTATTCCTATTAATACACTATCCGTCTTTGGAATTAAGTTAGTATATAGAAGTAAGTCCATAAAAAAGCCAATTAATAACATATTGAATACAGTTCCCCATCCTACATTTTCGCCTAGAATAACATCAGCTATAACTACTATAGAGCCTACAATTATAGAGGCAGTCCCTATAGTTATTCCTACATGATTTGAAAGACCTTGATGAAACACATCCCAAGGAGATAAACCTAGGTTACAATTTATCGTCAATACTATACCAATTGAACATATAAATAGACCTAAAACCAGCTTTGAAAATTTCCATAATACTTTTTGTAACAAAATCTACCCCTCCTAAACATAATTTAACTACTCACCTTAAATACCAAAAGTCAGCAGTTTTCGTGCAAAAATCCTATCTTATAAATTTTATAATCTAACTCTATGATACATCATTTTATGCTAAATAACTACCATTTTATTACAATTTGGTTACAAATTTTCAGATTATTTTTTTGAAGAAATAATTTATGTTTTCTACAATTAAACACTATATTTTCAATTTTATTTATAATTAAATAATAAAAGCTATTTAAACATATTTTATTATATTTAAATAGCTTTTATTTTATTATGGTAATATTATTGTTAGTATGCAGCATTTAGTTTTTCTTCTATTTTCTTTTGAATAAATCCAAATACAAATAATATGAACCAATACACAAATCCTGCTACTAAGAAAGCTTCTAGATATTTATATTTACTACCGCCATTATAATTTGCTGTTGCCATTATTTCTATTACCCCTATAGTAAAAGCTAGTGATGAACCCTTAATTAAATCTACAAAGTGATTAGACAATGCAGGTATAGCTACTCTTATAGCCTGTGGCATAACTATTCTTCTAAATATTTGTACATTTGTAAGTCCTATAGAAGCCCCTGCTTCATATTGTCCCCTATCAACAGAGGAAATAGCTCCTCTTATAGTCTCTGACATATATGCTGACATATTTACTGACAAAGCAATTATTATTGCAGTAAATGGAGACATTTCTACAAGTGCTGGAATAGCTCTTGGCAATCCAAAATATAATGCATACAATTGAACTAGCAATGGTGTGCCTCTAAAAATTGATGTATACACTTTGACAATTTGATTTAATACTTTAACCTCATTATAGCTTATCAATGCCATTACAATTGCTATCGCTAGAGATAGTGCTAGAGATATTAAAGCAATTATTATTGTTTCTTTAGATGCTATAAATATTTCTGGTAAAATTTTAAACATGAATGATATATCTAAACTCATAAAAGTCACCTATCTCTCAATTGTTATATCTTCCCCAAACCATTTTTTAGAAATTTCAGTAAGAGTTCCATCTTTTCTCATAGCTGTTATTGCTTCGTCAACTTTAGCTTTTAATTCTTTTGATTTTTCATCTTTTTTAAATGGATATGCATTTATCTCTTCATAGATAGGTTCTCCAACAGCTATAAAGTTTGAGCCAGCTTTTTTATTTCTAGCTGCTGTAGCTGAAACAGAAATTATTCTTGCATCAGATCTTCCAAGTTCAAGGCCTTCATATGAATCTGCTCCATCATTAAATACTAATTCCATTGAATTGTCTTTATTTTTTTCTTCCATTATAGCTCTTTCAGATGAGTTTGCACCAACCTCAACTTTCTTACCTTTTAAATCTTCAAGACTTTTTATCTTATCTTTATCTTCTGGTCTAATAGTTATCATTAAAGGATTATAAGCATATGGTACTGTGAAATCATATACTTCTTCCCTTTCTGGTGTTATACTTATTTGTTGAGCTGCTGTATCTGCTTTTCCACTATCTACCATACCAAGTAATCCACCTGTATCCCCATTGTTTACTTCATACTTAATTTCAGAATCTAATCTTTTCCCAATTTCATTCCATATATCAATTTCAAAACCTTGCATTTTCCCATCTTCTCTAAAATTAAATGGATAATACTTTGCTCCTGTAGCTACTGTAATAGTCTTCTTTTCTTCTTTTTCAGGCTCTTCTTTTGTTGAACAACCTATTGTTAATCCACAAATAACTAACCCTAATGTTAATAAGCTTAATGCTCTTTTCCAATACATTAAAATCCCTCCATACTTGATGATATTTTTATTTACATGAATTTAAACTTTATTTATATACCATAATTTAGTTTTATAATTTTTAAACTTACACATCACTCTTTACTTTAATATAAGTTAAATTTAAAACATTTATTTTTATGGATATTTCTACAAAATATAAATTTATTTTCCATTTACCCCAAAATAATCGTATTATACTTTTCATACTTTGTCTAATCGTTTTTTTCTATGTACTTTTTTAATAGAATCAAATTTTACTATATCATTGTAAAATTATAAATGTACGAAATTACAACGATTATTAATCTAACACTAATAAGAAAATACTTTTTATTAAAAACAAAGATATTAAAATAAAAAAATACTGTTAAGTAGATATTTACTTAACAGTATCAATATTATTTGTATCTGAATCTATTTTGACTTTATAAATCTTCTTCGGTTTATCTTTGATACACCTACTAGCATAACTGACATGATTATCATTGAAACTCCACCTAAAATTAATTTAGAGTATGTTGTTGTTTTATTCATAGAGTCGCCTCCTTTATTACCAAAACCCCCAGCTTCCTTTGGATTACCTTGACTTCTATCTATATTCATATCTCCATTTTTACCATTCATATCACCCTTATCCATATTTCCCATTCCTGGTGGTGTTTTACCATCCATGCCTTCAGGTGGCTCTGGCATGCCACTCATCTTATCATCAGAATTTTCTGTGTCTTTACTTTCACTTGAACTATTATCATCAGAAGTTTCCTTAGTTGAAGAAGATTCTCCACTTAATTGAGCTTTTATAGTTTTACTCATATTTTCTGCAACTTCTAAAACTCCTGGTATTGACTTTCCACCTTTACCCATAGACCCTCCTGACTTTTCATTAGTATCATCACCACTTTTATTGGTATTTGTATTATTCTCATTTTCACTATTATCTGTAGTGTTATTTTGAGTATCATTATCCGTATTAGTTTTGGCTTTGCTTAATGTTAATTCAGCATTAACTTCTTTTTCATTACTCTTGTTTTCAAAACTCTTATTTTCATTGTTAGATTCTTTATTATTAGATTCTTTATCACCAAATCCCTTATTATCACTAGAGTCTTCAATTGAAGATGTTATATTTTTTTCAAATTCTTCATAAGTATAAAATGCTGTTGGGTCTTCTTTTACATATGATGCTATCAAGTCATGTAATTTTGTTGTCATATTTTCCAGATAATCTGAATCCAAGTACTTGGTTACTATTTCTTCTAGATATTCATGATACTTAGCTTTATATGTATCATTTTTTAATAATGCAGATATTAAAGGTCTATCTTCCAAATTACCTGTTGTAGGTTCATCAATAGCTATAGATTGACTACCTCCACCAAAACCACTAAATCCACCAAATGACATATTAAAGTCCCATGGCAACATAGAAAACACTCCATCTTGTTCATATAAATAGTAATTATGAGCGAAACTACCTTGATAACTATCAAGATTTAATAAAGCTGTACTTATTGCTATATTTTTGAGGACAGAATCTACATCAAGATATTTTTCAATATCCTCACCTGTATCTAAAGATTTTAGTAGTTTTGTAACTTTAGACCAATCAGCCGTTTTCTTGTCACTTTCAACGATTAGATTTGAGTAACTATCTGGGTCATCACCCTCATATTGTAATGAAGCTCCTTCATCTGATTTGTATAAGTCTCCAGTTACATCTCCAAAATTATTTTCAAGATAAGATTCTTTTAACCCTTCTACTGCCAAATATAATCCATGATATTCACCATTTATAGAAACTTTAGCATATGCAAATTCTGGAGTAGCTAATCCCATCTCCTCACAGACACTATAAGTTAAAAATTCTCTCATATAAGATGGATCAGAATAACAGTTATTAAGGTTTAATTGAGTAAGACCTTCCATACTTTGACTAGTATTATATTTATCGAAATTAATCTTATAGCTATATCTATCACTATCACTATTTGCTACAGATGTAAGACTTGAATTTCCTTTAGTTCTTATACCAACGTTTCCATATGTGTCTCCATTTACAGTTACTTTTGCAACTTTAAATTCTTCTTTTATAGCATTTTCATTCATGTCTTCCAAGTCACTTTCATCTATTTCTATATTAACTTCCATAACCTCGTCTCTGTCAAAATATTTTTCAATATATACATTGCTATATAAATCAACATTTTTATTACCATATGTACTGTAAACTCCAACTACTGCACATAAAAATATAACCATAATTGAGATAAGAAGGGTAAATTTTTTATCTTTCATAAAAGATTACTCCTCTCTATGCTACATAGTCACCATTATAACTTACAAGAACTGCATTAGTAACTCCATCGACTTGGCTTAAGTCATTTATAAGACTTGTTTCTCCGTCTTTCATTCTTACTTCAAATACCAATTCTATACCTTTTTCTGGTGTAACACTTTTTGATTTTATTTGATATTTAGAAAATACTTTTTTAATTTTGTCAGTTGCAATATCTTCTGAATTCTCATTATTACAATTTACCATCAATATATATGGTGTTTCAGATATTGTTTTGTTTGAAAAGAATATTAGAATCAATCCCATGATTACTGAACCCATAACAGCTAATGGAATCAAACCTGCACCTAAAACTATACCTGAGCCTAATGACCAAAATAGAAATACCAAATCCATTGGGTCTTTAATTGCTGTTCTAAATCTTACTATAGATAAAGCACCAACCATACCTAGAGATAAAACTACATTTGATGTAACTGCCAATATTACGAAAGTTGTAAGCATTGTAAGTGCTACAAGTGACACATTAAATGGTCGAGAATACATAATACCCATATAGGTTTTTTTGTAAATCATATATATAAACAAACCTACTAAAAATGCTGAACCTAGAGCTAAAGCACTATCTACAAATGAAAAACCTGATACATTTTCTATAAAACTTGATTTAAAAATATCGTTAAACGTCATAACTAAAATCATCCTTCCTATTTTTTAATTTTTTTATTTTATTTGGACGCTCTTTACCTAAAATTTGAATTTAAATCCTATATATACAATCTACTTGATGCATACTTTGAAACTGCTGTAGAAGTAGTTTTATTAATCTGAACCAAATCTTTTATAAAATCTGGTATAAACTCATCATATTTAACTTCTAATACAGTCATATTTTCATCAATAACTGATACTGTTGGTAATTCTTTATTGAATAAATTGACTGAATTTACAGAAGTCTTAATATTGCTATCGATTGTAACTCTTACATTTCCAAGTGGATAGACAAAAGCTTCTCTATCATAATCAACTATACTTTTTGCCTCCAATCTTTCACATTTTATTTTTAAATAAAATTCTCTTAATAAGCAGTTTGTTGATTCTTTTAAAAACTCAATGTCATTTTTTAATATCTTCTCTACTTCTTTTTTAGTTAAACTAGCTGACAGTTTTGATGTCATATTATAATGTTTTATTTTCTTCTCCAATTTTATATAAGAAAGGTCATTGTTATAAAATCTTATTCTAAACTTTTCTCTCATTGCAACTCCATTTAACTTATCTAAAAGTGCTTTATCTTCAGGAGTGTCAAAATATAAACTTCTGATAAGATACTTTCCATCTTTTGATGCATTTCTATCTTTTTTCATTATTGGATAAAGTCTTGATTTTAAAGCTAGGACATCAGCTTCAGTTATTTTGTGTTTCATCTCAAATCTATAGTTTAACTTCTTATCCATTATTATCACCTCTCAATTCATTTAACTATGTTTGATTTATTTTATATTTAGAGTATACTTCACTTGACTTTGTTAAATCTCCGTAAAATAAGTGCATCTTTATGGCATATATGTGGCAAACAAGATTAAGCTGATGAGATTTCTATAAATTTATTAAATTTTATATGGTATTAGATTCTGTATAGTCAGTGAATAGTTGTTTTAGAGATAAAAAAAAAGAAGATGTCATTTATAGATAAATTAAATATTTCAAATAAAAAATCAAGTTTCTTATTCAAAATGATATAATCCATAATTCCATCTTCTAAATTTATAATACCAAATAATTAAATTTATATGCTTAATTATGTTAAAATTAGTTTTACTGCACTCCAAACAAGTACTAGTGCCATAATAATATTAATTACTTTATAATGCTTGTTTATATATTTTTGTAAAATACCTCCTGCTAGAGCCCATGTCAAAGTCCCAGATATGCCTACAATACTATTACAAACTGCTGCTGATAATAAATATTCAACTGACTGTGACACAGGTATTACATACCCTGTATATACAGTAATAGCAAATATTATAATTTTTACATTGACAAACTGCAAAATAAATCCAGTCCAAAAGGATTCTTTCTTCACATCACTATCATTGTTTGGTTTGCTCTTAGCTACTTGTATTGCTAACCAAATAATATAAAGTGCTCCTATGTACTTCATAATACCAGTAATCATTGGTATAAACTTTGATAATTCAAGGCATCCAAGAGCACATATAAACATAATACATATAAATCCCATACTAATTCCTATAACCACTGACTTTCCTTTTTTCCATCCATTATTACTAATTGTGTTTAATGCAAGAATATTATTAGGTCCTGGTGTAAAACCTGTAACAAATGCGTATGGTAAAAAAGACAATAAAACTTCACTCAACACTTGTAATCACTCTCCTTTTATATTATAATACTATAAATCAAACAATAAAAAAAATCGAAATATTTAAATCTATACTTCAATTATATTGAATGAAATGAGGATGAGCATGTATTTTAAATACCTACAAACTTTTAAAACCATAATAGAAGAAGGTAGTTTTTCTAAAGCAGCAAATAAACTCAATTACACACAATCAACAATAACATTCCAAGTGCAACAGTTAGAACAAGAGCTATCTACACACTTATTTGAAAAGATAGGAAGAAAAATGGTTCTAACTAAAGCTGGCAAAAATCTAATACCTTATGTGGATGACGTTCTATGTTCTGTTGATAAAATGAAGAATTTTGGTACTGACTTGTCTGAGTTACGTGGTGATTTACATATCGCAATGGGAGAAACTCTTATTTGTTATAAAATACCTCCTATTTTAAAACGTTTTCATGAAATGGCACCAAATGCAAGGCTATTTCTTCGCTCAATGAATTGCTATGATATTAGAAATTCTTTGCTTGCAGGAAGCATTGATTTAGGAATATTTTATAAAGATATTGGAGGCTTGGGAAATTCTATTTCTACCTATACTGTTGGAGAATCACCTTTGACACTAGTTGCATCTCCAAAAGTAAAAAAACAATTCCCTGATTTTATTACTCCAAACCAAGAATTAGATATACCTTTCATAATAGATGAGCCAGCATGTATTTTTAGACAAATGTTTGAATCATATTTAAATGAAAAAAATATTACTCTAGACCATACGATTGAACTCTGGAGTATACCTACTATTAAAAATTTAGTAAAAAATGATATGGGAGTGTCATACCTTCCTACGTTTGCAGTAGAAGATGATTTGAAGACAGGAGAACTATGTGCAATAGATACAGAGTTAGATGATAGAAGCATTGTAGCAGTATGTGGCCATCATAAAAATAAGTGGATTAGTCCCCTTATGCAATTATTTATTGATTTAGTTGTTTCAAATGAAAAATAGATAGACTTATTTAAAATAAGTCTATCTATTTCTTATCATATTAATTATTTTAATTACACAACTTCTTCGTCATATTCACTTGAAAATTGGCTATTATAAAGTTCTTCATAAAATCCTTTATTTTCAATAAGTTCTTTGTGATTTCCTTGTTCAATAATAGTACCTTCTTTCATTACTAATATTAAATCCGCATCACGAATAGTGGATAATCTATGTGCAATAACGAAGCTAGTTCTTCCCTTCATTAAGTTATTCATTGCCTTTTGAATCTCAACCTCTGTTCTAGTATCTACGCTAGAGGTTGCCTCATCAAGAATTAACACTGATGGGTCTGAAAGTATTGCCCTGGCAATTGTTAAAAGTTGTTTCTGACCTTGAGATAGATTAGAAGCGTCCTCAGTCAATACGGTATCATAACCTTGAGGTAAAGTTCTTATAAAGTGGTCTACTCTTGCTGATTTTGCTGCATTTACAATCTCATCCATTGTAGCATCTGACTTACTATAAGCAATATTTTCTTTTATACTACCATTAAATAGCCATGTATCTTGTAGAACCATTCCAAACATAGTTCTAAGTTCTCCACGTTTTAAGTCTTTTATATTAACTCCATCAATAGTAATTCTTCCACCTTGTATCTCATAAAACCTCATAAGTAAATTTACAAGAGTTGTCTTCCCAGCTCCTGTAGGTCCAACAATTGCAATCTTATCTCCTGCATTCAATTTAATATTAATATCTTTCATAAGAATAGAATCATCACTATATCCAAATTTAACATGTTCAAATTCCACTTTACCTTTAGGCATATTGATAACTTTTGAATCTTCTTTGTCCTTTATTTCTTCAACTTCATCCATAACTTTAAAAACTCTCTCTGCAGATGCAATTGCAGCTTGAAGCATATTTACAATATAAGATATCTCTGTAGTAGGCTCTGATGCTTGATTTACATATTGTATAAACGCCTGTATACTACCAAGAGTCATTGCTCCAGTTGATGCAAATACACCTCCCACAACTGCTATAATAACATACCCAATTTGATTTATAAATCTAATAATTGGAGATATAGCATATGATGAGAATTGAGCTTTTCTACTAGCATTATAAAGATTTTGATTTAATTCTTTGAAGTTTTTTATAGTATCTTTTTCTTTACTAAATGCCTTGACTACTATTTGACCAGTAAACATCTCTTCTATATTGCTATTTAATTCTCCCAATGCTTTTTGATTTTCTGAAAATCTATTTTGTGATTTTCTTGCAATTATAACAGTAATACCTAAGGAAACAAGCAATGTTACAGCTGATACTATTGTAAGTGGTATACTTATGCTTATCATCATTACAATAGAACCAATCACTGTGACCACTGCCGTAATAAGTTGCATTAACCCTTCTTGTAAACTATCTGCTACCTTCTCTAAATCATTTGTTACGATACTAAGTGTTTCCCCTTTTTTGTGGGAATCATAGTACTTAAGAGGAAGCTTATTTAATTTATCACTTAAATCTTTTCTCATGTTAAGAACTAAATTTTGTGCAACCCCTGACATAATATATTGTTGTATATATATGAATACTGCACTAATCAAATATAACCCTAGAAGTATTGATATTATACCTCCCATAGTACTAAAATTCACACTGAACTTTGTACCTGTTTGAACTGCAGTCTTAATCCCATTAAATAATTGGTCAATAGCTTTTCCCATAACCATTGGTGCTAAAACTGTAAGAGCTGAACTTACTAATACTGAAATAAAAATCATTAATAACTTAAATTTTTGTTTTTTCATATATTCCAATAATCTTTTAGTAGTCTTTTTTGCATTTTTAGCTTTTTCTGCTGACATACCATCCTCAAAACTAAGTACATCTACATCTTGTTTTTCTGTTATTTTTTCACTCATATTACACCTCCAAATACACAGATTGATTCTTCACTCTATGCAAGTTCTTCTTTACTAAGCTGTGAATCTGCGATTTGCTTATAAACTTCACAATTTTCAAGTAACTCTTTATGTTTTCCTATACCTACAATTTCTCCATCATTCAAAACTATAATCTGATTAGCATCCATAATTGTACTTATACGCTGTGCTATAATTATGGCTGATGAATCTTTAATTTCATTCTTCAATGCTTTTCTAAGCCTTTTATCTGTATTGAAATCTAATGCAGAAAAGCTATCATCAAAAACATATACTTCTGGTTTTCTAACTAATGCCCTTGCAATAGATATTCTCTGTTTCTGGCCACCAGATAAGTTATTTCCTCCTTGTGCTACGAACGAATCATACTTATCTTCCATATCAGAAATAAATTCATCAGCTTGGGCTACATTTGCAGCATGTTTTACTTCTTCAATACTTGCATCTTCTTTTCCATATCTTATATTTTCTTCTATTGTCCCACTAAATAAAAAGGCTTTTTGTGGTACAAATCCAATCTTGTCTCTAAGCTCTTTTTGAGGCATATTCTTAATATCTTGACCATTTATAGATATTTCTCCAGATTGAATTTCAAAAAAACGTGGTATTATATTTGCAATAGTAGATTTACCAGAACCAGTGCTTCCTATAATTGCAGTTACTTCTCCAGATTTTGCTTCAAATGTTATATTGTTTAAAACAGGTTCCTCCGACTGGGAATATGAAAAAGTTACGTTTTTAAATACTAAATGACCTCTTTCTGAAGTAATATCTTTATATCCATTTCCATCTACAATTTCAGGTTCTATGTCTAAGATTTGGTTTACTCTATCTGCACAAGCTCCTGCTCTAGGTATGTACATAAATACCATTACTCCCATAATTAAATAAAATAATATTAAGATACAATACTCAACCAGTGCCATTATATGACCTATCTCCATATTTCCATTACTTACTCTCATACCACCAAACCAAATTATACTCACTATACCTAAGTTCATTATTAACATTACAACAGGCATAAGTACTGCAAATATTTTATTTATTGAAATTGCTGTTTCAGAATAATCTATTGCAGTTCTATCAAATCTCTTTTTTTCAAAACGACTTCTATCAAAAGCTCTTATAACTCTTACTCCAGTTACTACTTCACGTAATACTCTATTCATATTATCCATCTTTATTTGCATCATTTTAAACAATCTGATAACTTTTTTACCAACCAAAAACGCAGATAACATGAATAGAAACATTACTGTAACAATAATAATTGTCATTACTTTATCTATAGAATATGCTAAGAATAAACCAGAAACTGTTATGATTGGTGCTGGTAATACCAACTGAATAAACATAAACAAAGATTGACCTATTAAAGTAATATCACTAGTACTCCTAGTAATCATTGAAGCTGTTCCTATTTTATTAAAATCATTTATTGATAAATCTTGTGATTTTATAAATACTGCTTCTCTAATATCTCTACAAAATCCAGATGAGAGATTTGATGATACTTTGCAAACTAAAACAGCTGATAAAGCTGTTATACCTGCTGCTATCAACATAATTAAACCTGTCTTTACAATATAATCTACATCCCCCTTTACTACACCATTATTTACTATACTTGCTGTAAGTGTTGGTATATATAAAGTTCCAAGAGTTTGTAAAAATGTAAACATCAGCACTGTAACAATTAAAACTCTATATGGTTTTAAAAAACGAATTAATTTTTTCATACAATCACACTCCTTTATAGAATATTATGATAAACTATACTGTAACAGGATAGTCAAGGAGGAATTTTAATTATGAGTCAAATTTCGAAAAATTATTTCACAACTGGAGAATTTGCAAAGATTTGTGGAGTCAATAAAAAGACGCTTTTTCATTATGATGATATAGGTCTTTTCTCTCCAGAGTTAAAGAAGGAAAACGGATATAGATACTACTCATACCATCAACTCAGTATTTTTGGTATAATTTCTTCTCTTAAGGAAATTAAAATGCCTTTAAAAGAAATTAAAGCTTACATAGATAAACGAACTCCGAGTTTACTAATTGAACTTTTAGAAAAGAAAACTCTTGATATTAACAATGAAATTGAAAAATTGAATAATATTAAGGCTTTAATGGAGTCTACTATTTCATTTACTAAAAAAGCATGTAATATAGATGCAAATACGATTACTTTAGAAGAACATGAGGAAGAGTATTTAGTCAAAACGCCTCTTACTTATAAAGAACCCTTTCTTGGAGATGATGATGAAAACTTTTTATATGAATGTATTAACTTTATGGATAACTATGATTTAGGTGATGATGGTATGATTGGTTCAATCATTAAAGGCGAAGATATAATGAATAGAGATTTTGAGTCATATTCATATTTATTTACAAAAGTTAATAAAGACTATAAGAAATATCCTACATCAATCAAACCAAAAGGGCTTTATGTAACTGCTTATCATAAAGGAAGTTATGAAACTATTAATAAAACTTATGAAAAACTATTAGAATTTTTCAATCAAAATAATTTATATATGGGAGATTTTGTTTATGAAGAATATCTCCTATATGATATAAGTGTAAGAGATTCTAATGAATATCTAACTCAAATATCAGCAGAAGTTAAAATGTAAAAGGAGATACTAAAGAATACAAAAATGAATGTAAAGATTAATAATGAGTATAGCAAATTAAATAAATTTTATAATAGTATTATCTAAAGCATACAGAAGTTTATTTAAAAAGATGTAGGTGATTTTATATAAAATCACCTACATCTTTATTTATATTTAAACTAATTTCTAGAGTTATCTAATAGCCATTTTTCTGCATCTTTATAAAGTCTATCAACCTTCTCTGGTCTATCTATTCCGGGGAGTTCTTGATTTATTTTATATCCATCTGTACTAAGCATATAAGAAAGACTTGCATATGAAGGTCTATAATCCTTTATATCTTCCTTAGAAATTTTGACATCCCCATCCTGATAAACAGGTAAAATTATATCTTTTTCATATATAGCATCCATAGATATTATATACCACATATCGTCTATCTTTTGAGTCTTATACAGAAACTTGACATCTGACTGAAGTTCAACTAAATTTCCATCTATTTCATTTCTAATATGGATAGCTCCCATTGTAATTGATACTGCCTTATCTTTATTTACCCAAACTAATGTATCACAAATTTTATGTGGCGCATAAGATTTCATCTTACTTGATTCTTCTACGAACCCCTCTCCACTACCTTGATACCAAGATATTAAAACAGTAGATTCCTTTGCAAAACATTTTTTCATTTCATCCCATAACGCATTATCTCTACAAAACCTTTCAAATTCTATAAGCTCTTTTACACTATTTTTATCCACTATATCTTCTATAGAATTTTTTCCTGGTCTACTTAATAACATGTTCTCAATCTCCTTTAACATAAACTTCTTTTATTTTTAACAATACTCCATTCATTATCTTACTTTATTACCCTTTATCCATACACCTTTTATATTTCTAGTTGCTGCTATATCTTTAATTGGGTCACCTTCAACCATTACTAAATCAGCTCTTTTTCCCTCTTTTATTACTCCACGGTCATTAAGACCTAATAATTTTGCTGGTAAACTTGTTGCACTCTCAAGTACTTCAATTGTATTAAGACCTGCCTTAACTAATAATTCAAATTCACGATGAAGAGATTCCCCATGTTTCACTATACTAATAGAATTTTCATCATTATTTGCATCAGTTCCAGCTAATATCATCACTCCAGCTTTTTTCAATGTAGCTGTATTTTCTATTGCTGTTTCTAACCTAACATCTTCTCTTCCTGTAGCTTTTTTTATATTTGATACTATACTTTCCATCATAACTATAGTTGGAATTGATATAAGATTTTTCTCTTTTATCCTTTTGGCTACATCATCAGATAATTTACCTATAAAAGGAATATGATTTATTACATCAACATTTGCTTTTTCTGCATATTCATAAGCTATAGTTGTAGGTGCATGAGCAAATACTTTTTTACCATGTTCATGAGATATTTCAACTACTCTTTTTATTGTCTCAAAATCAAAAGCCGTTTTAGATGTTTTAGGGTCTTCTATTATGATTTTTACAAAATCTGCTCCTTGTTTAATTTGTTTCTTAGCAAAATTTTCAGCATCTTCAATAGTGTGTATTTTACTATCTTTAAACCCCATTCCCATAAGATGAGGGTGCGATTCTGGTGCAACAGGTTCATATACACTACGAATATCAGTTAATCCGTCTAAATTTCTTAAAGATTCTACTACATCTTTACTATTAGTTGCCATATCAAGCATAGTAGTTATACCCCAATCAGTTGCGTCCTCCAAGTTTTTTAAACTATCCAAATGTATATGAGAATCAATAAATCCTGGAAGTAAAGTGCATCCTTCTCCATCTATAGTAATATCAGATATTGTTTTTGATGATATCACACCATCTTCTATTACAACATTCCTTTGTTCTGAAAGTTTTTCTCCATCAAATATTTTAACATTAGTAATTTTAGTTATTGCCATACTTCACACTCCCTTTATTTTTATTTATTAAAAATTTAATTCTTATTTAATTAAAAATTTCTTACTTTGATATTTTCTTAATTTATATAACTAATTATATATAAATTAATTTACCTAAACTATGTGTTATAATCTAAACTTTAATGTAAAATATACTATATTGATTGTGCTATAGTACAATCAAATATAATTAGAGGAGGTTTAGCATGAAATTAACAGATTTAATGAAAGATATATCTCAATATATCTCAGTATTAAAGCCATTTCCAGATGAATATATAGACATTACTAGCTTGAATATTTATAAGAATAATCAAACTGAATTTACTACTGGATGTTTATATTTAGGAAATATATCAGATATTACTGTGGATTTGAACAATATAAATTTTTTAGGTATATTTATACAAAATGAAGTTAACATTGATTTAGAAAGATATAATTTAAACTCAGATATTTGTATCATAAAATCAAAAAAAGAAAAATATGACCTTTTTAGTGAATTGTTAAATATTATGAATCAAGAAATACGTCTTAGTTTATGTTCTCAAAGGTTTTTTGATGTGGTTTCTGAGAATAAAGGCATACAATATTTAATTGATATAGCACATGAAGAATTTGGCTATCCCATGATAATTCGTGACTCTACCTTCAAAGTTTTAGCTCATTCTTATGATGTTAGTGATATATTGCAACTTACTGAAGATTCTAATGGAGATAAATATTTAGACGAAGAAACAATAAATTACATAAAATATCAAAATATACATAAAAAAATACATTATAATAAATCTATTAAAGAAGAAAATAAACCAGACAGCTGGCTTGGTACATTAATCTCATCCGTGTGTGTAGAAGAAATTGAAATAGCTCATATAGCTATCTGTGAATGGAAAATTCCATTTAATGAATTTCACTTCAAATTATTAGAATCACTTAATAAAGCTTTATCTCTAGAATTGCAAAAAAATAATCTGTTTAATATAGATAAAAAACTTATTCCTAATTATATACTTTCTGATTTGTTGGAAAAAAAGTATCTAGATGATGATACTATAAGCAGAAGATTTCATTATCTAAATTGGACTAAGTCAAATTCATTAAACATAATGGTAATAGTAAACAAAGATAATAATTACTTTGACAGTAAAGTTCCTTTTATTATGCAGTCTTTAAGTGCATTTATACCATCTAATAATTGTGTAGTATACAAGTCTACTTTAGTTGTTTTTATTAATGATTCTTTAATTCATAATTTAATTGAGCATGAAAATAAAGAATTTATTAATTACTTAAAACTAAATTCACTTTATGCTGGAATAAGCCCAAGATTTTCAAAGCTATCTGATAGTTGGAAGTATTATATTCAAGCCAAAAAAGCTAGTGAAATTGCTCAAAAATATGACATAAACTTTTCTCCATTTGGGAAAAGCATACCATATATCCTCTACGAGCTACTTAGTACCAACTATGATTTATATGACCTCAATCATCCTGCTGTAACCAAACTAATTGAAGAAGATAAAAAAAATGGTTCTAATTTTTTAGAGACCTTAAAGCAATATATCTACTTTAATAATTCACCAAGCAAAGCAGCTGAAGTTTTAAATATCCATAGAAATACTCTGTTTTATAGAATTAATAAAATAAAAGAAATTACAGGTATTACACTAGATTATGCTGATGAAATACTTCAGATTTATATTTCTATAAAAATGATTGAAATTAACTCAAGAAATAAGACCTGTTTCAACACATATACAGGCATGTAAAAATATTTTGACACACTTAAATCACTATTGTAAAAGATATTTGATAGATTTTACCCTCTCAATATGACAAAATAATTATGAAAGGAGCGATAGCTACATGGAAATTGGAAAGAAACTGAAAAATGCTCGTATAAATTCTGGATTGACACAGGAAAAAGTTGCAGAAAAAATTAATGTATCACGACAAACAATTTCAAATTGGGAAAATGAGAAATCTTATCCAGATATTATAAGCGTCATCAAACTAAGTGATTTGTATTCCATTAGCTTAGATGAATTATTGAAAGGAGATAATAAAATGATTGAACATTTAAAAGAAAGTACAAATCTAGTTAATAGTAATAAAAAGTTAATAACTGCAATTATTATCAATATTATATTACTTATTTTATTTGTGCTATTTAATAGCTTTATACCAGACAACTACTACTTTATGGTTAGTGTATTTTGTACAGCAATAATAAGTTCATCAGCATTGTTCTACCAAATTATAAGAAAATTTTAGGAGGTGTACTCATTATGGAAGTGAATAAAACTATGCTTATTTTGATATGTTTTGCTGTAGCTCTTGTGGGTTCAGTTGGTGTTGTATATCAAATTTATCATATGACTGTGATTGATGCAAAAGCTCGTGGATTAAAACATCCTAAATTGTGGGGATTATTTGCTATGAATGGTAATAATTCGAGTGGTTTAATAATATACTTAATAGGTAGACGAAAATACCCTATTATAGATATGTCTAAAGAAGATTGTAAAGAAATTGAATCTAGAAAAAAATCAGTTGGAGTTGGATTGATTTTTTTGGCTATCAGCGCTATAGGTTTGGTAATATGTATTACATTATTTTGAGTTAAGAAAATGCTAATTGCTTTTGGAGATACAGATACACAAGAGTATATTGATAATCCTAAAAACATGACAATTGTAGATTTTAATACTCTTGTTAATATTGAACCAACTACTTTAAATATTTTTTATATGCCTATAGTAACAGACCTAGAATTTCGCTCTGATAAAAGTGGAAAATATTTTATTGACACAAACACAAGGAAAGAAATTAGAGAACTAGTTAAACATCCTGCACAAATAGCATTTGAAAAGAATCTAAAATTTTTAAATCAGGAAAATTATCCAGTAGAATTCTTTCAAAACTTGTTTCAGAAAAGCGACAAACTTGAACCCTTCATTGTGGGAGAGACAGATTTTCCAAGTGGAGAAGTCACAGAACTTACAATACCATTTATGAATCCTACATATTTTTAAACTATAAAACTTATTGACAATTTGGTTTTAATAAATAGAATTCTTTTAAAATACATAGTTCTTAATTAGACATGAAAATAAGGCTATGCTTTTTATGGTCATAGCCTTTAACAAATACTTACAAATTCACTACATGAGTCAACTTTTTTAATAATTTAACTATATACTCAAACTATATCTTCTAAATTCACTGTATATATAATTCTTCTTCAAATAAACAGTAAGAATTTTTTCCAGAGGCCTTTACATTATAAAGAGCTCTATCTGCATTTTTAAACAATTCTAAAAATGAATTTCCATTTTGAGGATGTCTTGCAATACCTATACTAACAGAAGCCTCAAAGCTAAAACTTAAATCATTGTAGTTCTCATAAAGTACTCTATTTAATTCTTTAGCTTTTTTATGCAAATTTACTTCTGAATGATAATCTTGCATATATACTACAAATTCATCTCCACCAATTCTTCCAACTAAATCTTCATTCCCAAAACTATCTTGTATCTTCTCAGCAAAAGTTTTTAATACAAAATCACCAAATGGATGCCCAAAATTATCATTTATTTCCTTAAAATCGTCCAAATCAATAATGAATAATGCATCTTTTTTATTGCTTTTATTTGTAGATATAACTTCTTCTACTAATTTTTCAAAGGTACCTTTATTGTATATATTTGTCAATGAGTCACTTTCTGCTCTAGTTTTCAACTCTTCGTATTTTTTTATATCACTATCTACATCTACAATTACGCCTACAACCTTCAAAAGTTCATTTTCATCATTAAAAATCTTTGTTACTGATGTTCTACACCAAAGGTATTCGCCATTAGATTTTTTTAAACGATAGATTACCTGATTATGTTTGTTATTTTCTTTAATACACTTAAGAAACTCTTCAAATCCACTATAATCTTCCTGATGAACTAATTCTTTATCCATAATCTCTTTTAAAAGATTGTCACATTTACTACTATATCCAAATTTTTCATTCCATGCTTGAGATACAAATGATTTATTTTCTTTAGCATTCCATTCAAAGACAACAGAGTCAGTCTGTTCAACAATAATTTTATAACGTTCATTACTGAGCCTTAATTCTTCCTTATGAATTATTTCTTGCTCAAGTATTTCATACTTCATAGATAATTTAGTTTTATCTATAATAGATTTAAATAGATAAAACACGATAAAATTAATATATAAAATACCAACACTTGATATTAAGTTTAGAAATTTTAAACTTTCAGAACTAAAAAAATTATTTACATCAAAGATAGAAATAGTCAGAAATAAGCTGAACAAAGGTATTGCAAGTAAAATAACCCAATACTTTATTGGCATATCTGAATGTACATCTTTTTTAAATAAACAAACTATCTTGCATATAAATAAAAAAACTATCTTAGATAAAATTGTGGCTGGTACTCTTATAGTATTGTTTTCAAACATTATTTCGAAGCCTTCTTTTATAAATAAAACAAAAATACTTGTTACCACAATTTCTGATAATATAAAGAATACATTTAATAAAACAGTCGCAAACAATCGTGTCTTTGTATTTCCTTCATATAAAAATGATGATGAAAAAATAAGGATGAAAATTAAAGGTGTTGTGATTACAGGATTTAAAGTTATTAAATTACAGACTCCTAAACATATTATAAAACCCAATCTAGCATATCTTACAGTTCTTGTATATCCTTCTTTCTGACCTAAAAAATCTGATAAAAACATATGGACAACAAAAGCTTCAAAGATAACTGTTACTAAATTTGTAATATCAAAAAGCAGTTGTTCTTTCATACATATTTTTTATAAAATAAGAAGCTTACTTAAGCTAAATACACTTCAGATTTTACTTTTCCTTTCTGCATGTATATTTAAGCATCTACTTTAATTGTCAACCATTATAATATATGTCAGCTTAATATTGTTCTTTTTTCAACAGTATACAATAGATATATGTAAAAAACAACTTCAAATATTGACATATTTCTTTAATATATATCAATATTATCTTTATAACTTAAATACTATAGTAAACTTAGCTCCTTTTTTACCATTTTCCGCATATATACGTCCACCATGTTTATTTACAATAGATTTAACTATTGATAATCCAATTCCATGATTTCCCCCAACTCCCTTATAAAATCGTTCAAAAATATGAGGTAAATCGTCTTTATTAATCCCAATCCCATCATCTTCAACTACAACAACTATATTTTTTTGATTATATTTACATACTATTTTAATTTCACTCTTAGCATACCTTAAAGCATTTTCTATAAGATTCATAAATGCTTTGGATACATTTTTTTCATCACATTCAAATAGAACCATTTCTTCATCAAACTCATAAATAAATTTTATACCTTTATTTGCCGCTCTTACATTTTGTCTAGAACCACAGTTTGAAAGTACTTCCCTTAAATCACATTCTACAAGGTCATAATCTTTAGTTATATTATCAATTTTAGAAATATATAACAAATCTTCAACCATATCACTCAACCTATCACTTTCTTCAAGTATTATATCACTTGCATGTTTGCTATCTATTACATTATACTTTATGGCTTCTGCATAACCTTTAATGGACATAAGTGGAGTCCTAAGTTCATGAGAAGCATTTTGAAAAAATATTTTTTGTTCATTATCATACTTATCAAGATATTCAGCACTCTTATTCATAATATTTGAAAGTTCTACTAATTCCTTATCTGAAAAGTCAAAGTAAGTTCTTTTAAAATCTCCTTGACCCATTTTTTTTGCAAAACCACATAACTCTTTTATCGGCTTAGCAATTTTTTCAGATAAAACTACTGCTGTAAATATTGCTAATATCCCAGCAAAACACATTACAAATATCAATACAATATTTATCTTTTGAACTAGATTTAAAGTCTTTGATATATCTATAAAAAGAATCAAATATTTATCTTGTTCTCCATATATACTAGTAATTTTTACAGTCGAAATATAATAATCTTTACTTCCAGTGGATATACGTGTGTTTTCATCTGAGTTTAAGTCGAGTTTTTCATTTTGGATACACTTTTTAATCGATTCCATCTCATCAATATTCTTTAAGAAATCATCCTCTCTTGTTGGAAATATCAAGTTATACTTTGAATCAACCACCATAGCATCAGCATCTGATTGTGTTTCTGCCATCCTAACTTTATCTTGTACATTTCTCATAAAATTAGATAATGCTTTTGGAGGAAGCTTTCCATCATCTTGAGGAGGCTTAATAGGTCTAAAATTGCTATCCATATGTTCTACTATTTCTGTAGATTTTGTTAGTTCTTCATTTGCAGTCGTTTTTATGTACGTATCAAGCAATATATTAAAAGATACTAATATTATCATAAAGACTACAATTATTAAACACAATATGCTCAATAAAATTCTAGTTTTTATGCTTATATTTTTCTTTGAAAATTTTAATTTAAATATGGATTTAATCTTATTTTCTCTCTTTTTATCATTTTTATTTTCCATCTGAATTTTTCTCCTTTAATCTAAACCCAAAACCCCAGACAGTTTCTATCAAAATATTTGTATCTAAAATTTTTTTACGTAGTCTCTTTACCGTATCGTCAGCAGCTCTTGTCTCAACTTCTATATCATATCCCCATATTTTATTTAATAATTCATCTCTAGAAACTGCTCTGTCTCTATTTTCAAACAAATAAGTTAATAAGTTGTATTCATTTGGTGTTAAGTCTATATTGTCACTTTTATTTGTAACGATTTTATTTTTTTTATTTATTGTTATATCACCAAATTTCAATTCCATATCTACAGAATCACCATACTTATCATAAATTTGTTTCTTTTCAAATTCTATCCTTCTAAATATCGACTTTACTCTCATAACTAAAGACATTGGGCTAAATGGCTTTGTAAAATAATCATCACTACCCAAAGTTATCCCTGTAATATAATCTATATCTGTATCTCTTGCAGTAAGCATTATTATTGGAACAGTACTCTTCTCACGAAGTTTCGTACATACATCAAAACCACTTAAACCAGGCATCATTATATCTAGGATTACTAAGTCACACTCTTTTTTATTAAATTGCTCTAAAAGTTCGTCACCTGTTTTAAAATCCATAACATCATGGCCTTCATTTTTTAAGAATGTCTTTACCAAATTTCTTATATTATCTTCGTCATCTGCTATATAAATTAACTTATTCATACACTCACTCCTTAATAAACTCTTAATTTAAATTAAATAGTATAAATACATTGATTAAACAATAAAACCCCAATCTAATAAGATAAATAATATTTTTTACTATATTTAAATTATATCAGCTTTTTATGGTACATTAGTTTTAAAATTGTTTAGATTTTAAGGCAATTTTAAGGCAAAAACAAATTATTATAGAATTTATCAGACTCAATACAAAATGTTATAAAATAATAATCCAACTTCTAACTATATTTATTCATTTTCTACCAAAACTGATATTTCTCAGACTTTTTATTGAATATTCAAACAATTAATATTATAGTTATATTAAGTAATACAGTTTACTTCAAGCATAAAAAACATTTATTCATATATCATACTTATTCCATTCTCAATTAATTTTATGGATTTCTTAAACTCATTGACAAAATTATATTTCAACAAAATAAAACTAGGTAAAGTATCTCTGAAGGGAGAATTTAAAATGAAAAAAACGCTTACATATCTTTTATTTTTAATTATTCTATTAAGTATGTATTTTTTAGCTGTTAAATTGAATTTTGACTTCTATCGTAAATTTGGCACTGGTTTTATGCAAGACTTTAAAAAATTTATTTTTATTAATTTAATCTCCTCTGGTGGCATTGGTTTATTGTTAGGAACTGAATTATTTATTAAGGAGTATAAAAAAACTGGCAATTGGTATATTGATATTCCAAGATTAATCCTTCTCTGTCTTCCATCTTTTTTACTAACATTAATGCCTGTATTAATATTTATGTTTCCAGTTGGCAAAATTCCAATTATAGGTAGTTTTATTATGCTTGACCGAATACCACTTAATATAATAATTTTTAATATATTATTTGGATACTTCTTGATAACGAGTTTTCGTAAAAAATAATAACTAAATAACTTAAATAAAAATAGCTATCTTTAAATAAATTTTATTATTTAAAGATAGCTATTTTTTACTTAAACCCAATTATATTCTTATACTAATTTATAATCTTTTGGATTCAGTTTACTTGCTGCTGCTTCATCTACTATAACTATAGTATCTTTGTGAAGTTGAAGTATAGAACCAGGAACTTTTGGAGTTATATCCCCATAAACAGTTTTATATACTGCATCAGCTTTTTCTTCTCCTGAAGCTAAAAGTAATATTTTTTTAGATTTTAAAATTGAACCAATTCCCATACTTACAGCTTTTTTAGGAACATCTTCTCTTGATTCAAAGAATCTTGCATTAGCTTCTATTGTAGATTCTGTTAATTCAACTACATGAGTTCTTTTTGCAAATTTATTATCAGGTTCATTAAAACCTATATGAGCATTACGACCTATTCCAAGTACTTGTACATCTATACCACCTGCTCTATCAATAGAAGCTTCGTAATTTATACATTCTTTTTCAATATCATCAGCCATTCCATTTGGTAAATGAGTATTTTCTGACTTAATGTTTACATGATTAAACAGATTTTCTTTCATAAAATAATCATAACTTTGGTCATTAGATATTGGCAACTTATAGTATTCATCTAAATTAAAGCTTATTACATCTGAAAAATCTACTATATTTTCATTATATTTCTTAACTAAATCTCTATACATACCTATTGGCGTACTTCCCGTAGCTAATCCTAATATTGAATTTGGCTTTAAAACTATTTGAGCTGCTATCATTTCAGCTGCTTTTTTACTCATTCCATCATAATCTTTACATACTAATACTCTCATTTTGTTCCTCCTAAATTTTAGCTAATACTTTAATTGATATAAGTTTAATTTATTACTATTTTTATATAACTTTTATTTTATTTAAAGCTTATTTTTTACATTCTACATATTTTTGTATACTACTTCACCCAAGCATAGAGTCATCTTGCAGTCCAAGTTTTCATCAAACACAGCTATATCTGCATCTTTACCTATATCTAGACTTCCTTTTTTATCATTTATGCCTAAAGATGTTGCTGGGTTCAAGGATGCTAAATTAATTGCTTCATTTACTCTAAGGTTTGTATTATTTAAAAAGTTAAGTACCATTTTATTTAAAGATAATACACTACCAGCTAATGCACCATTTTCAAGTCTTGCTTCATTGCCTTTTACTATAACTTTTTGACCTCCAAGAGCATAATTTCCATCTTCAAGCCCACCCGCTTCAATAGAATCCGTTATTAAAATCAATTTTTCTCTACCTTTGTTGTTCAATATAAATTGAAATAAATCTTTATTTATATGGATTGTATCTGCTATTAACTCACTATATACATCAGTTGTAAGTGCTGCACCAACAACACCAGGATCTCTATGGTTTAATCCAGTCATTGCATTAAACATATGAGTTATATTTGTTACACCTAAGTTTATAGCTTCTTTAGCTTGCTCATAACTTGCATTACTGTGACCTATAGATAAAACTATATTTGTACATCTTTTGATTTCTCTAGTAAAGTCAAAGTCTATATCCTTTTCTGGAGCATAAGTTATTACCTTTATAACATTCTTGTATTCTTTGATAAATTCATATTTTGAATTTATTATAAATTTTTCATTTTGTGCCCCCTTATAATTTTCATTTATAAAAGGTCCTTCTAAATGTGCTCCTAATACTTGAGCTCCTCCAAGTTTTCTACTTTTAGCTTTTTTGATAACTTCAAGTGCATCATAAACATGCTCTTTATCCATTGTCATTGTAGTTGGAAGAAAAGATGTTACGCCATGTCTCATTATTGATTTTGAAATTGTCTCTATAGATTCATCAGTTGAATCCATTGTGTCTTTTCCCATGTTTCCATGTATATGAATATCAATAAGACCTGGAGAGATATATTTACCACCAACATCTATAACTTCACAATCATTTGGTATCTCATCAGATATATCAATTATTTTTTCATCAAATACTAGTACTTTGTTTTCTAAAATTTGATTCTTTAATATTATTTTCCCATTAATTAAACATTTCACCTTATTCACCTACTCACTCAATACTATTTCATATTGATATTTATCTGTTCTAAATATCGATATGGTATACTCTATAGGATTACCTTCTTTATTATAAGAATTCCTATGAAGTTTAAGGGCTAAAGAACCTTCTTCTGTTTCAAGTAGCTTACTTTCTTCATCTGAAAGTATAATTGGCTCCATTACTTGCTCAGCTTTTTGTATCTTATAGCCATATTTCTCATTCAAAACTCTATATAATGAAGAATTATCTAATATTCCTTTTGTAAGACCTTTACACATTTCTTCTGATAGATACACTATTTCTAATCCAAATGGCTCTCCATCTGTATATCTAAGTCTAATAATTTTATATATATTTGTTGTATTATCACTTATTCCAAGCTTTCTTTTTACTAAATCGTCTGGTAGTTCCATCTCAAAGGATAATATATCAGTTCTTATGTTTACTCCTTTTTCCTTCATTACATCAGTAAAACCTTTTACATTTGAAAACTGATACTTCTTTTTTTGCTTTGCGACGAATGTACCCTTTCCTTGTACCCTATAAAGAAGACCTTCTGTAACTAAGCCAACAATAGTTTTATTCACTGTCATGCGACTTACATTTTGTATATTACAAAGTTCTCTTTCTGGTATTATTGCATCACCTTCTTTAAGTTCACCAGTTTCTATCATCTCTCTTATTATGGCACTTAGTTGAGTATGCAATGGTATATTACTAGATTTATCCACTATTTTCATAAAATCACCACTTTTCAATATGGTATATACCAATTTTGGTATATACCAATTATACTTTAAAAGAAAATTTATTTCAATACTTTTAACTTATTTTGTAAAAATTTTAGGGAAATCTAAAGACAAAAAAGAAATTGGAGTTTATACTATATAAGAAGCTAAATAATTGAAAATGCATGAATAATTACATTATTTATTATAAATTTCACTAATACTAATATATATACTGTGAAACACTACTATATAAGAGTAGTATAACTAAATTGTAAATATAAAATGAGAGGATGATTTTAATTTGATAAAAATAGGTGATTTTAATAAACTTATAGTAAAAAGAAAAACAGAATTTGGATATTTCCTAGATGGACAAACTAATAACACCAAGGATGATGTGCTTCTTCACAATAGATTAATAGGAAAAAATGAAATAAATATAGGCGATGAAGTAGATGCTTTCATATTTAAAGATTCTGATGACAGAACTGCTGCAACTTTAATACCTCCTTTAGCTAAAGTTGGAGATGTTGCTTATCTAAAAGTGGTTGATAACACTGACATTGGTACTTTTATAGATATGGGGCTTACAAAAGACATACTAGTTCCTTTTAAATCTAAGACCTATCCATTGTTTAGAGATGAAAAATATTTATTTTATATATATTTGGATAAAAGCGGAAGAATCGCTGCTACTACAGACATAGATTCATATTTAGAAACAGACCATACTTACAATGTAGGAGATATGGTAAATGGAGTTGTATATGGGTTCCAAACCAATAACTCTGCTATGATATGTGTTGACAATAAATATGCTGGTGTAATCCTTCATAATGAATACTTTACAGAATTAAAAGCTGGAGATGTTCTTGAAAATTTACATGTTATAAAAATATATGATGATGGTAAATTAGGGCTTTCTCCTAGAGGAAACAGAAAAGATGAACTTGATACCTTAGAAAATAAAATTTTAAGCTATTTAGAAGGTTCAGATGGATATATGAGATTTAATGATAAATCTGACCCTAAAGATATTTCTATCTTATTTAATTCAAGTAAGAAAAATTTCAAACGTGCTCTTGGAGTACTTATGAAGAAAGATTTAATTTATCAAGATGAAGATGGAACTTATTTAAAATAAATTATATAACACAAAAATCGAAGTAAAAATGAAAGATATTTTCTATTTCATATTTACTTCGATTTTTTATTTAGGTTACTACCTATATTTATTGTGCATTTACTACATCTATTATGTCTAGTTCACAAATCTTTTTAATTGGTTTTCTTACTGAAAGTAAAGTTATTATTATCATAGTTACCACAATGATAAACAGCAAATCAAAAGGTATTTGCCACTCTATATGAAACTTTAATGTTACTAAAGATACAAATATATACCTATGTAATATTAATCCAAGTACACTCCCCAGTAAACAACCACTTAAAGCATATGTACTTGACTCTACTATTACCATTTTTCTTAATTGCTTATTGGACATGCCTATTGCACGCATAATACCATAGTAATTTATTCTACTTGTAACACTTATATTCATACTGTTTATGATATTAAACATACTTATAATGGCAATTATAAATACAAACCCATATACAAAAATTGCCATAGTGTAAAATGAATTTCTAGCTTCTAAGTTACCTTGTCGCTTATCTCGAACCTCTAAATTATCATCTAGTACACTTCTTATATTTTGAATTAAATTTCCAGGAGCATCTTCATCAACTTGAGTATCAATTATTACATAGTCTTTCATACCTGTTACATTTGTAAAAGTATTTTCAGATGTTATAATATTTCCAATATATTTATCTTCATTAGTAGTGAATACTACTGGTATTTTTGATTTATCAACACCCATACTATGTAAGTATCCAGCTATATTATAATCATGTTCTACCAATGCTCTTTTATAATCATTGGTTATATTTACAACTACTATTTGACCTACTACTATAAACATCAATAAAACGGATATAATAACCAAAAAAATATTTTTATGTCTTTATTAGAAAATATCTTCATATTAACACCCTCACTTTATAACATTCCATTTGTAACCCATTCTTCTAACTGTTAATAGAAATTTTGGATTTTCAGGATTATCTTCAATCTTATTTCTAAGCCTTCTCACATATACTGACAGAGTGTTATCATCTACAAAACTACCATTTCCATCCCATAACTTGTCCAATATATTTTTTCTTGTAAGTATGATATTTTTATTTTTCATAAATAGGCACAATAATTTATATTCTGCTGTAGTAAGCTCCAGCTCAATTTCATTTTTAAAAACACGATTTTCAAGTAATTTAACAGTAATACTATTTGACTTTAGTTCAGTTACATTTTCATTTGTAAAATTATAACGCCTAAGTAAAGCTTTTATTCTTGAAATTAACTCATTTAATTTAAAAGGTTTTGTTATGTAATCATCTCCACCCATATCAAGCCCCATCACTACATTTACTTCTTCATCAGAAGCAGTTAAAAATATAATTGGCACATTAGAAACTTCTCTTACCTTTTTACAAATATCAAAACCATTACCATCAGGTAAGGATACATCCAAAATCAGTAAATCATAATTTTTTTCTTTGTACATTCGCAATGATTCTTTTACTGTTCTTGCTATATCAACACTAAAGCCACTCTTTTGTATAGAAAATTCTAATCCATATATCAATCTTAAATCATCTTCAACCAACAATATACTACTCATCTCAATCACTTCCATTTTATTTATTTTTATTTTTCATTTATTATATACTTAACTTATTATATTTTTACTCTTTTAAAAATACAATGCCTTGAAATCAATGATTTAAATATTTTAAAATTATTTTTATATAATTTTATATCATTAATCTAATACTTTGAAATCCTAATAATTAAAAAAGCTTAAAATACACTAAGTATTCTAAGCTTTTTTTAATCACATTTTATATATTTGTATTATTTATTTTTTAAAATACTATTTTCAATACTGACTTTATCAAACATTTCACTATCTTTACTATTATCTATAAAAATATCACTTATATTTCTAATATTTGTTGAATAGTTACCACTAAGTCCCATCTTATCGAAATCCATATTCCCTAGCTTTTGTATCACAAATCCCATTGATGCAAGTAAAATAGCAAATATTATATACTGACTAAAGTTACTCATATAATAATTTATAATAGTATATTCATTTCCTGTGAATACCAACTGTTTTGTAGATAGCATAGTATATATGTATTCAGTACAATTTATAAATACATATATACCATAAATAACCAACATGACAGATAAACAATACATTGTAATTGAAACCTTTGATATTTTTTTTAATTGTTTAACTCTAAAAGCTTTTTTCAACTTCTCAATAAAATCTTTCATTTTAACTCCTCCAATACATTATTTAATAAAATATAATAATATTAGTATATAGAGTTAATGTGTTTATAGTATTAAGTTTTCATGAAGTTTATATGAGTTATTGATTTTGTATAAGCTTATTTCCAGCGCTTTAATGTTGGAAAGAAATTATTCATCATACTCCTTGCTTCATCTTCAGTCATACCTTTATTACTTTGAACCATAGGAGGTATACAGATTTCTATCATCTCTTCCATACTTATATCAGCAGTAAATTCACCATCTTTAAAACAATAACTACAGTAATCATCACTTTTACTTCCATCTTTATTTGTTCCATACAATTCATTAGTACATCCCATTGGCATGCCACAACATTGACAAAATCTAGTTTCTTCCATATATAATCACTCCTTGTATATTTTTCTTTGGCTCTTGACCATATTTAAATTATAGCAATATTAATATGACATGATTATGTCATATTAACAATAAAAAGACTAATAAAATTATATATTAATATATAAATTCTATTAGTCTATATTTTATTTACTCACTTAAGTTTTGGATTCTTAAATAAAAATTATATTCTATTTACTTTAGTCTTTATTGCTGCTTCTTTAACTGCTTCAGCAACATTTTTTACTACATTTTTGTTAAATACATCTGGTAATATATACTCTGGACATATTTCTTCATCAGTTATTGTATTAGCAATTGCATATGCAGCCGCTATTTTCATTTCTTCATTTATTTCTTTAGCTTTCACATCAAGTGCCCCTCTAAATATTCCTGGAAATGCTAAAACATTATTAACTTGATTAGGGAAATCTGAACGACCAGTTCCCATTATAAACGCTCCACCTAGTTTTGCTTCCTCTGGCATTATTTCTGGAGTAGGATTTGCCATTGCTAGTATTATTGGTTTTTCAGACATACTTTCAACCATTTCTTTTGTTACAGTTTTTGGACCTGAAACACCTATGAATACATCTTTACCTTTTATAACATCTTTCAAAGAACCTTTTTCATTTCTTATATTAGTTACATCTAACATTTCTTTTTGAACCAAATTTAATCTTTCCATGTTGGCTTCCAGTGCACCACTTCTGTTACATAATACTATATTTTTAACATTCATTTTAAGTAATATTTTTGCTATTGCTATACCTGCAGCACCTGCTCCATTTATAACTATTTCTAAATCTTCTATTTTTTTGTTTTCAATTAACTTTATTGCATTTATTATTGCTGCTGCCACTACTATTGCAGTACCGTGTTGGTCATCATGAAAAACAGGTATACTCAAAGATTTTTTTAATCTATCCTCTATTTCAAAACATCTTGGAGAAGATATATCCTCTAAATTTATTCCTCCAAATACTGGTTCCATTAATTCCACAGACTTAACTATTTCATCTACATCATTAGTCTTTAAACATATTGGAAAGGCATCTACATCTCCAAATTGCTTAAATAATATAGATTTACCTTCCATAACAGGTATAGCTGCTTCAGCACCAATATTGCCTAATCCAAGTACAGCACTTCCATCACTAACTACTGCTACTAAATTACCTTTAGAAGTATATCTATAAACATCCTCTTGATTTTCATGTATTTTTAGACAAGGCTCTGCAACACCTGGCGTATATGCTGTTGATAAATCATCCTTAGTTTTAACTTCTACCTTACTTTCTACATTTATTTTCCCTTTATTAATTTCATGCATTTCTAATGCCAATTTTGCATAATCCTTAGACATCAATCTTCCTCCTTAAAATGTTTACAATTAAATTGTTTTGTATATTTAGTATTTATATAAATTTTCAAAATTTATTTACATTCATAAATTGCTCTTCCTTGTTCATAGATATTATTTCCATAACTATCTATAGCTACTGTAAGTTTAAGGTCTTCTACTACAATCTTTCTTATAGCTTCAGGTCCTAAGTCTTCATATGCAATAATTTCACATGATTTTATAGAATTTGAAATGTATGCACCAGCTCCTCCTATTGCTGCAAGGTAAACTGCTCCATACTTCTCCATACCTTGTATAACTTCTTCACTTCTTTTTCCTTTACCTATCATCAATCTAAGACCTCTCTCTAAAAGAGGTATCGTCAAATCATCCATTCTATAACTCGTCGTTGGACCTGCTGCTCCTATAACTTCTCCTGGTTTTGTTGGAGTAGGACCTACATAGTATATACCTTGACCATTTACATCGAATGGTAACTCTTCACCTTTATTTATACAATCTATCAATCTTTTATGAGCTGCATCTCTTGCTGTATAAAGTATACCACTTAGACTAATTGTATCTCCACAATTTAACTTAGCTATATCAATCTCACTTACAGGTGTAGTTATCTTTATCATTTTATTTTTCCTCCTAAATTACTACCTTTTTATGTCTTGATGCATGGCAGTTTATATTTACAACAACAGGAAGACCTGCTATATGTGTAGGAAAAGTCTCTATATTTAAACCTAAAGCTGTTGTAGTTCCTCCTAACCCCTGAGGTCCTATCCCCAATTTATTAATAGAGGCTAATAATTCACTTTCTAATTTTGCAATATTTTCATCTTCATTAAATTCGCCTAGTTCTCTAAAAAGTGCTTTTTTAGCTATTTGAGCACATTTATCTACAGTTCCACCTATACCAACTCCAATTACCATAGGAGGGCATGGATTAGGTCCAGCTTCTGAAACTGTATCAATAATAAATTTTTTAATTCCTTCTAATCCATCTGATGGCTTTAACATCTTCATTTTACTCATATTTTCGCTTCCAAATCCCTTAGCAGCAAACTCTATTTTAATTTCATCGCCTTTTACCATTTCATAATGAATAATGGCAGGAGTATTATCCTTTGTATTTATTCTACTAATTGGACTTACAACAGATTTTCTCAAATATCCTTCCTCGTACCCTTGTCTTACGCCCTCATTTATAGCATCAGTAATTGTATCTCCTTCAACTAAAACCTCTTGTCCTATTTCAACAAAAAATACAGCCATACCAGTATCTTGGCATATTGGTATATTTTTTTCCTTTGCTATTTCAGCATTTTCAACTAATATATTTAATATGTTTTTTCCCACTTCACTTTTTTCAGTTTTAGCTTTCTCTTTTATACAGCTTAAGACATCATCTCCTAAGTATAAACTAGCTTCTATGCAAAGTTTTTTTACTTGTTCAACAATTTGTTCAGATTTTATCTTCCTCAAGCGAACATCCCTCCATTACTTTATAAAAAATATTCGTAATCATATTTACACTTTACCATCATTTTTAAAATTTCTCAATATTTTTATATCAATTACATAATAGTAGTTAAATGTTTATTTTTAAGTCATTATTTATTTTATTAATCATATAATTTTTTGTCATCAATTTTTTATCTGAAATATCTATTTTTTTATTACATCTGTAAACTCTACTTTTATAAGTTTCTGTAAATCAAGTGGTGATAATTCTATTTGGTATCCTATTTTTCCAGCACTTACTATAATTGTATCTAATTGTTTTGCACTTTCATTTACAAAAGTCTTATAAAGCTTCTTCATCCCTACAGGAGAACAACCACCTCTAATATATCCTGTAAGCTTATTTATATCTTTTACATGAATCATATCCACACTTTTTTCTTTAGCTACTTTTGCAGCTTTTTTTAAGTCTAAATTTTCATGTACTGGTATTACATATACATAAATACTCTTACTAACTCCTTGAGTTACTAGAGTCTTATATACTTCATTTACATCTCTTCCTATATCATGTGCTACCTCTACACCATCTACATGTTCACTTTTGACTTCATAAGATAGTACCTTATAATCAATTTTGTTTGAATCTAAAATTCTCATAGCATTAGTTTTTACTTTAATCATACATTCACTTCCTTTTTATAAAATACGAACATTATCCATATTTTCGAATATTCTGTACTATTTTAATAGAGTATTATAGTTAAAATAATTATATTTTAAAACAACAATATTATTATAACTCTATATTAACTTCAAAACTTCATTTTTTTCCAATTCACTAGAATTTTTTAGTTCTTTTTTTATTCTCATAGGAGAATCTCCTAAAATAAAGATATTATCTGCTAAAAATAATGCTTCTTCAATATCATGAGTTACAAATAAAACAGTTCTTTTTTCTTTTTTAAGTATGTCTTTAAAATTATCCATTATTATTTGTTTATTCTTTGCATCAATAGATTTAAAAGGTTCATCCATTATAATAGTCTTTGATGGATAGATAAATGCTCTAGCAATATTGACTCTTTGCCTAAGCCCTCCACTAAGCATCTGAGGATAAAAATTTTTATATTTAATAATTCCAACCAAATCTAAATATTCATCACAAATTTTATCTAATTGAGTTTTACTGTAGTATTTATTTACAACTATCTTTATATTTTCTTCTACAGTTAGCCAATCTATTAGCCTATCTTCTTGAAATATGTAACTTACATCTAGCTTACTCCCAATTTTATTTGAACTTTCTTTAATATTTAAATTACAAGTATCATTTTCTATAATACCACTTATTATATTTAAGAGAGTAGTTTTTCCACATCCAGATTTCCCAAGTATACAGTTAACATTATCTATATAAAAATCAATATTAAAATTTTTAAATATAATATGATTATCATATTTTTTATTTATATTCTCAATACTTAACCTTATCTTTTCCATAAAAAAGCTCTCCTTGACAAAAATTTTTGAGCTACTTGTAAAATGACTGATATTAAAACTATTATAATTATCCATGCAAATATCCCAGATGTATTAAAATTAATTTTTTCAGTTTGTATCATAGTCCCAATACCATATGTAGGTTGACTATATACCTCTCCTGCTATAGCGACTTTTAAGCTTAATGAAAATGTCGATACTAATATAGATATAATTTGAAATTTTATAGCTGGTAAATAGATTTTCAACACCTTATCTATAAACCTTATCTTATACACGCTTGCCATTTCTAATAAATTTTTATCAATATTCAATATTGCTCCTAAAACACTCTCGTATAAGATTGGAAAAACTATAGTAAACCCAACTATAAAAGGTGTAGTATCTTTTTTAAACCAAATTAGTGCAAGTATTACTAATATCATCGTTGGTATTGAACGTGCTAGAGCATTAATTGGCTTTAATAAATTTCTAAAAATCCTGCTTAAGTATGCTACTATAGACAATATGATAGCAAAAATCAAAGCAAATAAAAAACTAAAAAAACATCTACCTATTGAGTAAAGTATGTCTATATAGAAATTAGAATTCAATGCTATTTCTTTGATACTACTAGAGACTTGATTTATAGTTGGCAAGAATATATCATTGTTAATTTTTAAAGCAATAATTTGCCACAAAAATAAGAGGATAACACAAGAAAGTGTTACCTCTAATTTGTCTATAAATTGTTCTTTAATTTTCTTATTTTTCAACAAAGTATATTGCTTCATCTGGCACTTTGCCTCCTACTGTCTTATCATCAAAATTAGCTAATTTTTCATAGTAGTTTTTGTAATCATTAATCATATCTTTAACTGGAATATACTTTAAATTAGCTCTTTCAAGAGCTTTGCCTATTATTTTAGGTTCAGTAGATATTTCTATCTCCTCAGAATATTTACCTAATTCCTCAGGATTTTTATTTGCCCAATCTACACTATTTGATAATTGTCCTAAGAAAGAATCTACAAATTCTTTATTATCTCTTAAAAAATCAGATTTGATAATTAATGTAGATTGAGGATATCCATCCTTTGAACCACTTACTTCTTTCCATGAATCATTTAAACTTTTTATAATTTTTATATTTGGATTTTTGGACATTAAAGCACTAAGTGCAGGTTCTGGAACAATCCCTGTTGTAATTTTTCCTGTAGCCAATAATGGTACTAATTCACTTGCAGAGTTTACATAATTAAAATTTATATCTGCTGGATTTATATCCTTTTGTGATAAAAGACTTCTTATTGTTATATCTGGAGTAAGACCTTTCCCTGTACATCCAACTTCTTTCCCAATTAAATCAGAATAATCCTTTATATCATCTGTTGATACTAAATAAAGAGACCCCATACCTACAGTACCAACTATATTATAACTTGAAGTTTTATTATATGCTATTGCAGCCATATTTGATGGAACTATAGCTATATCTACATCTTTTTTCATTACTCTAGTAGAAATTGTCTCTGGTGTTTTCTCAATGCTATAAATTGTTTCATATCCATCTTTAATTGCTGGATTTTCATTTGCTAATTTCGCTACTGCTACCGCTGGCAATCCATCTGGAACAGCTACCTTTACTTCTTTAACAACTGCTGGTTCTTCTTTTGGCTTTTCATTTTGTCCTTGTGAACACCCCACTAAAAAAATTACACTTAATGCTGCTGATAACATTATATAAATATACTTTTTCATCTCTTCCTCCCGAAACTAACTTTTTATAAAATAATTATATTTATTTATATTAATTTCTGTTAATTTATCGAATAATCCTTCTTATTTAAATAATTTTATTTACTATTTACCTACACTCTATTTTAATATTTTTTCTTTCTCTTACTTGGACTTTTTTGTTGTTTTTTATTGTTTCTATTATTTGCATTATATTTTTTATTTTCAGTAGAAGACTTAGACTTATTTTTATTAGAATTATTTCTATTAAAATAAGGTTTCTCATCCTTTGGTTTTATTAGACATCTATGTCCAAAACCTATCAAATCCTCTCTTCCAGCTTCAACTAGTGCAGAATATACCAAGTCATAGTTTCTAGGTGCTCTATACTGTAATAAAGCTCTTTGCATTGCTTTGTCTCGTTTTGATTTTGGGACATAAACTGGCTTCATTGTAAGTGGGTCTATTCCTGTATAAAACATTGTAGTTGACAGTGTCCCAGGAGTTGGATAAAAATCTTGAACTTGCTCTGGTTGATAATGAGTATCCCTCAAATATTCAGCTAACTCTATGGCACTATTTAGTGTAGACCCTGGATGACTAGACATTAAATATGGTATCAAATATTGTTTTTTACCTAATTCTTCATTTATAGCAAAAAATTTCTGTCTAAACTTATCATAAGTTTTTCCTGCTGGCTTTTGCATATATTCTAAAACTTCTTCTGATATATGTTCTGGAGCCACCTTCAATTGACCACTTACATGATGTTCTATTAGCTCTCTAAGAAACTTATTATTTTTATCTGCCATTACATAATCATACCTAATACCAGAGCGTACAAACACTTTTTTTATGTTAGGTAATTTTCTTACAGCTCTAAGTAAATGTAGATACTCACTATGGTCTGCATCTAAGTTTTTACATGGTGATGGTGATAAACATTGTCTATTTTTACATGCACCTTTAGTAATTTGTTTGTTACATGCTGGTCTTCTAAAATTAGCTGTTGGACCTCCAACGTCATGTATATATCCTTTAAAATCATTTAATTTTGTTATTCCTACTGCTTCATCAATAATTGATTTCTCACTTCTACTTTGAACAGCTCTTCCCTGATGAAAGGTTATTGCACAAAATGAACAACTACCAAAACACCCTCTTGAACTTACTATGCTAAATTTCACTTCTTCTATAGCTGGTATACCACCAGATTTCTCATATACAGGATGATATGTTTTTTGATATGGTAATCCATAAACTTCATCCAATTCTTCTCTATTTAGAGGTTTCTCTGGCTTATTTTGAACTAAATACTTACTTCCATGAGGTTGAACAATTATGTTTCCTCTAAATGGGTCTTGTTCATCATATTGAATTTTAAAAGCCTCTACATATTTCATTTTATCTTCACATATTTCTTTATATGATGGAATCAATATATAGTTATCGTATATTTCTTCTAGTGTATCTGCAACATAACATGTCCCATCAATATGTCTAATATATTTTGGGTCATATCCATCATTAAGTGCATTAGCTACATCCACAATCTGCTTTTCACTCATTCCATAAACTAATAAATCTGCTCCACTATCTATCAACATTGACTTTCTAACCTTATCACTCCAATAATCATAATGGGCAAATCTTCTTAAACTAGCTTCAATTCCTCCTATTACTATTGCAACATCGCTATATGCTTCTCTTATTTTATTACAATAGACTATTGTGGCTCTATCTGGTCTATAACCCATTTTTCCACCAGGAGAATACATATCCTTATCTCTATGCTTCTTACTCACTGAATAGTGATTCACCATTGAATCCATATTCCCTGCATTAACCAAAAATCCAAGTCTAGGCTTTCCTAATTTCATAAAATCATCTGTCGTCTTCCAATTTGGTTGTGCTATTATACCTACCTTATATCCAGCATTTTCTAAAACTCTAGATATTATTGCTGTACCAAAACTATGATGGTCTACATATGCATCACCTGTAACCAACACAAAGTCTAGCTCTTCCCATCCTCTATCTATCATATCTTGTTTACTTATTGGTAAAAACCTATTTTCCATATCATCACCTGCTCAATATATATTTAACAAATACTTTCTTAAAATTAAAAGTATCTTTTAATTTTGTTCTTAACGCTTAATTATAACACAAAAAATACTTAAAACCACAACTTAAATAATTTATATGAACGTTTTAGGTTCAATAAATCAAAATTGTGATTTTAAGTAAATCTATAATACAGTAGTTTAAACGTTTTATTCAATTAGTTAGGAAATCTTTACAAGAAGCTCATTTAAATATTTGCTTCAGACTCAACACTATTTACTTCACTACCAAATATTAAACATGCATCTTTACCATCAAACCATTTTAAAGCTGTTGCCGTTATATTTACATTTACACCAAACTTTTTGTTACGCATAAATGATTTACAAGTATCAGTTCCATCTTTTAAACAACTCATAGGGCATTTTCTACATTGTTTATTCTGATTGTTCCATAGTACTTTATAACATAAATCACCTACATGTGTATCTGGGGCTGACTCAAGCATCTTTTTATTGATAAATAACAGTTCATATGTGTTTCTGTCAACAACATAAGCCCATATGTCCATGTTATCCATTACAGACTTTTGAACTTCTAAAGATTCCTCTAGCTTACTTTGGATACGCATTTTTAATAAAAACACACTAAGCGTCTTGGAAATAAATGTCAGTGTATCCACTTCATCACTGGTCCACATACGATTATATGAACATTCATCAAATCCTACAAATCCTCTAAATTCATTACCTTCTAAAATTTTACATTGTAATATTGAACATATCCCTTGTGCTTTAAGCAAATTTTTTAAATCGCTATTGAGATTATCAACATCATTACAATAAAATAATCCATCTGCATTAAAATTTAAAAGATAATTGCCTAAATGACCATAGTAAATATTCTTAAGATTATCAATTTCTGCTGTTATTCCTTCATTACACCATTCAAATGTATTTTTACAGTAGAGGTTATCATCTGAGTTTTCAAATATATAGACACGACTCACATTAAAATGTTTACCCACAATATCAAGAATCAAATTTACAGCCATTTCTATATTATTTGATTCATACAATATATCAAATATATAATTTGTAATATGTTCCTTAAAAGACCTTGCTACATTGGTATTTTCATCTGTATTTCTTGTATTTGCTATATATTGTACTTTATCAATTTTTTTATCATACAAGGCATAACGATTCTTTCCTTTACCCTTAGCTGAATAAAGAGCTATGTCCGCATTTCTAAATAACTGCATGTAATCTGTTCCATCTTTTGGAAATCTAGCAATCCCTACACTCAAAGATATTTTATAATTATATCCTTTACCTACAAAAGACCTCTCAAACGTTTTGACCAATTCCTCTGCTTTGTTCATAATATCTTTTGTTTCAGAAATATCTTTCATAAAAACAATGAACTCATCTCCACCAATTCTTCCTACTATATCAGATGCTCTAAATAAATTTATTAAATCACTTGCAATTTCACTTAATACAGCATCACCATATAAATGACCTAAATTATCATTTATACCTTTAAAGTCATCAATATCAATAATCATTAAAGTACCTTGTCTGTTTTTATCCAATGTTATATATTCTTCTATAAGTGCTTGTGATGCTTTTTTATTATATAAACCTGTTAGTGGGTCTTTTTCCGCTCTCTCTTTTAATTTTTCAGCTTCTCGTTTTGATTCATCAATATCAGTTAAACTACCTACAACTTTATAAGGTATTCCATTATCATCAAACAGTGTCGTTGCTTTTATACTAAACCATGCATAAGTAGTATCTCTAACTCTAAGCCTAATCTCACACTCCTCATACTCACTTCCTGATGAAGTGAGCTTAGTTAATAAAATAAACTTATCTATATCATCATGATATATATCAACTGATTTAGTTATATTTTTCGTTGCATTTTCAGTTATAGGGTCATAACCAAATTTATTATACCAATTAGGAGAAATACTCATTTGGTCTTTTTCTATATTCCATTCAACTATAATATTTTGTGTCTGCTTTATAATAATCTCATGACGTTCTTCACTCTTTTTAAGCTCTTGCTCTAATAATTTAGCAGAAGTAATATCGACAATTACACTACATAGTACTGAGTTTCCATTTTCATCAACTATTTTTCTTCCTTTTAATAAAATCCATATAATACTACCATCTCGTTTTTCAACTCTTCGTTCGCATGCAAATGTATCATTTACTTTAAGTTGCTTATTTATATCATCAATCATTCCAGCTCTATCATCTCTGAAAATCAGCTTGATTAATTTATTATCTAATTCATCTTCTAACTGTTTACGTGTGTATCCAATCATATTTAAATAACCTTCATTTAAATATATACTATCAAAATCATCATTTATCTCAGTTATCACTATTCCACCAACAATGCTATCATTGATAGTCTCTATTTCAAACCTTTTTGAGTCTAATTCTTCTTGTATTTTCTTGAGTTCTGTTATATCAGTTAAGACTCCCTGTATATACTCATTCCCTTTACTATCTTTTATAGATTTACTTCTATCTAAAACCCAAATTATACTTCCATCTTTTTTTACAATTCTATATTCAACTTCAATTTTATCTTGTCTTTTTAATTGATTCAAAACGATACTATTAACCTTGTCTACATCTTCTTTATAAATCATATTTTTAAATTTATTTTTAAAAACTACATCTAAATCCTCTTCAGAATAACCTGTAAGTTCCAAAAACCCCTGACTTACATAAGTCATAGTCATATATTTATCTTTTAAGCAGTTTTTAACACCTCCTAATATATTATCAGTAAGTGCCTTAAATTTTTCTTTTTCATTTATAATAGTCT
This sequence comes from Clostridioides sp. ES-S-0010-02, assembly GCA_020641055.1. Taxonomy (NCBI): domain Bacteria; kingdom Bacillati; phylum Bacillota; class Clostridia; order Peptostreptococcales; family Peptostreptococcaceae; genus Clostridioides; species Clostridioides sp. ES-S-0010-02. Next base: position 3,370,395 of record CP067345.1, read on the forward strand.
TAGTATTGTTATTTATAATATAAGCTATATATACAACAAAAATTAATATAACTAATAATATTTCTAATGCAAATATGTATACATCATACGAAATATTATCTGACTGAATATATACTACTTCACTTGGTACAACAGAAAAAATATACCAATCATTAATTCCAAGTGGTTGATAATTTAACATAAATTTCTCATTATCTAAATTATAGTTAGAATATCCAGATTTATCATTTTTAATATTTTCTTTTATAACTTTTAAACAATTTACTTCCTCACAATTATCCTTATTAAAAAGTTTAAATACACATGATAACATTTTACTATTTTCGTTTGTATTTTGAGCAATTACATCTCCATTTTTTTTGGCAATATAAACGTGTGCTTTTTTATCAAATGCAGATAAGCCTAATAATTCATTCAATTTAGTTGAATCATAAGCTCCACTTAAAACACCTGCTACTTTTCCATCTTTATAGATAGGAGTAGCTAAAACTATTATTTCTTTCTTATCAATAATGGATTTTAAAGATTCTGATATGTTTTTTTCTCCATTTTTAGCTTTTTTAAAATAATCTCTATCTTTTAAATTAGTAATAATTCCATCATTAGAATAACTTTTTCCATCCAGTGTAGAAACAGACATTCTAATTAAAGAACTTCGCTTTACTCCAGACTCCATTAAATTAATCATCATATCATTATTTATATTATCTAAATTTCCCATAAAACTAGCAATAGATTCAAGCATGTCAAATTGACCACTAAGTTTTGTCTTAAGATTAATTATGTTATGCTCCGTAAATTCTGACAAATATGTATGCGTGGTCTCTTTCAACTTATTATCCAATTTAAACTTAAACTTAAAAATAGCCCCACAGGTTAAAATAATTATAATAATAAACAAGATACTAATACCTAAAATTTTTGGCTTTAGTCTGTTCACCATACTCACATCCTCATTACATATAATATATTATATGTTTATATTATATCTTCCTATTTTTATACATATTTTATTTCTTCCTATATTAGAATCAAACAACATATAGTTAAATTTATCTATAAAATTTTCATTTTACACTTCTTTTAATTATATATTAATTGATGTATAAAAATTATTCTCTTTTATAATACTTATATTAATAAATTCCTTATAATTCTTTTCATGCTTATAAATACCTCAATCAATTTTTTAAGTTCCTCTTAGATAAGATACTATTTAACATTGTCCCACTTTAATTTAAAGATAAAATTAAACTCAATATATCCTCATTTTCAACACTTTAATTTTAATGAATATTTTAAAAATATAACTTAATTTTCTTTTGATTTTAATAAGGCTTAATAACATAGTATATACTAATTATTATTCATTATTTTTCTAATTAATCACTATACTTTTTATATAATCAATCCTGTTTCCAAATTGAATTACCATTTTCTTAAGCTTCAACCCTATAAAATAATTATAAGCTTCATACTCATCCTTGAAACTTAGTTTCCGAATAATAATTCTAGCATGTCACTTTAATATCCTTTTATTTTTCTAATTTTGCTCATATAACAATATAGTCTATAATAATAACAAATATCTTTTAACGCTTATTATAAATACTGTCTATATAAATTTCCATTCTAAATTATAACATACAATATTACTCTATTTCTGTTAAATGTAAATTTTTACCATATAAAAATCTAAAAAAAAGATAGCTTTTTAGAAAAACTATCTCTTATAATTTAAAATTACTATACTATTATTTTTAATTAAAAATTAAAGGCTAAAAAGTAGTAGAGTTTACTTTTTAGCCTTTAATTTTATTAATTATTCATTTATTTCGTGTAAGAATAGCCCACATCTTACCTTAGGTTCAAACCATGTTGACTTAGCTGGCATTATCTTGCCTGCATCTGCTACTTTTATTAAATCCTCAATACTAGTAGGATACATTGCAAACGCTACCTTCATATCTTCATTAACTCTTCTTTCTAATTCCTCAATACCTCTAATTCCACCAATAAAATCAATTCTTTTATCTACTCTAGGATTTTCAATTCCTAAAATAGCATCAATCACATAATTTTGTAGTATAGAAATATCTAATGAGTCAACTGGGTCTTCTATGTCTAATAAATTCTTATTTGCCTTCATTTTGTACCATTTATCACCTAGATACATTCCGAAAGTTCCTTTTTTGTCAGGTTTATATTTTTCTTTACCTTTCATTTGTTCTACATCAAAATTTTCTTTTATTTTATTTATAAATTCTTTTTCATTTAAACCATTTAAGTCTTTGATAACTCTATTATAATCTAAAACCATTAGATTTTCATCTGGTGCAATCATTGCTATAAAATAATTAAATTCTTCTTTTCCAGTATAGTTTGGATTTTTAGCTCTCATTTCTTTAGCTACATTTTCTGCTGAAGCTGTTCTATGGTGACCATCTGCAATATATAAATAATCTAATTTTCCAAATGCATTTACTAAATTACATATTATATCATCATTATCAATCTTCCACACTGTATGCTCTATCTTGTCATCTGTTATAAAATCATATAAAGGCTCATGATTATCCATAAAATCATTTATCATATCATCTATTAATCTTTGATGTTTGTAAGTTACAAGTATAGTTCCCGTATTAGCATCACAGTATTTTATATGATTAGTTCTATCAACTTCCTTTTCTGGTCTAGTGTACTCATGTTTTTTTATTGTTCCATCTAAGCTTTCATCAACTGAAATACATGCAACTATACCAACTTGAGCTCTGCCATCCATAACTTGTTTGTATATATATATACAATCTTTTTCCTCTTTTACTAGAATTTCTTGTTTTCGAAATTCGTCCAAATTTTCTCGTGCTTTTAAATAAACTTTTTCATCATATAAATTTATATTTTCATCTAAATCAATTTCTGATTTATCTATATGCAAAAATGAATATGGATTCCCTTTTGCAATTTCTCTAGCTTCTTCACTATTCATAACATCGTAAGGAAGTGCTGCTACTTTATCTACTATATATTTATTTGGTCTAATCGCCTTAAATGGTTTAATCGTTGCCATTACTAAATTCCTCCTAATTGTATAAAATATTTTATAATGCTACCCCTATTAGATTGTTGAAGTCAAGAAAGTAGTCTTGAATCACATTTACAATTTCTTCTCCAATTCTTTCTTGAGCCTCTACTGTAGATGCACCAATATGAGGTGTAGGAGAAACTCTTGGGTGATTTACTAAATCTAGATTTAATGTAGGTTCTTGCTCATAAACATCTATAGCTGCTGCTGATAATTTACCCTCATCTAATGCTTTTAGTAAATCTTTTTCGTCCACCAAACCGCCTCTTGCACAGTTTATTAAATAAGCTCCATTTTTCATCTTATTTATTTCTTTTTCAGTTATTACTGCCCCCTTATTCTTATCAAAAGGTATGTGTAAAGATAAGAAATCTGCTTTTTGTAAAACTTCTTCCATATCACAGAATCTATATTTGTTAAAGCCTTGTGCTTCACCCATTATGTCAGTATATATGACATTCATTCCTAATAGTTCTGCCCTCTTTGCAACTTCTTTTGCAATTCTTCCAAAACCTATAAGTCCTAATGTTTTTCCATTAATTTCTGTACCTTTGTATTTTTTCTTTTCCCATTTTCCATCTCTCATAGTTACATTTGCAGTATTTATGAATCTTGCAAGTACAAATAATTGACCTATTGTAAGTTCTGCAACAGATATACTGCTTGCATTTGGAGTATTCATGACTTTTATTCCATTAGCTTCTGCATATTTAACATCTATATTGTCTAATCCTACCCCACCTCTTACTATCAATTTTAACTTTTTACCTTCTAATGCTTTGTCTATTACATCCTTAGTAACCTTAGTAGCTGAACGTACTACAAGCACATCAACATCTTTAAGTTTATCTCCTAAAACATCTTTTTCATAAAACTCTTCTATCACATTAAAATTTAACTCTCTCAATTTTCTCGCTGCATCTTTCTCTATTCCATCAGTAATTAATATATTATACATAACAAACTCCTCCAATTATATTCACTTAATTTTTCCAATTTTTATTTTTTAAAGTATTTTCATCACTAAAAAACTTTATTTAATTACACTTTCTATTTATATAATTTTCAAAATATTTTTTATTAAAGTCATATCAAATTTCATTAATGTTTGTTAAAAATTTAATATGTAATTTTCATAAAACACATTTTATTTTATATATTTTAAATTTAACTTAAAATACACATAATTTTGTAATATTACTTATTAAAACCTAATATATCATCAATATTATCTAATAATTCTTGTACATCTTCGACAGTATAGTCACCCATATGTGAAATTCTAAAAGTTTTTTCTTTTAAATTGCCATAGCCATTTGCTATTTGGAATCCTCGTTCTTGTAATTTTGAATTTAAATTTGATACACTAATACCTTGAGTATTTTCTATAACAGTAAGTGTATTGGATAAGTGATTTTCATTGGTAAAAATTTGGAAGTGTTTTTTAGCCCAGATTCTAACTAAGTTTGCCATGTCTTCATGTCGTTTGAATCTATTATCTAGGCCTTCATCTAATATATTATCTAATTGGAAATCTAAAGCGAACATGTGAGAAAGAGATGGTGTTGAAGGGTATTGGTAGTTTTTCTTGATTAAGTATTCATACATTTCTAACAAATCAAAATAAACTCCTCTAAAAGGTACTTGCTTAGCTCTATCGATTGCTTTTTGAGAAAATGTGCAAATAGACATTCCTGGTGGTAATCCCAGTGCTTTTTGTAATGATGTTATACAAATATCTATTCCAATCTTATCAACCTCGACTTTTATTCCACCGGCTGAACTTACAGTGTCTACACAGTAGACCACATCTTTATATTTTTTAACAACTTCTCCAATTTCTTCTATTGGATTTCTTATTCCAGTTGAAGTTTCATTGTGAGTTACGGTTATTAAATCATATTCTCCGGTAGAAAGCACCTTATCAACCATTTCTGGTGTTGTTGCCTCTCCTAATTCAACTTTAAATATATCCGCTGGGACATTATTAGCCACTGCCATTTTGTACCATCTATCACCAAAGGACCCACAGGAAAATACTGCTGCCTTTTTGGATGTACAGGAACGAATGGAGCCTTCCATTAAACCAGTTCCGGACGACGTGGATAAAAGTATCGTGTTGTTGGTATAGAATAGTTTTTGCATTTTTTCACTTATACTTTTTTGAAGTATAGATGCATCTTTCCCTCTATGTCCTATCATTGGTGTAGCCATCTTTTCCAAGACTTCTGCTCTAACATCAATAGGACCAGGAATAAATAATTTCTTACTCATTATAATTCCCTCCTTTTTTAGTTTGTAATATGGATAGTGTGTTTACTGTCCTTATTTTTAATATCTATAATATCAAGCTAAATTAAGTATGTCAACATAAAAATTATATTTTATATATAATTTATTTTCTATATTTTGTGAAATCATCCATTTTACACCTCATCATTAGTTTGAATTTTCTGAATTTTACCTATAAAAAAAATACACTTTTTAAATATATAAATTATTTTTTTTAACGTGTAAATTTAATGCTATTATAAGAATTTTTTTTAAGTATAGCTAAGTTATTTTTATCTTATGTTTTTCAATTTTATATTTTTTTACACATCATTTTACATAGCAAATATGTAATCACTTAAATCTCAATATATTCAACTTTTTCTTCTGATTCAGCAAAGAACCATTCTTCATCAGAAAAATCACCTTCTGCTATTTGACCAATAGGCATCTTCATATATTTTCCAGTTGCTGTTACTGCTATCTCTCCATTTGGCAAAATTATTTCTCCTGTACCTTCAAATAATTTTCTATTTTCTTTAGTTATCCTTCCAACTACTTTTATAGTAGCATCTGTTGGTACTGGCTTTTTATATTTCAATTTCAAAGATACTGTAACCCCCCATATTTGGTCATCATTTATACTTACAGCTCTTCCAATAGTCTCATCTAATATTGCAGCAGACATACCTCCATGAACTCTTCCTGGATAACTCTGATGCCAATCTTTTGTATTACAAATTGATACAAGTTCTCCATTTTCAAGTTCATAAAAATCTGCTTTTAATCCTAATTCATTTTGCGTTCCACAAACTAAACAAGATTTACTACTGTTTTGCTTTTTTAAAACCTTATATTTTCCCAAAAACTCCATCTCCTAACTAATATTGACAGTCACTTAATATTCATAATACTAAAATATATTATATAATATTAATTAAATCCCTGCAAATTTCTAATAAACAAAAATAGGCTATTTCAGCATTAAAATCTTAATCCAAAGTGTTATTTTATAAAAAAGCACAACGTGATTTTATGTAATTAAAATTACCTAAAATCATGTTGTGCTTTAAAAATAAAATATCTCTTCTACCCTAAATATAAAACTATTTCACAATAAATTTTTTACTAATGCCCCCCATTATATGACCAAATCGTATTATATAAATTAAACTATAATTCTAAATTTCATTTACTATTAATTCTCCCATTTTCTTTGTACCAACAACAGTTCCTATACTATTATATATATCACTAGTTCTGTATCCTTTTCTAAGTACATTTTGTACTGCATCTTCAATGCATTTAGCTTCATCTTCTAGATTAAAGCTATGTCTTAACATCATTGCGACAGATAAAATAGTTGCAATTGGATTTACAATATCTTTTCCAGCTATATCAGGAGCACTCCCATGTATTGGTTCATACATTCCAAAGCTATCTTCTCGAAGTGATGCAGATGGTAACATACCTATAGAACCTGTAACCATGGATGCTTCGTCAGATATTATATCTCCAAAGATGTTATTAGTCACTATTACATCAAATTGGCTAGGGTCTTTCACAACTTGCATAGCAGCATTATCAACATACATATGTGATAGCTCTACATCATCAAATTCTTTAGCTAAGTTCTCCATAATACCTCTCCAAAGTCTTGAACTTTCAAGCACATTTGCTTTATCTATACTGACAAGCTTCTTCTTTCTATCTCTAGCGATTTCAAAAGCCCTTCTTCCAATTCTTCTTATTTCATTTTCATTGTATACCTCTACATCATAAGCCTCTTCAACACCATCAATAATCTTTCTTCCACGTTCTCCAAAATAAATGCCCCCTGTTAACTCCCTCACAACAACAAAATCAATGCCTTTTTCTACTATATCTGCTCTAAGTGGTGAAGATTCCTTTATACTTTCATATATAGTTGCTGGTCTCAAATTTGCAAATAAGCCTAAGGATTCTCTCAATTTCAAAAGACCTGCTTCTGGTCTTGCATCCCCTTTACATTTATCCCACTTTGGACCCCCAACAGCTCCAAGTAATACCGCCTCGTTTTTTCGACATATTTCAACAGTTTTATCAGGTAGAGGTTCTCCAGTTTCATCAATTGCACATCCTCCAGCCAATACATATTCACAATCAAATTTATGATTAAATTTATAACAAATTTTATTTAAGACCTTTATACCTTCTTTTATAATTTCTGGCCCAACACCATCACCTTTTATGACTGCTACTTTACAATTCATACACCATTACCCCCTGTTTACCTTTATTGAGTTAATTAAACCTTCATTTGTTATGATATTTTGCATAAACTCAGGAAATGGTTCAGCCTTATATTTTGTTCCTTTTGTTATGTTTTTTATTACACCTGTTGAAAAATCCACTTCTATAGTATCACCTTCTTCTATGCTATTAGCTGCTTCCTCACATTCAAGTATTGGAAGCCCTATATTTATAGAATTTCTAAAAAATATTCTAGCAAAAGTTGATGCAATTACACAGGATACTCCACTTTCTTTTATTACGATTGGAGCATGTTCTCTTGACGAACCACATCCAAAATTTTTAGTTGCAACTATAATATCTCCTGCCTTTACTTTAGATACAAACTTATCATCAATATCTTCCATACAGTGTGTTGAGAGTTCCTTATAATCAGCTATATTTAAATATCTAGCTGGTATTATTACATCTGTATCTATATTATCACCAAATTTAAAAACTCTTCCATTAGCAATCATAAACTTTACCTCCCTTAAATTATTTCTGATGGTTTTGATATTTTTCCAGTTATAGCTGATGCTGCTGCTACAGCTGGACTGGCAAGATAGACTTCTGAATCAACATGACCCATTCTTCCTACAAAGTTCCTATTTGTTGTTGAAACTGACCTTTCTCCTGCTGCAAGTATCCCCATATGACCTCCAAGACATGGTCCACATGTTGGTGTAGAAACAGCTGCTCCTGCTTCTATAAAGATAGTAATATATCCTTTTTCTATTGCTTCAAGATACACTTTTTGAGTTCCAGGAAATATCATCACTCTAACCCCATCTGCAACTTTTTTACCTTTCATGATTTCAGCTGCAACTTCAAGGTCTGATATTCTTCCATTTGTACAAGAGCCTATTACAACTTGGTCTATCTTTATATCGTTATCAATCTCATCTACTGTTTTAGTATTTTCAGGAAGATGTGGAAAAGCTACTGTTTCTTTTAATGTAGCTAAGTCAATTTCATATACTTCATCATAAATTGCATCTTCATCTGCTTCGTATACATTTACAACTTTTTCTGTTGTTGTACACTTATGTGAATTTATATATTCTATAGTTTTATCATCTACTGGAAAAATTCCATTTTTAGCCCCTGCTTCTATTGCCATATTACAAATAGTAAATCTATCATCCATAGATAGATTACTTACTCCATCTCCACAAAATTCCATTGATTTGTAAAGTGCCCCATCAACACCTATCTTCCCTATTATATGAAGTATCACATCTTTTCCAGTTATCCATTTATTTGGCTTATTCTTTAGGACAAATTTTATTGCACCAGGTACCTTAAACCAACATTTTCCTGTAGCCATGCCAGCTCCCATATCAGTTGAACCTACGCCAGTGGAAAAAGCGCCTAATGCTCCATATGTGCAAGTATGAGAATCGGCACCTATGACTATATCTCCTGCTGTTACTATACCTTTTTCAGGAAGAAGAACATGTTCTATTCCCATATCCCCTACATCAAAGAAATTGACCACTCCTTTGGATTTTGCAAAACTTCTTGTAAACTTACACTGCTCTGCACTCTTTATATCTTTATTAGGTGTAAAATGGTCCAAAACTATTGCCACTTTAGATTTATCATAAACATCCTCAATTCCTAACTTTTCAAATTCTCTAATAGCTACTGGTGATGTTATATCATTGCCTAAAACTATATCTAAGTTTGCTTCAATCAATTGTCCTTTCTTAACCTCATTTAAATTAGCATGTTTCGCTAAGATTTTCTGCGTCATAGTCATCCCCATTTTCTGCTTCCTCCTCAATATAACTTTTATTTATTGCATTCATAAGAGCATTAATAGCTGCTGTATTTATATTTTCTGATATGCTTACCCCAAAATAAACTTTATCATTATGTTCTATTCCCACATAGGCCACACCTCTTGAATGTGAACCTTCCTCTAATGCATGTTCCCAATAATATCTAAATTTATAATCTTTCATTCCACATTGTTTTAATGCATTATTAAATGAATCTACTGGCCCATTTCCTATTCCAACAATTCTTTGTTCATTACCCATATAAGTTACTCTTGCAGTCATCTCAATCATATTAGTATCATCAGAATCATCACTTTCATAGTTTATCTCATCCATTGATTTTATCTTATATTTCTTAACTTTATATGGACTCTCAACATCAATATATTCCTTCTTGAATAAGTTAAATATTGACTCACTGCTAAGTTCCGCTCCTATTCTATCAGATTCCATTTTAACCACATTTCCAAAATCAGCATGCATATTTTTAGGTATCATGAAACCATAATCTGTTTCCATTATATAAACAGCTCCACCTTTTCCAGATTGGCTGTTTATTCTAATGATTTCTTTGTATTCTCTTCCTATATCATGAGGGTCTATTGGTAAATATGGAACTTCCCAACAACCATCATTTCTATTGCTAATTGCTATCATACCTTTTCTAATAGCATCCTGGTGAGAACCTGAAAAGGCACAATGTACAAGATTTCCTGCATATGGATGTCTATCATGTACTGTAAGTTTTGTACAGTCTTCATATATTTCTATCATTTTATCAATATTACTAAAGTCTAATTCTGGGTTTATTCCTTGTGTATAAAGATTAAGACCCACATTTACTATGTCCATATTACCAGTTCTTTCACCATTTCCAAATAATGTACCTTCAAGTCTATCTGCTCCAGCTAATAATCCAAGTTCACTTGCTGCTGTACAAGTTCCCCTATCATTATGAGTGTGTAAACTCATTATAATAGAATCTCTACAGCTTATATTTTCACAAAACCATTCTATTTGGTCTGCATATATATTTGGTGTTGCCATTTCTACTGTTGATGGAAGATTTATTATAACTTTCTTTTGTGGCGTTGGTTTCCACACATCAATAACTGCCTCACATATCTCAAGTGCATAATCCATTTCTGTACCTGTGAAACTTTCAGGTGAGTATTCAAAAATAAACTCTGTTTCAGGATATTTCTTTGCTTCTTCATTGAATAATCTTGCTCCCTCAACTGCTATATCTATGATTTCTTGTTTACTCATATTAAAAACCACTTCTCTTTGAAGAACAGATGTAGAATTATATAAATGTATTATTGCTTTCTTACATCCTTTTACTGATTCAAATGTTTTTTCTATAAGATGAGCTCTAGATTGTGTAAGTACTTGTATAGTTACATCATCTGGAATCATATTTTCATCTATTAGCTTTCTTAAAAATGTATACTCTGTATTTGATGCTGATGGAAAGCCTACTTCTATTTCTTTAAACCCTGTATCCAAAAGCATTCGGAACATTCTGACTTTTTCTTCTACATTCATAGGTGTTGGCAGTGATTGATTTCCATCTCTTAAATCGACACTACACCAAACTGGAGCTTTTGTTATTTCGTTATCTGGCCATTTACGATTTACCATTTTCATTCTATTATATTTTTTATATTTTCCATATTTCATGTTATTTTCCCCCTTTTCTGTTTTTTGTATTCAGTATACCTTATATCGACGCAATTCTACCCCTTTTCAATTCATAAGTACAAATGTTAGATTTATCATTAGAATAAAAATAACCCCATCTCTAGTAAAACTAGAGACGAGGTTTTGCTCGCGGTACCACTCTATTTAGCTTTTTAAAAAGCTCCCTTAGTAATAGCTACTACTAATTATTATAATAGCTATTTTTCCTATAACGTGGAAATACGGTTATCCTAAGTTACACAACTCAGGAAACAGCTCCTAGACAAGTTCAGAATTATCAACTGCTAAATCACACCATACTTTAGCTCTCTGGAAGTTTCATGATTCTTACTACTTCTATTCATCGCTTTTAAAATCATTTAAATTTTCTAAATATTTTGATTTAATAGTTATTATATACACATTAAAATGTATTGTCAACATAAAAAAATAATTATCTGTATTTTTTTATTATTTATTTTTGTCAGATAATATTCTAAATCATGCTAACTATTGAAAATAGTATGATATTACCCCTTAAATTTTTTTATCTTTTCATCTATTGTACTCAATAATTTTTTTTCATCTTCCAAACTCAATGCATTTAATCTAATTTTGTAATTAAAATTATCAGCACATATATTTAATATATTTTTTGTTACTTCTGTTTTTTCTATTACTTTATAGTTAAATTTTTGATTTTTTCTAGCTTTTATACTGAAAATACATTGATTATTTATTGATATTGAATGATTATCAAGAGTAAGATATACTTTTCCCTTATATCTATTTGAAAAATCACGACCTTGCTTAAAAAGAAAAACCGCTGTTATTATACATAAAAGATATAAAAATGTTGTTGAGTATATAAAAATTGTGGCCAAAATTATAAGAGCTAAAACCATATTTATAACCATTCCCTTTTTGAAATAACCATTGTCATAATAATTCATGTAGATAAACTTATTTTTACTCAAATTTTCTCACTCCTAAAATTCTAAAAATTTATATTAAAAAACTCTACAATTTCATCTTCATGATAATTTATTACTAGTTCTTCTGGAAAATCCACTGATTTTAAAACTTTCTCTGCACTTTCAAATTCACCTATAGAGTAACATATATGCGAATCTGTACCAAGAATAACTCTTACACCATATTGTTTACATAATAGTAACATTTCACTTGCATTTTCCCAAGTTCCAGTTCTATGAGAATTTGAACTTAATGAAGAGTTATTTATTTCTAAAAGAATATTTTTATCCTTTGCTTTTTTTACTATAGACTCATAATCTAAAGGATATCTACTATCATCTGGATGCCCAATTATCTTTACTCTAGGTTTATCCATCACTTTTAAAATAGCATTTGTATTTTCTTCTTTTGTACCTGAAGCTATACAAGGTCTATGCAAACTTGCAATTATATAATCTAAATGTTGTAGCATGTCTTCTGGAACATCTAAGTTTCCATCATAATCCATGATATTTCCTTCTATACCTCTAAGAATTTTTAAATCTTGTATTTGGCGTGGAAGTAGATGTAAATTATAGAAGTAAAATGGATGTGGTCCTCCTGGCATATTAGGACCATGGTCTGATATGCCTAAATATTTTATATTTTTTTGAATTGCTTCTTCAACATTTTCTTTAAAAGTACTATGTGCATGTCCACTTATTAAAGTATGACAATGTACATCTATAATAGCTTTTTTCATTAATTTTCCTCCTAATACTGTATATAAATTTTTATAGATAGTTGAAGGGCTATTTTAAAACTAAAGCTGTCAAAATAGACAGAGTAATGTTTTAAAACAGCCCCCCTTTTTGATTATTTTATATTTCTAAGTCTTTAAATTTATCTTTAAATAATTCTCCAATACTTCCTAGAGATTCTTCTACTTCTAAAAACTCTGTTATATCCTCTTCTGGCTCTCTAGTTGCTTCTTTTATCGAAACTAACATTCTCTTAGTTTTTGGTTTAAAATCAAGAATTTTAACTTTAATTTCGTCTCCAATATTAACAACATTAGTAACTTTAGCTACTCTAGTATCACTCAATTCAGAAATTGGTAAATAAGCATCTACACCTTCTTCGATTTGAACAAAAGCTCCCTTTTCTATAATTCTAAGAACTTTAGCATTAACAACATCATCAACTTGTAATTCTTTTGCTATTAAATCCCATGGGTCATTGTTTATATCTTTTAATGCTAGTGCAATTTTTTTAGTTTCTTGATTTACATCTAATACATAAACTTCCACTTCTTGACCTTCAGAGACAACATCTTCCACACTTTCAACTCTTGTCCAAGATAGGTTATTTATATGTGCTAATCCTTCAATTCCACCAATATCTATGAATGCACCATAAGACATTATCTTTGTTACTTTACCATCTCTTTTCTGACCAACTTCAAGGGAATTAAACAATTCTTCTTTAGCTAATTTAATACGAGCTTTTTCTTCTTCTCTTTCATGTTTTATTCTAGCTCTTTCGGCTTCCTTTTCTGCCTTAATTTGAACTCTTCTTTCTTCTCTCTCTTTATTTATACGTTCTTGTAATACGTCTCTATGAGATGCTACAAATCTATTTTTTCTAGCATCCATTTCTTTTATATATACTTCTAAGTTACGACCAACAAATTTAGACGTATCTGTAATAAACTTTGTGTCAAGCTGAGAAATTGGTATAAAAAATGTATATGTATTGTAATTAGCAAATACACCTTTTTCTATATTTTTTTCAACGTTTACAGTTATTATTCTATGTTCATCATAAGCTTTGTGTAAATCAGCAAAATCATTTTTTCTATCTAATTGTAACTTAGATAAAGTTATTGTTCCATCTTTTTGAGATACTTTTGTTATTATAGCAGTTATTTCATCATTTATATGATATAACTCTTCTATAGATTGATTTTTTTCTATGTTTAATTCACTTATAGGTATTATTCCATCAAACCCATAACCTAATTCTAGTTGTACTTCATCATTTCTCACTGCAGTTATTTTTCCAGTTATCAATTCCCCAACTTTCACTTTGCTGAACACTTGCTCTTGTTGCTCAAGTAGCTCTTGCATTGTTAAATCATTTTCCATTATATAAACATCCTTTCCTCTTATTGATTATCATATCTGTAAATATTATACCATTAATATTGCAAATACTTACATTTTTCTTACTATAATTTTAAATTTTAATTCTAGTTTGTATCTTTGTAAATTATAAAAAATATCTTCTTAAATTAAAATACAAATTTTAATTTTTAACTAATAATATATGCTCCTAAAAACTTTCTACTATTTATATTTTACTCCTCTATTACTTTAGGTTTTGATAGAGAACATTTATAAAACACAAAGAAACAAATTGCTGTAATAGTGGCTGCTGTTATATCTGCAATTGGCTCTGCTAAAAGTACAGCAAAAAGTTTTTCATCAAAAAACATTGGAAGTATAAATATTAAAGGTATCAAAAGTACAACTTTTCTAAGAAGAGCTAAAATTAAAGATATTTTTGCTTTTCCAAGCGCTAAAAATGTCTGCTGGCAAGCTAATTGTATTCCAAACATAAAAGAGCCAGCAAAATATATTTTTATACTCCAACTAGTCATACTAAGTAATTGTGGGTTTTTGTTAAATATACTTACAAAGAACGTAGGGAATATCATAAGTAAAATCCACAAAATTGCAGAGTATGTAAAACATGACAATAAACATAACTTAAAAGTCTTTTTTACTCTGTCAATCTGTCCTGAACCATAATTGTAACTTATTATTGGTTGTGCCCCTTGTGTAAATCCCATGTTAGGAAGCATAAGAATTTGCATTATACTACTCATTATTGCCATTGAACCTACTGCTAAATCTCCTCCATACATCTGTAATTTGCTATTTAGGGCTATAAGCACTAAACTTTCTGTAGATTGCATTATAAATGGAGAAATTCCCAGACCTAATACTGGCAAAATAATACTTGCTTTAGGCATCATGTATTTCTTTTTTATCTTAAGTATACTTTTCTTTCCAAATAGAAATACCAATACCCAAATAGCAGAAACTCCTTGTGCAATTATAGTGGCTAATGCAGCTCCTTTTACCCCCATACCAAATCCAAATATAAAAATTGGGTCTAGTATTATGTTTATCAAAGCTCCTATAGCAACCGTAATCATACCAGTTGTCGCAAATCCTTGAGTATTTATAAAGGTATTCATACCTAGTGAAATTTGAACAAATACTGTCCCTATTAAATAAATATTCAAATAATCCATTGAATATCCAATTGTAGATTCGCTTGCTCCAAATAGCCAAAGTAAGGGTTCTTTTCCAATCTGAAAACCTATAGTCAATAGTATCGCCAAAATAACTAATACAGAAAAACTATTACTCATTATTTTCTCTGCCCCATCATTATCTTGTTCCCCCATTTTTATAGCAGCTAAAGGTCCTCCCCCCATACCAATTAAATAACTACATGAAGTTATTATAATTATTATAGGAAATGCTACTCCAACACCTGCCATAGCAACTTCGCCACTTTCCATTCTACCAATAAAGATTCTATCTACTATGTTGTACAAAACATTCACAATTTGTGCAATAATAGCTGGTGTAGCCAATTTAAAAAGCAATTTGCCTACATTCTCACGACCTAAATCAGTATTTGAATTTTCCATCTTAAAACCTCCTTAATAATTTAATGTTTAAATCTATTACTATTAAAAATACATTTTATATAAAAACTTTATTTTATTGATAGGCAAGTTTAAATTAATTTCCTCATAAATACTACTATACTATATTTCTTTTATGATAGTAAACATTTTAAGACCAAATGAATTTAAATATTTTGTCTAAATAAAAAATATTTTTCACATATTTTCATAAAAAAACTATCCAATAGTATATTTGGATAGTTTTATATTATATGTAGAGAAAGGGCTGACACTATGACTCCAGACAATAAATTTCCTAAAAATACTCCTATAAAAGCATCTTTTATTCTCATTTTTAGTATTGAGGCTATCGCAGACGCAGTCCATGTTCCTGTTGTTGGAAGTGGTATGCCTACAAATAGTATTATACCTATTATTGAAACGCTTTTTAATTTCTTCATTCTTGAATTTATTTTTTTATCAATTGTGTTAGCAAGTCCCTTAAATAACTTTTTACCTTTCAAAAATTGCAATATATGTCTAAATGTCAATATCAAAGGAATTGATACTAATGTAGAACCAATCACACTAAATACATAAACCCATATAGGATTTAAGCCCATTGCAATACCTATAGGAATGGCTCCTCTTAACTCTGTTACAGGAACCATAGACAAAATTAATATGTGCAAATATCCCAAACTATCCCCTCCTATTCTAAGTGATATAAAGCTATGAATTTATTTGTTCTATAACCTCACCATTTTTCTTATTAACCAAAAATGCATTTTTAGCTAAGGAAAGCATAGGTAAATCACTTTTAGAGTCTGAATATGCATATGAATTTTCATAATCAATCTCAATTCCAAGTTTATCTAATACAGTATTTATTCTCTGTATTTTTTCAACTCCCTTGCAGTTTTCGCCAATGAATTGGTTTTTGTATCTTGAATTTTCACAAAATAGCTCAGTGCCTATAACCTCATCTGCGAAATCATAATACTTAAAGTACTTCATATATGCATATGGAGATGCAGTTATCATAATTACAACATTATGCTCTTCTTTGTTTTTATAAATTACTTTTTTTATAGACTCATTAATTTTTTTCATTATACAACTATCAAAAAAATCTTTTAACTCGTCTTCGCTAAAATCTACTATTGGATAAAAGATTGCCTCTTTTGCTTTTTTCAAAGGTACTATTTTAACCAAATACATCATTAGAGTAAAAATTATGTATGGCAATTTTATAATAGTCTTAAGTGTTTTATTTTTTAAAGAATAAATAAAAAAGTCTACCATACTATCAGTATTTATAACAGTATAATCTATATCGAGCAATAATACACTTTTTTTCATAAGTATTTTCCCATCCTATCACTAAAAAATTAATATTATTAAACATGTAATTACCCATAAGATTACGTTTATTTTTAAAGCATTATCTTTTAGTATAATGTCAGTAGGATTTCCTTCATTTGTTTTGTTAATTATATAATTATATCTAAGTACACCATAAACTACAAATATTGTTGTAAATATCATATCTGGTTTTTCTGGATTACTTGTAGAATATAATGCATAGCATACAATTGTAGAACTTAGTATAACTATCATCATTTGATTTAAATTTTCTATATCATAATCTTCTAGTATTTTTCTATGCTCAACTGCATTATCTTTTAAAATTATGATTTCTTTTTTGCGCTTTCCAAGAGCTAAATACAGAGATAAAAAAAATGTACATAATATTATCCAGTTTGATAATCTAACATCTATAGCTACACATCCTGCATAAACTCTAAGTATAAAACCAAGAGATATAGAAAACACATCTAATAGAATTATATTCTTTAACTTAAGAGAATATAATATATTATTTATCAAATATAAAATGAGAATTATAGTTAATTTAAAATTAATAACCGTTGACAAGCAAATTGAAATTAAAGCTAAAACAACAAATAATATATTCGCACTTCTTTTACTTATTCTTCCACTTGCTACTGGTCTATTACGTTTTTTAGGATGTCTTTTATCTTTATCCATATCTATAGCATCATTTAATGCATATGCTGATGATGATATCAAACAAAAACACACAAAAGCTATAAATGTATTTAACAATAGACTTATATTTAGTATATTGTTTGAAAATATTATAGCAGCAAATATAAATAAATTCTTTATATACTGCTTTATTCTCATTAATCTTATATAATCTGAAATTTTAGTAAGAAGATTAATTATTGTATTTGTCTGTTTCATAAACTTACTACCCTTTCAACATTATTTTTTAAACAGGATATGATTTTATCCCAATATTTAAAATTTCTATAAATCCATTTATATTACTAATTATTATAGTGACTAGCAACAATGATAAAAATATATTGTACATACTTTTTTCATTTTTTCTAAGTGCTTTAGTAAAGTAAGCTAACAAAACTATAACAGCAAAACTAAAATTTATAGTCATTATACTTGAATTAGTCAGATTGTACCCTATTATACCATGTAAAACTAAATTAAATAAAATTATTCCCATACACAATTTAGGAACTCTTTTTTCTGAGTTCTCAATAACAGCTAAAACACAAAAACAAAATGCTAATAAAGTAAGGATAACTGGTATCGTTGCAACTTCTCCATTTTGTAAAAATAGTCCTTTTTTAATCTCTGCTCCAGGAAAATAAAAAACTGAATACAATAATCTTTCTATAATCATTGCAACTTTTTCTAAAATAGGCTCTCCACTTATAAACTTTGTATCATATTGTATTACATTTCCAAGATTCATAAAACTTTCATAAGATTTTGTTGAAACTACACAAATATATGCCATTAAAATAAATGTAATTAAATGCTTTAATATTTTTCCTATTTTTAATTTAAATTCAAATATTATGTTGAGCAAATACAAATATATATTACTAATAGTTATTCCAAATAATGGTATAGCTGCTAATTCTACTAAATAAGAGTTTTTTCCGTTCATTTTATTTGCAATAAATATAAAAAATATTAATGTAAACTGACTATATATAAATCTTTCTACATTTAAGGTCATAAATAGTTGTGGAAAAGAAAATATCATTATCATAGTAAGTAAAATTAAGGTTAACCTCTGCATTTTTATTTTTTTAATATGATTAAAAACTAAAGTTATAGATATAGCACTAGTTACTATTTGTAGACAAATCAATCCAAATCCATAAGCAGTATTAAAATCAGTTGTCCCTGGATTTGCTATCGAAGTACATAGTAAATATATTGGATATGCAAAAATTGATATAATAGCTGAAAATAATACGTGCTTGCTATTGTCTTGATTTATAGCAAATACATTTAAATTGAATAGTACACCTGTATCTGTATCTAATAACACATCATAAGTGTTGTTCAAATCATAAAATATTGTAGTTTTAGAAAAGAATGCTATTGTTATTATTAAATAAGTTATTATGACTAATATAAATAAAAACATCTCATTTTTATATTTAAATATATTATTTTTCAATATATATCACCCTCCATTCATTATATAGGATTTGTTACTACCTACAATTTATTCTTTTAATTATAATAATCACTTTTATAATATCCTTACTTGTTTTATTGTAATTGAATAATTCCTTATTTACAACCACAATATTTACTTTATTAAAAGCTATAATTAAATAAAAATTATTTGTGTAATATATATTGAAAGCTTATAAAATTAGAGTTTGCAAGTAATTTTATTGTAAAATATTGGAATAATTCAATGTGAAAATAGATACTGTCAGTTAGTATAGATAAAATTTACCCATAATAAATTAAAGCATAATATATAAGGAGACAAAATCATAATTTGTCTCCTTATATATTAAACCTTATTAAATACTATACAAATTTTAAGTACAATATAAACTGACTATACTGTGACATTATTAACTCCATGTTCTTCCCATTGCTTAATTTCTCTTAATCTGTCAATTATCGGTAAATGTTGAGTACACTCAATTTCACATTTTCCGCAAGCTATACATTCTTTAGCTTTTGCTTTACTATTCATTGTATAATTCCAATGTGCTAGCCCATAGACCGATTTTGTCATTTCTTCATCACTCTTTTTAAACATCTGTTTTTCATTATAAAAAAGCATATATGCTGGAGTGTTTATATCTTTTGGACATACTTTACAATATCCACAACCAGTACATATTTCATTCATATTTTTACTTAATCTAGTTTCAATATCATGTATATCTTCATCTGAATATATTTTATGCTCATCTGCAATTTTACAAGCATCATCTATATCCTGCTTTTTATTAACTCCTATTAACGATATATTTATTTGTGGAATTCCTATGTTAAATCTTAAGGCTGATTCTATAGTACTTTCACCTTCTCTTGCTAGAAAAGAAAGCTCTTCATTGTACTTTGGAATAGTTCCACCACTTAATGGATTCATAGCTACAACACCATATCCATTTTCAATAGCATGTTTAGCACCTTTTAATCTATATGGAAAGTTTAGTATATTAATTCCCATAGTAACACCTTCAAACTTATTTTCATCAAGAACCTTTATGACCTCATCTCCTGGCTGATGAGATGAAAATACTATGTGGTCTATCAATCCTTCTTCTTTACATTTTAATAGACCCTCATACTGACCTCCAGGTCTCATTGCAAATTCATAATGTTCCATCTTTCTAATATTCCATATATGATAGAAATTTATTTTAGATACGCCCAATCTTTCTATTGACTTTTTCACAGCATCTATTGCTTTTTCTGCTGTGTCGTATACTTTTGGCTTTCCTTTTGTAGATACGTAAAAGTCTGTTTTACCTTCTTTTATCATTTGCCTAAAAGCTAGTCCAAATATATCTTCGCTTCTGTCATCACAATACCCCGGTGCTGTATCAAAATAATTAATGCCCTTTTCATATGCATATTTAATTAAATCTGCATTTTCTTGGTCATTTTTTTCTAAATCAAATCTTAATCCTCCATATCCAACTACCGAAACCATTTTCCCAGTCTTTCCATATTCAACGTATCTCATAATAAATTCCTCCTTAGGTATATTAAGACTTAATTTCTCTATAAAAAATATTATACCATAAATATTTTCTGAAAATATTTATGGTATAATATTTTTTTTATGAATTATAAATTTTTATACTTATGTCTTTATAATCAAATTAAAAGCTATAAAAAGGTTCAATATGCACTATTACCTGAGCATTTTCATTAATTTCTTCTTGTATTTGTTTCTCAATTTTATGTGTTAAGTCATGTGATTGCTCTACACTTATAAATGGGTCTACCATTACATGCATATCAATATAAATAACACTCTTACTACCTCTACTTCTAATATTATGAACATCTCTCACTTCATTAAATTCAAATACAATTTCCCTTATATACTCTTCATCTACAGCTACTCTATCAACTAAAATTCCAATAGACGGTTTAAATATTCCATAAGCTGAATAAATTATAAACCCAGAAATAATAATAGGAACTACAGATTCTATTATTACTGGAAATCCTAACTTAACACCAACTAAAGTAACCAATACTCCTAAAGACACAAATATATCACTTCTTGTATGCAATGAGTCTGAAATTAAGACATAACTATTCAGTTTAGTTCCAACTCTATACTCATATATACAGACAAAAATATTTATAAAAAGAGTAATGACTAGAGCAATTAAACTTTCTATAGTTATAGAAGGTGTAACTGGGTTTGCCAGTCTTGATATAGAACTAAGAATTATCTTAACTGCTATAACAAATAGCATACCACTAATAAATAAACTGGTTATAATTTCAAATTTTTTATGCCCATAAGGATGATCTTTATCTTTTGGTTTAGATGCAAAAAAAATACCTATTAATCCTACTATATTAGATGCTCCATCTGACAGAGAATGAAACCCATCTGCTGTCATACTATAACTTTTAATTTTATTACCAATAATTATTTTTAATAATGCTACAGCAAAATTGGCAAATAAAATTATCCATAACACTTGCTTCACTTTTTTATAATTATCCATAACTGTATACCTCCTCCCTTCGACTTAATCGAAAAAAGACTATGTATCAATATCAATTGACTAGATAAAGCAAATTGTATATATGCACACTTACTATATTTATATTCAAAGTTGGTTGTACTTGTTCATTCAATTTAAAAATTAATTATGAATTAAAAATCATAATATAGGTTTTGTATACAAAAAAATAAGTTATAAATAGTATTTAAAATACTATCTATAACTTAAGTTCATAATATAAACTATTAATTTTCTATACTAAACCTTCTTTAACTAAGAATGAATGAGCAACCTCTTCTGGTGATTTTCCAAGCTCATCAACTTGATAGTTAAGTTCTCTCATAGTTTCTTCATTTATTTTTCCTGAAAGCATATTCATCACTTTTTCTAACTCAGGATATTTCTTAAGAGTATCTTGTCTCACTAATGGAGCCGCATAATATGGAACAAAGAAGTTTTTGTCATCTTCTAATATCTTAAGATTAAACTTCTTAATAAGACCATCAGTTAAAAACGCATCTACAACTTGAGATTCATTATTATCTAAAGCTGTATATCTTAAACTTCCATTCATAGCTTTTACATCTTTGAATTTTAGACCATAATCTCTAGAAATACCTACAAAACCATCTTCTCTATTTTCAAACTCTAAAGTTGGTGAGAAAGTAAAGTCACTACTATATTTAGTTAAATCAGAAATAGTGTTTATTCCATATTTCTCAGCAGTTTTAGGCATCATGGCTAATGTATAAGTATTGTTAAATCCAATAGGGTCAAGTAAAGTTAATTGATTCTCTTTTTCCATAGTATCTTTAACAACTTTATATGCTTCATCAGCATCTTTAATTGGAGCATGCTTCATTACATTTACTAAAAGTGTACCTGTATAATCTACATACATATCAAGTTCACCAGATTTAATAGCATTAAATGCAACAGATGAACCACCTAGATTTAAATTCTTTTTAACATTAAGGTCTGTATTTTTCTCTATCAATTCAGCATAAACATTACCAAGAATAAGTTGTTCTGTATAATCTTTTGAACCTATAGTTATTGTCTCTTTTTTGCTTGAAAAACTTGAACCAAAAGTAACAAATAACATTGCAATAATTATTATAGCAGATACTACTTTAAGCCCTATATAATTTTTCTTTGGAGCCTTTGGATTTAAGCCTTTTGGAGTAACTGCAACTTCAATCTTACTAAATAAATAATCAACTAGCAATGCAATTATACATGATGGAATTGCTCCTGCTAAAATCATATTGTTATTTACAGTTTGTACACCTGAAAATACTAAATATCCCAGACCACCAGCACCTATAAATGCTGCAAGAGTCATAAGACCAACCGCTGTAACAGCAGAAATTCTAACCCCACCCATTATTATAGGCAAAGCTAAAGGAAACTGTATTTTAAATAAAGTTTGGTTTCTTGTAAGACCAATACCTTTAGCCGATTCTAATACTACTGGGTCAATACTTGTTATACCTATATACGTGTTCTTTACAATTGGTAATAATGAATATACTACTACCATAAATATTGCTGGTTTGCTTCCTATACCAAGTACTGGTACAAGAAGACCCAAAAGTGCCATTGATGGAACTGCTTGAACTAAGTTTACAAATCCAAGCACAATTTTTCTAAGAGATGGTATTCTTGAAATAATTATTCCTAGAGGAACACCCACTAGTATAGCTATCAAAATAGATGTAACAGTTAAGCTCATATGTTGTATCAAAAGCTCTATAATCTTATCTTTTTGCAATAGTATAAAATTAAAAAAATTATCCAAGGACACTCACCTCCATCTCTAGGAATTGCTCACTTAAAACAGAAAGTAAACTACTTCTAGTAATCAGTCCTACTAATTTATTTTCACTTGAAACAACTGGAATATATCCAACTGAATTACAGTTCATTATATTTAGTATTTCTACTAAATTATCACCTTCATTTACATGCAAAGGCTCTCTTGACATAATATCACCAAGCAATGTCGATTTATCATGACGGTCTTTCATATCTTTTACAGTGACAATACCTTTTAGTGTTCTAGCTCTATCTATGATTAGTAAGCTATCAACCTTACTCGTTCTCATAATTTCTATACCTTGAGTTACAGTTCTTGTTGAATTAACAGCAATAGGATTTTTTATCATAATATCTTTTGCTTTTATATATTCTGGATTATCCCAGACTCTATCTTCTCCAATAAAGTCTTTTACAAAATCATTTGCTGGATTTCTAAGTATGTTCTCTGGAGTATCATACTGCGCTATTCTTCCATCTTTCATAATACAAATCTTATCAGCTATCTTTAAAGCTTCATCCATATCATGAGTTACAAATATTATAGTTTTTTTCAGTTCATCTTGAAGAGAAAATAATTGTTCTTGTAAAGATGTTCTTGTTATTGGGTCTAAAGCACTAAAAGGCTCATCCATTAATATTATTTCAGCATCAGTTGCAATGGCTCTTGCAACACCAATTCTTTGCTGTTGACCCCCACTAAGCTCTGAAGGATACTTATTTAAAAAATCATCACTATCAAGACCTACCATTTCAAGTAATTGTAAAGTTCTTGCCTCAATTTCTTCAACTGACTTTTCCTTTTTTAAACGTGGAATTAACTCTATATTCTCTTTTATTGTAAGATGAGGAAATAGACCTGTGTTCTGTATAACATATCCTATTTTCCTTCTAAGTTCTATTTCATTTTCTTGAGAAATTGGTTTACCATTAATATATATTTCACCAGATGTAGGTTTTATTAATTTGTTTATAAGCTTCAAAGTAGTAGTTTTCCCACAACCACTTGAGCCAATTAAAACTACCAATGTGCCTGTTTCGACAGCTAGAGAAATATCATCTAATATTACATTATTTCCCATTTTCTTGGTTACGTTTCTTATCTCTATCATAATTTATCATCCCCTCTTTCGACAAGCAACCCTTGCCAACGCAATAAGTTGTTTTTATAATTATATCACAATATCCCCTTTATGTAAACAAAGTACGACTTTTGGGTTAATACATATTAGTAAACATTACTATAAATATCAAGTATTTGTATACAATACTCAAATTTAAAAGATATAAAAAAAAATAAAAAAATCTTAATAAAACAATACAACACTAGCCTTAATTATATATAATTAAGGCTAGTGTTAATTCATTCATTTAAACAAATAGTCATCGCTGAATACTATCCATATACTCAAATAAAGTAATGTCTTTGTAAGTTTCTTTTTTGTCGCTTAAGTTTGATATTGTAACTCCTAATAGTCTAATTTGTTTTCCATTCATTTCAACATTTCTCAATAAATTGTCAACACCATTTCTTATATCATTATATTCATCAATATAATGTTCTAAACTAAGACTTCTAGTTATCTGTGTAAAATCCTCATACTTAACTTTTAATGTCAACGTCTTTCCAAATTTCTCAGAGTTTTTTAATCTATGGCACACTTCCTCACAAAGTTCATCAAGGATATTACGTGTTTCCTCTTCGTCAATATCCAAGTTATGACTTAGTGTAGTCTCTGCTCCAACAGATTTTCTAACTCTATTTGGCTCTACTGGTCTATCATCTATACCCCTTGCAAATTTATATAAGTCATATCCTTTTTTCTTAAATATGTTCTCAAGTTCAAATAAATCTAAACACCTTAAATCATATCCTGTTTTTATCCCTAAATTTTTAAGAGTATTTGAAGTGACTTTTCCAACACCAAAAAATTTATTTACAGGCAATTTATCTAAAAAATCCTGAGCATTTTCTTCATTTATTACAGTCAAACCATTAGGCTTTTTTAAGTCTGATGCTATCTTAGCAAGAAACTTATTATATGAGACACCTGCTGAAGAGGTAAGTCCAACTTCTCTAAATATATCTCTTTTAATTTGCTTTGCTATTTCAATTGATGAATCAATATTCTTTTTATTTTTTGTTACATCTAAATATGCTTCATCTAAAGATAGTGGCTCTACTAAATCTGTGTATCTATAAAATATATTTCTTATTTGATTTGATACACTTTTATATACCTCAAATCTAGGTCTTACAAAAACTGCATATGGACATCTATTGTAAGCTACAGTGGATGGCATAGCTGAATGTATGCCAAATTTTCTAGCCTCATAAGAACACGTTGCAACTACTCCTCTGCTTTGTGGATTTCCACCAACAACCACAGGTCTACCTTTTAATTTTTTATTGTCTCTTTGTTCTATAGACGCATAAAAAGCATCCATATCTATATGAATTATTTTTCTATAAAATTCCATTCTTATCACCTTAAAGTATAACTAGATTAAATTTATTTACATCACTGTTTTAATTATACCAAACTTATGTTTCTTTATGCTATTTTTTCATCTATTTTATTTATATGTCAATACTTTCTCTTACTAAAACAGTTTATAATCAATTAATTCAATACAATTTATAAAAAATCATAAAAAACACTTGCAAAAACTAGGTAAAAGCTTTACAATAGGTATTCCAAGGAACTAAATTAAAATTCCTTATGGATAACAGTATATATATTAATTTAAATGGGATGTTTTAAAAATAAAAGACTGCCTTATACAAGACAGTCTACTGATTTTATTATAATTGTAATGGACTGCTCAAACTATTACTTTAAAACAGCCCATATTTTTTTGTATAATTATATTTTTAGCTATAGTAAAGATTTTGTGAAGGATACTCTGGGTCACAAGTTACATCTATACCAAGCTTTCTAAATGTTTGTTCATCATCTCTATTTAATATAGTAGTAGAATGTGCTTGACACCCTTTTAATAAAGCTAACTTTTCCATAGCAAATTGTGCAGTTGGATTAGTTACAGCACAAATACTAAGAGCAGTTAAAACCTCTTGACAACTAAGTGAAACATTTCTACTTGCTAAAGTTTTTGTTTTTAAATTTATAATAGGCTCTAATATTACAGGTGATATTAAGTGCATATCATCAGATATATTAGCTAAATGCTTAATTGCATTCAGTACTGCTGCTGCTGTTCCATTCATTAAGTCAGAACCTTTACCAGTTAATATTGTCCCATCTTCTAATTCTAGTGCCACTACAGGACAAGTATCATTTTTATCAGCATTTTCTTTTAACTTATTACTGTAATTTCTAGCAGGTAAAACAACGTTTCTATCTTCTGGCTTTAAATTAAGCTCTTCCATAATCATTTTCATTCTATCATAAGCACCTTTATCAACTTGTCCCTTTTTATACTCACAAGCAGTTTTAAAGTATCTTCTTATAATTTCTTCTATAGAAGCTTTTCTTATTACTTCATCATCTATTATTCCAAAACCAACTCTATTAACACCCATGTCAGTTG
This sequence comes from Clostridioides sp. ES-S-0010-02, assembly GCA_020641055.1. Classification (NCBI taxonomy): domain Bacteria; kingdom Bacillati; phylum Bacillota; class Clostridia; order Peptostreptococcales; family Peptostreptococcaceae; genus Clostridioides; species Clostridioides sp. ES-S-0010-02. The sequence goes on from CP067345.1 coordinate 3,397,593, forward strand.
GAGATTGGAAAATTGATTCTTTTCCAGTTATTTTTTCTATTATTTTTTTTAACACTGGGAATAACTCTAAATCTCTATTATAGTTTACTGACATTTCACCATACGTTTCAAGATGGAATGAATCTATCATATTTACGTCTTTTAAATCTACTGTAGCTGCCTCATAAGCTATGTTTAAAGGATGTTTCACAGGTATATTCCAAACTGGGAATGTTTCAAATTTAGAATATCCAACTACATTTCCTCTTTTATTTTCATGGTATAACTGACTTAAACAAGTACCAAGTTTTCCACTATTAGGTCCTGGTGCTGTTACTACTACAATTGGCTTTGTAGTTTCTATATAATCATTTGCTCCATATCCTTCATCACTAACTATAGTTTCAACATCTGAAGGATATCCCTTTGTTGGATAATGTTTATAAACTTTGATTCCTCTACGCTCTAACTTATTTATGAATACAGTCGTTGCAGGTTGTCCCTCAAATCTAGTGATTACTACACTGTTTACATCTAGCTCATAACCTCTTAAATCATCTATTAATCTTAAAACTTCCATATCATAAGTGATACCAAAGTCACCTCTTATTTTATTTCTTTCTATATCTCCTGCATACACACAAATTACAACTTCAACTTTTTCTTTCATATGTTGTAATACTTTTATCTTTGCATTTTCATCAAACCCTGGAAGTACTCTTTTTGCATGAAGGTCTCCCATTAATTTTCCTCCAAACTCCAAATAAAGCTTGTCAAAATTATTTACTCTTTCTAAGATATATTTAGACTGCTCTTCTAAATATTTTTTGTGGTCAAATCCTATTTTCATCTTAACACCTCACTAAATTAAATTTCTTTTTGATAACAGTATATTTATATATATTTTTTTAGTAAAACATCTTATAAAAAAATGTTAATACTTTTTCACTCAAAGTAATATTATACATTTAAGATTAATTTTTTTCAAGATAGTTTTATGGTAAATAAGATATACTTATATTATTAATAAAATAAGAATATTATATTTAAATATATAAAATATAATATTCTCATCTTAACATTAATTTATTTTAATATCTTTATACATGCTTTATTCTAAATTTAAAACTTTCCTAATATCTTCTATACCTTGATAAACTTCTTGTTTAGAAAAATTCATAGCCTCTAATTCTTCATCAGTTTTTTCCATAAGCATAGTATAAAATTCTATTGCTATATACTGCATATTTTCACTATTTACAGTTTTAGCTTTATCAAATAAAATTTCTTCTGCTTCATTCACATTTCCCTGGAAAACTAATCTTTTCAAAGTTATTAATATAACTTCTTCTTCAGTATTATATACTAAATCTTTCTCTTCATATTCACTGTATTTTTTCCCCAATAAGAATCTTGCAACCATCAATTTTATCTCATTGAAAATCTTATCCACTATAGCCATATTTACATCTCCTATAAATAAAATTTATTTTCTTTTTAATTATACCAAACTTTATAGAAAAAATTATTGTATGTAAATAAAATGATGAATAAATAAATTTTAAATAATAAAAAAAAGAAGGTAGCGGGGGATCTCCGACTACCTTCAAACACTAGATTGTGATTGGTTTGGTATTTTGTTTATACCCACCATAAGCTTTTTTAAATCATTTAAATTGATTTTTTTAGCATCCACATCCTCCATCAAAAACGTCACCACATTCGCAAAGTATTAATAATAATATTAAGAAAGGTATCCATGCACATAAGTCCATCTCAGCCCAACAGTCTTGGAATGCTAAGAATAAGAAAAATAATATTATTATCCACCAAGCACATCCGCCAAATCCGCCTTCACCAAAAAATCTATCCAACATAATATGTTACCTCCTAGTTATTTTGTATGTGGAGTTTCAGCTCCTAAAATATACTATGTTTAAGGTCTTATATTTGCTAATGATTTTTTTAAATTTTTTTATACAATTTTTCAGAAAACACTATTGACTTACACTTAATTTATTTCCATCACTATCTATAACTATCTCTCCATTATAAGTAAGAAAAGTTTTTATATCTAATTTTTTTAATATTTCTAATACTTCTTTATCAGGTTCTTTTTTTTGTGAGCAAGTAATAGCAGCATATTTTGGTGAAATAGATTTTAAAAATGCTTCACTTAATTTATCATACCTTCCATGATGAGGAATTTTCACAAAATCGTATTTTAAAGTATTTTCACTTATAAATTCAGCTAAACGTTCTTCTTCTGCATCTCCTGCAAATAAAAAATTGTGTGTGCCATAATTTATACTAGTGATTATTGAGTAATCGTTTGAACTCTCATACTCACTTTTTAAAGCTGGTTGTATGCTTATATTTGCATTATTAACTACAATATTCATTTTTTCTTTCAATATTATGGGCTCTATACCAGTTTTTTTAAGTGAGTTAACATATTCATCATATTGTTTACTGTCTTTTTTATAATTTGCTTGTATTAAATTATTCACTTTAACACTGGACAACACACTATCAACTCCACCTATATGGTCTTTATCTAAATGAGTTAAAATTAGATAATCAAGTGTATTTATTCCTTTTTCTTTTAACTTATTAACTATTTGTTCACCATCTTTATCTTCTCCTGTATCAATCATTATGGCTTTTTTGCCTATCTCAATTAATATGCAATCTGACTTTCCAGTATTTAGTATAGTAGTTTTAAATGCAGTATTTCCTATATCATTTTGAATATTATTTTGACTCATACTATTTTTCTCACTACCTAAATAAGATTTACTTGTTGACTCTGTCTTACCATTAGCAGTTACATTTACTACAATCAATAGAACTGCAATCAAAGATACTGTTGTAATTAAAAACATGATGTCTTTTAATATTATTTTCTTCATCCAAAAGCTCCTATAAATTTTATTTATTACATATTTATAGTATAGCAATGCTGACATAATAAAATACACCTAGAAAAAGGGCAAATTCTAGGCATATTTGTGGCATTAAATATAACAAATAGTTTAGTTTTATAATTGTAACTAAGTATTTTTTAAAATATTAATTAATACTATCTTTCTAAATTTAAATCTTCAAACTCTTTTATTTTATCATTAGATAAAACACTCTTCTTAGTTGACTGTCCATTTTTTCTATCAAAAGTATTTTTAGCTTTTGCACCTGATAAGAACTTACCAGCTCCATTAATACAGCCTTCTTCGCACATCATTCCTTCTATAAAATTACCTTCTAATCTACCTAATTTAGCCATTGTCATTGTTTTCTTAATTTGTCTTGGTCCAGAAACTTTTATAGGCTCAAAATCAAAACTGATACCTTTTTCAGCAATATAATTTTGTATTGATTTTGTGAGCCCACCAGATGCTCCAAATCCTCTTCCAAAAATTGAACCATCATTTATATCATCATTTGAGCATTTTGACAAATCTACATTAAAAGCTTCAAATAATGCCATTAATTCTTCAAAAGTAAGTACATAATCTACTGCATCTTTTAAACATTCCTCAGTTGCCTCACTCTTTTTTGCAGTACATGGACCTATAAATACTACCTTAGCATCAGAATCAAATTTTTTTACGAATCTTCCTGTGGCTACCATAGGTGATACTGTAGAAGATATTTTATCAACTTCATCTGGGAACATCTTCTCTATATACTTAAAGAAGCCAGGACAACATGAATTGGTCATATACTTATCTCCAGATTTTATTCTTTCAATAAATTCATTACTTTCATGAACTGTAACTGCATCTGCTCCACAAGAAGCTTCTATCATATCTATAAATCCTAGTGATTTTACAGCATTTTTTAATTGTCCATATGTAATATTACTATCAATTTGACCTGTTATTGCTGGAGCTACTATAGCATACATATTTTCTTTTCTTGCAAGTTTTTTTGCAACTGGTGCTATCAAACTCTTGTCACATATTGCTCCAAATGGACAGGCTGACATGCATGCACCACAATTTATACAATTATCTTCATGTATCATAGCCTTCATAGTATCCCTGTTAAAATCTAACGCCCCAGTTGGGCATACACTTTTACATGGTCTTACAACTTCTGAGATAGCATCATATTGACATGAACTTTTACACATTCCACAAGCTTTGCATAAATCATGGTTTATATAAGCTCTTCCATTTATATAAGAAATTGCTCCAAACTTACAAGCTTCTTTACATCTATGTGCCAAACACCCTCTACAAAGTTCTGTTACTGTAAATTCATTTATTGGACATCTATCACATGCAGCTTCTACTATATACATAATTTGCTCATTAGAACCTAAATTTACTGAATCTGGATTTATATTTTCATATTTAGCATTTGGTGTCAAACTCAGTGCAAGCTGTGCTCGTTCAAGAACTACCTCTCTCTCTTTATAAACGCAACATCTATATCTTGCTTTCTCTCCTTTAATTATTTCATATGGAATTTTTTCTATATTTTCTTTTGTTAAATTTTCTTCAATTGATAACTTTGCTACAACTGTTAAAACTTCATGTTTTAATCTTTTTAGCTGTGTTTCGAACTCAAACATAAGTACTCCTCCCTATAAGTCACCTATTTCACCTATATTTATACTATTATGTATATTGTATTTTTTATTTATTTCCATAAATTATTATAACACAGGCATGGTTTTTGTTAAGTTATATACAAAATATTATATATCTAATTTTTATTTTAAGTACTTAAACATCTTGATATAAATCTAAATAAAAATAGAGTTATCCTAATGTTAAATTACAACTTAGAACAACTCTATTCTCCATCTATATTTTTTATGATTATCTATAGATTTATTTTTCTAGATTTATATCACTAAAATCTTTTATTTTTGTATTTGCTAAAACACTTTTCTTAGTTGATTGAGAATTTTTTCTATCAAATGTAGCTTTAGCTTTTGCGCCTAGTAAGAACTTACCAGAACCATTAATACATCCACCTTCGCACATCATACCTTCTATAAAGTTTCCTTCTAATTTCCCTAAATTAGCCATAGTCATTGTCTTCTTAATCTCTCTTGAACCAGAAATTTTTACAGGTTCGAAATTAACTCCAATACCTTTTTCAGCAAGATAATTTTCTATAGCTTTTGTAAGTCCACCAGCAGCACCAAAGCCTCTTCCAAATATTGATGCATCATCTATATCTTCATTTGAACACTTAGCTAAGTCTATATCAAAGGCTTCAAATAGTGCCATTATTTCTTCAAAAGTTAGTACATAGTCAACAGCTCCTTTTAATTCCTTTTTAGCTGCTTCATTCTTTTTAGCTGTACAAGGACCTATAAATACTACTTTTGCATCAGGTTCATAATTTTTTATAAATCTTCCACTAGCTATCATAGGAGATACAGTAGAAGATATTTTTCCTACAAGGTCTGGGAATGTCTTTTCTATGTAACCAACAAATCCTGGGCAACAAGAGTTTGTCATAAAAGTGTCTCCTTTTTCCATTCTTTCAGCAAACTCTAAACTTTCATGAACTGTAACTGCATCTGCTCCACAAGCTGCCTCTAGTACATCGACAAAACCTAATGATTTTATAGCATTTTTTATTTGACCATATGTAACATTTGCTTCAACTTGACCTGTTATAGCTGGAGCTACTACTGCGTACATTTTTTCTTTTTGTACTAATTTTCTAGCTACTGGAGCTATCAAACTCTTATCAGATATCGCTCCAAATGGGCATGCTGACATACAAGCACCACAGTTTAAACATTTATCTTCATGTATCATAGCTTTCATATTTTCTCTATCAAACCCTAAAGCATTAGTTGGACATACGCTCTTACATGGTCTTACAACCTCTGAGATGGCATCATACTGACAAGCTTTTTTACACATTCCACAAGCCTTACATAATTCATGATTTATATAAGCCATTCCTCCAACATGTGTAATAGCCCCAAATTTACAAGCTTCTTTACATCTATGTGCTAAACAACCTCTACAGATATCAGTTACTGTAAATTCATTTATTGGGCAACTATCACATGCTGCTTCTAAAATATATATTATTTGTTCATCTTCTCCTACATCCATTGTATCTAAATCTATTTTATCTTGACCTGGCAATAGTCCCATACTTACATTTACTCTTTCAGATATTATAGCTCTTTCTTTATAAACACAACATCTGTATGTAGGTTTCTCGCCTTTTATTATTTCATATTGAATATTATCCATTGCTTCTCTTGTAAGGTTATCTTCTTTTCCAAGCCTAGCTATTGCAGTTAAAACATCATGTCTTAATTTGTGTATTTGTGTTTCAAATTGAAACATGTTAATACCACCCCCGTAAATAATTTTATACGGTATTATTATAGCATAATATTTCCTTTTATTAATATATATGTAAAATATTATATATTTAATTTTTATTTTATCGAATTCATATATTGTTTTTTTATTTTATTATATAATAATAGTGATATTTCTGAAATTTCACTATTTTTAAATTTTATTTTTAACCTATTTTATAATATTTTTTATTATTTTTTTAAATTTTATTTTTTATTTTTCAATTTATATATTACATTTTTTGATATTAAATTTACCAGACTCTCTCAGATTTCTATTTTATTTTCTTTCATTATTAATATATTTTTTAATAAATTTTTTTAAATTATAAAATTGATTAACTTTTTTTAAAATTTCAATTGCTTTTTTTTAAAATTTATGCTATATTAATAGAACAGACTTAATTTATTTAGTTTGTATTTTTTAATAAAGCGGAGGTTTTTTTATAATGAAAAACGGAATAGTAAAATGGTTTAATAGTGAAAAAGGATTTGGATTCATATCAGTAGAAGGAGAAGACGATGTTTTTGTACATTTCTCAGCTATACAAACTGATGGATACAAAACTTTAGAAGAAGGCGAAAAGGTTAGCTTTGATATAACTCAAGGTAATAGAGGACCTCAAGCTGAAAACGTAAATAGAATATAATTATTTAATTTAAATATATATATTTTAGAAAAAGGAGCTACATAAGGCTCTTTTTTATTGTTTAAATTTATTGTTTAAAAAATAAAGAAGTTACCTTAAAAAAGTGCTAAGCTTAAAACAACTTATTTAAAGTAACTTCTTTATTTTATAGTATATTATTTATACAGACTTCTCTACCTAAATTTACTTGATATTATTAAACATAATTCTCTCAATACTTTGCATGCTATAACTGTTGATACTCCTGTCGTATCATAATCAGGGCTAAGCTCTACAATATCACAACCAACTATATTTATATTAGATTTTTTTATAATCTTAAAAACATCTTGAAATTCTCTATAATTTATACCACCAGGTTCTGGCGTGCCTGTGCCTGGAAATACAGATGCATCCAACACATCTAAATCTATAGTTAAATAAACATTTTTCCCATTCAATTTATTAATTATCTTTTCAAATGTATTTATTCCACCGACTTCCATATAGGTATGTTTTTGTTCTATTGCAAACTTAAATTCTTCTCTTGTTCCAGACCTTATTCCAAATTGAAATATTTTATCATCTCCAACAATATCCCATACTCTTTTAATTACTGTTGCATGAGAATTTTTACTGTTATTATATTCTTCTCTTAAATCTGTGTGAGCATCAAAATGAATTACATACACATCATTATACTTCTCATAAACTGCTTTAAAGGCTGGTAAAGTAACTAGATGTTCTCCACCAATCATAAATGGAATCTTTAAATCTTCAACTATACTAGCAGTTTCATCATATATTTCTTTCAAAACTTGTTCTGTATCTCCAACACTAATTTCCAAATCTCCATAATCACATATATTATAATCTTCTAAATCCAAGTCTAAAAAAGGACTATATGTCTCAAGACCATAAAATTCTTTTCTCATTGAGCTACTTGCAAATCTAGCTCCAGGTCTATTTGAAGTAGTTCCATCAAACCCTACTCCAAACACTATCAGATTTGATTCTTCATAACTTTTATCCATACCCATAAATGTATTTATATGATAGAAATTACTCTTCATTTAGCATCTCCTTTACATATTGAGGTAACATAAATGAGCCTAAATGGATATCACTATTATAATACTTCGTTTTTAAATTTAATTTTTCCCAGCCATCTCTATCTTGATTCTTTATTGGGTCTAGTTTTTTTGAAGCAAAGCCAAATAACCAGTGTCCAGATGGATATGTTGGTATATGTGCTTGATAAACTTTAGCTATTGGAAATATCCCTTTTAACTTATCGTTGGCTCTTTTCATTTCCTTAGCATTAAACTCAAAATAAGGACTTTCACTTTGATTTACTAAAATTCCATCATCAGTTAGTATTCTATAACAATCTCTATAAAAATCATTTGAAAAAAGTCCTTCTCCTGGTCCTATTGGGTCAGTTGAATCTACTATTATCAGGTCATAAGATTTGTCATAAGCTTCCTTAACAAATTTAACTCCATCTTCAAAATATAAATTTACTCTTTCATCATCTAATTTACATGAACATATATCTATATACTCTTTAGACACATCCACAACCATTTTATCTATTTCAACCATATCAATTTTTTCTATTTTAGGATAACGACTTAACTCTCTTACTGTACCACCATCTCCACCACCTATAACTAAGACTTTTTTAATATTTAGATTTGTAGCCATAGGAACATGAGTTATCATATCATGATATATAAACTCATCTTTATATGTCACCATCATTAAACCATCTATTGTCAGAAACTTACCAAATTCCTCACTATCAAACACATCTATTCTTTGAAATTCAGATTTTCCTTCAAACAAATGTCTATCTACTTTTATAGAAAATCTTACATTTTTTGTCCATTCCTCTGTATACCAAAGTTCCATATAATAATCCTCACTTTCATTTATCTATTTTACGTTTATACTGCTTCAGGTTTATGAGTGATTTTACCTAAATCTTTTTTTGAATATTTTTTTATTTTTGTTGTCAATCCTCTTGGAATTTCTGTGGACTCACTTCTTTCTGATTTTAGAAGCTGTTCCAATAATTCAAAACTTTTCCATGGGTCTATATCACCACAAGTGAAAAAATCCGCCGCTGCATAACCATATTCAGGCCAAGTATGTATTGTCAAATGAGATTCAGCAATTATTACAGCACCTGAAACCCCCCAAGGATTAAAATGGTGAAATACAGAATCAACAATTGTAGCCTTTGCGTTTAATGCTGAATCATTCATAAAATTTTCTATAAGATGTGGGTCTTTAAGTATACTCTCATCACAGTTATAGTATTCTACTAGTATATGTCTTCCTAGTGTTTCAAATTTCATTTCAATCCCAACTCCTTTTACATATTTATATGTACTATTGTATTTATCCAATAACACAATTTATTTTATAACGAGTATTGTATCTAAGTTTTTATCTTGCATATCAGTCAAATATGCATTACTCTTTTTTAAAAAAACAATATACTCCATAATTTCTTTTGTTATTAATTCTCCTGGAGTAACAATTGGTATGCCTGGTGGGTATGCCATTATTGATTCTCCACAAATTCTACCTATGCATGACTTAATATCTATGCTTTCTTTAGATGCATAAAAAGCTTCTCGCGGATTAAGCTCAATAGTTGGATTTATTTGAATCATATTAAACTCATTTAACTTGGTTTCTTTTCTATAATTTTTTTCAATTATAGAAAGAGCCTTAACCAATCTGTCAATATCTGATTTGTTGGTTCCAATAGACACAAGTGCCAAGATATTGTACAAATCGCCTAGTTCTACTTGAATTGAAAACTTTTTATACAACAAATCATACACTTCAAAACCAGTTAAATTTAACCCTTTTACATTTATACATAATTTAGTTTCATCTATAAATTTAACACCTTTTCTTTTTAATATTTCGGTAGACAAAACATCTATTCCATCTATTTTATTTAATCTAGCTTTTGCATATCTAGATAAATTTAATGCTTTTGATAATTGTTCTTCTCCATTTTCAACTAGGTTAACTCTTGCTCCATCTATACTTGCCATAAGTAAATAAGATGCAGATGTAGACTGTAACATGTTGATTGACTGAAGTACTTTTTCAACTCTTATATTTTCTCTATTCAATAAAAGTGCTGAAGATTGTGTCAATGCTCCTCCAGTTTTATGTATACTTACAGCCACCATATCTGCTCCTAAACTTATTGCAGAAGGAGGTAAATCTAAATGAAATGGAAAATGAGCACCATGAGCTTCATCTACTAATACTAAAAGATTATTTTTATGACATAATTCTATGATGCTCTCAAGGTCTGCACAAGCACCATAATAAGTTGGATTAAGTAAAAATAAAGCTTTTATATCGCAGTTTTTTTCTATTTCCTCTTTAACTTTCTCAATAGTAATATTTAAACTTATACCTAATTGCTCATCAAATTCTGGTTGTATAAATATTGGTATTCCTCCACAAAGTATTAAAGCATTTATTACTGACTTATGAATATTTCTTGGTAGCAATACTTTTTCTCCTGGATTTATTACACTTAAAATCATTGCATGTATTGCTTGTGTAGTACCATTAGTTATAAAGAATGCTTCATCAGCCATATAAGCCTGTGCTAATAAATCTTGTGCATTTTTTATGACTCCAGTTGGATTAGATACATTATCCATAGTGGGTGATGAGTTTATATCCATTTTCATGAGATTTTCACCTAGATATTTATTTAATATATCTACACCTCTATTTTTCACATGTCCAGGTACATCAAAGCAAGCTATATCTCTTTTTGAATATTCTTTTAATGATTCCAATAATGGAGCACATTCATAGCTCAATTCAACTGCATTTGCGAACTCACTGTCCATGACTTTAAATTCATCCCCTCTCTATATTCTAATATTTTCATTGTTTTTATTTATTATTTCTATTTTTTATTTTTACTTTTATTAAACTCATGATATTTATTATATTAACAAACAAGTATTTTTACAAGTATTTTTTTATTTCATATCAAAAACCTATACCTTAGTGTTATCAATATTTATAAACTTTTATATTTTTTATTGTTTATATTAATTTTTTTTAGAATTAGTATTTGTAAACTTTCTTATTTTTAGTCAATTTCTTATTTTTATTTTTTTCAAGTTTTACTAACGCTTTAAGTTTAATATTTTTAATTAGTATGTATTCTATTACTAAACTTTTATACTATTTTTATTTTATATATTAAAATCCATAGTTTAGTGTAACTAAATAATTTTCATATTTGTAGATTTAAATTTTTTATAAAAATTATTAAAATTTAATCTAATACTATAGAATAAATTCTATTTGTACAAACAAAAATAGAGTAGTAAATAAATTCACTACTCTAGATTTATAGTATCATAACATTATAGACTTATAGCATTTTTTGTACATTCCTTTATATTTGCTACTTTACTCATAATTATAACTGTTAAAAGTTCTGAAACAGCCATACTTACCCATATTCCATTTACTCCAAATAACTTAGAAAAAACAAGTAGTATAATTGGCAACAGTAGGATTGAACGTAAAACGCCTATAATATTAGAATGTACTGGCATTTCTATCGCCTGATAATACATCATAGTTGTCAAATTCTTCCCAATCATAAGATAGGCTAAATTAGCCATATTAAGTGCAACATAGGCCATTAAAATAATTTCTCTATCACTTGTAAATATTTTTATAATTTCTTTTCCAAATAAAAAACATATTACTGTAAACATTATAGATACAAAGAAACTCATTTTTGTTGCCATATTATAATAGCCTAACATTTTTTTACTTTCTTTAGAACCAAAATTATAGCTTATAAGTGGTTGAACACCTAAAGTTATACCCATTAAGAGATTATAAATATTAGTAGTTACATAGTTTACTACAGCATAAGCAGAAAGACCTACATCTCCAACAACTCTTGTCAAAACTATATTATGTGCAAGTATAATTATTGAAAAAGCACTCTCTGCAAAGAATGAGGGAAATCCTATATTAAATAATTCTTTTAAAACATCCTTTTCTATCTTTGCTGAACCAAAAGATAACTTACCTTTTTTAAACATAAAATGAGGTAACATTATTATAAGTGTAGATAGTTGACCTAAGCCACTTGCAATTGCTGCACTTTTTACACCAAATCCAAGCTTAAATATAAATAGATAATTTAAAGTTATATGAAATATTGTTCCTGACACAGTAGCTATCATAGCAAGTTTTGGTCTTCCATCATTTCTTAAAAAACTACAAAAAACAAGACCTAGCAAATTTGGTAAACAGAAAATAGCATAAAATGTTAAATATTCAGAAGATAATCCTACTAAATTTTCTGTTGCTCCCATAATTCTAACTATATGCTCTGAAAAAAGTATACAAATTATTGTAAGAGATAAACTACCTATTATTAAGATTTTTATCACTTGTCTAAATATATTTACAGCCCTTTCATCATCTCTAGAACCAAATTTTTTGGAAACCAGTACTCCTCCTCCAACTGCCATTAAACTGGATAATCCTAAAAATACCATTACAAGAGGCATTACTATACTAACAGCTGTAAGTGCTGAATCGCCTAGTCCTTTTCCCAAAAATATTCCATCTAATATTGTATTAAATGATGATACAAACATAGCAAGAGCTGATGGTATAGCATACTCTAAAAATTTTTTTGCCATTAAAAATCTCCCTCCCATAGATTATTATAATAAATATTATTTCACTATATAAAATACTAATCTATCCTCTGAGGGTAGAGTCAAGTTTTTTTGTATACTATTTTTTTCTTATTTCTAATTGAACCAATGTCTTTTCTTTTGTATCTGAATCTACTCTGGAAAGCATCCATATTTCATTAAAATTTCCAACAAGTTCTATATTATTATTCTTTGCATAATCTATTATTTTTTGATAATAATCATAGGCATTATTCCAATTATCATCATATATAATTGTTAAATATTCACCTGCTGGTAAAATATGCTCATTCTCATATTCTTCTCTTTCTTTAAAATCTACTATATCATCATATAATAATGCTTTACCTTCTTTGATTACTTTCTCATATGAAATACTACCTGAGATTATAGGATATACATCATTATACTTATCTTGAATGTGTAAAATAATATGTCTCAGATACATCTCAAGTTCCACTTCATCCTTTGAATTACATTTATATACATTTACTTTTCTTTCTTTATTGTATTTTATAAATACATTATTTAAATCATATTTTAACAGTTCATTTACTTTAAATTCTATATCATTTAGATAATTTTTCACATCTGATAGTTCTTTTATTTTATTTTCTATCATTTTACTTTGTCTATCAATTGTATTCATCATAGAATCAATTGAACTGTCTGAATCAATTAATTTTTTTATATCTTCAAGAGCCATACCCATAATCTTACAGTACTTAATTACATCTATACTCATAAATTGTTCTCTTGAATAATACCTATATTTATTTTCTTGATTTACATATGCTGGTTTTAATATACCTACTTTATCGTAGTATCTTAGAGTTTTTATTGATAAATCAAAAAGTCTAGACACTTCTCCTATTGAAAAATATGTTTTTATATTATCCCCTCCCTTTATATTTTGCATTAAAATAGTACTACATTAACCTATAAATATCAATATAAAATTAATTGTATTTTTAATTAATTTTATATTGATATTTATATATTAAAAATAATAAAATAATGATAGAATTATAAAAAAATAAGAGAAGCTTTTAAAAGCTTCTCTTATTCCATCTCTGCTATAGGTATCGTTTTCCAATGTTTTCTTAAAATTGCTTCAACATTTTCTGAATCCTTTGCTCTCATAAACTTCACTGCCTCAATATGTTGATTATTGCTGTAAGTTAGCATTTTATACAATTCTTCTTCATTGTCGCTAGTATATGACTTTGACATAAAATTATATCTAAGAGAGTTCAACATATTTATTAACACCTGATTATCTGATTTTGCTATGTATATATCGTGAAATTCATTGCTTAGTTTTAAGTAGTTATTGTAATTTTTATACTTTATAGAGATAGCCATCATTTCTGTTAACTCGTCCATTTTTATTAAATCTGATTCAGTTAAATTTTCTAAAGATGAAGAGCCTGCTAACGCATCTAACATACCAATTACAGAGTATGTGTCTAGTTTTTCCTTTTCCTGAAACTCTTTTACCACAAATCCCTTATTAGGTATCTTTTCTAGTAAATTTTCACCTGCCAACCTCGTTAGTGCTTCCCTTGCTGGTGTTCTACTAACTCCAATAGAGTTACAAATTTCAGATTCAGTAATTCTCTGATTAGCTTCATACTCTCCATTTTGGATTTTTTTTGATATATAGTCATAGACTTGAGTTGTAAGTGGATCTACTTTCATAAGACACTCCTCCATATTAAGATTATAAAAGTTAAATCTCCCTACAACTTCAGTAGAGAGGTTTTGTTTTATCTTACTTATCTATATAATATCATAACTTCTATATTTTTTACACTTCTTTGTATATTTTGAAATACTAAAATTTTTATGATAATTTAAAACAAAAATGTAGCAAAACCTTTGATAAATCAAAATTTTTGCTACATTTTTATTTTTAACTTAAATTATTATACTTAAAATACACTAAAAATAATAAATGATTTAGAATCCATATGGATTTTTAATTCATTGTTTTCTATCTGTATATTTTTATTTATATTTTTAAGATTATACTTTATAGGTATTTCCTCTATAAAGTTACCTTCTATATTTAATGATATATTTTCAGGATTGTTACTTCTATTTATTAAAATCAGTATCCTATCATTATATTCATTAAATCTTATAAATGCAAACACATTGTCATTTTTAGTATATATGAATTCTGTTTCTCCAGAACTTAAAATTTTATTTTTATTTCTGATTTTTATAATATTTTTATAAAAATTTAACATATCTTCATCTTCATTTTTCCATGGATATGTTCTTCTATTGTCTGGGTCTACATCTCCACAAAGACCTGCCTCATCTCCATAGTATATATATGGTACTCCTTCAAATGTCATCTGCGTAGCTACAGCAAGTTTCATCAAATCTATATCATTATTTAATTCAGTTTTAGCTCTTGTGACATCATGTGTTCCAATTAAATTTAAATTAGACTTAAATGATTCTTCTGGATAATTTTCTTTAATTTGCATATATTTATTGCTAAGTTCATATGAATTAATTTCTCCTTTTAAAAATGAAAACATATTATTTCTAAATGGATATCCCATAACAGAATCTAATTCTTCACCTAATAAATAGCTTCTTCTTTGACCATAACTAATCTTATTTGAGGCATCTTCCCATACTTCCCCTATAAGTATAGAGTCATTATCAGCTTCTTTTAGTTGCTTTCTCAGCTCTCTTATAAACTCAGTTGGCAGTTCATCTGCAACATCCAATCGCCATCCTTTAATCCCCATATTCATCCATTTGTTTATGACACTATCCTTGTCATATATTATATAATCCATATAGCTTTTTTCTAATTCATTTGTATTTGGCAAGGTCTTTATATCCCACCAACTTTTATATTTATGAGGAAATTCTTCAAACACATACCATGAATAATATGGTGATTCTTTTGATTGATATGCACCTAAACTATCATAATTTCCATACATATTAAAATACTTACTATCTGCTCCAGTGTGACTAAAAACACCATCAAGTACTATTGATATATCTTTTTCTTTTGCTTTATCAATTAATTCTTTAAATGTATCTTCATCTCCAAACATAGGGTCAATCTTTTTATAATTTCCTGTGTCATACTTGTGATTACTAGAAGCTTCAAATATAGGACTCAGATATAATATACTCACTCCTAATTTTTTTAGATACCCAAGTTTATTAATTATTCCCCTTAAATTTCCACCATGAAAATCCCATCTTATAATATCCCCTCTATTGTCCTTTATGTACATAGGTATATCGTCCCAATTGCCATATATAAAGCTGTTTTTTTTAGGATTATCAACCTTCCCATTACGATTTCCATTGTTAAATCTATCTACAAATATATGGTAAAGTACTCCTTCTTTGTACCAGTTTGGCACTTTAAAGTCTCTATAAACAGTAATTTGATATTTATTGATATCATTATAATTATATTCACAAGTGTATCCATTTTCTCTATTCTTTCCATAGAATACAGTCTTTTTCTCACCATTTATTTCAGCAATCACTTTAAAATAATAAAAATAAACACCAGTTGTATCAAATTTTCCAACCTTACAATAAAAATACTTTCTAAGTGTATTATTGTTTAATTCTTCATTTAAAATTATTGTTTTTGATTCATCTTCTTTGTTTATTTCTAGGGAAATAGACTCAACATTATATCCTTCATTTACTTTGACATTAATCATCAATTCTTCATCAAATTTTAAAGCTCCAAACGGAGCCTTAAAATTTTTATCCCAAGAGTTATATTCTATTATGTTTTGCATTTATAATCACACCCTTTTAAACCAAATGTCTTTTGCATATTCAGAAATTGTTCTATCAGAAGAAAAAAATCCTGAATTAGCTATATTAACCAAAGACATTGTATTCCATTTTTCTTTATCACGATATAGTTTGTTTATATTTGCTTGAGCTTGCCCATAATTTTCAAAATCCCTCAATACAAAGTATTCATCATTGTAAGTGGTAAGTGAATTATAAATACTTCTACCTTCTTCACCTAGGTTAGGAATAAATCCATTTATTAAGTCATCTACTACTCTTTTTATATCTATGTTAGAATGATACAAGTCAAGTGAAGAATATCCACCAAACTTATTATAATTAAGTACTTGCTCTGCACTAAGTCCAAATAAAAACATATTTTCTTTTCCTACTTGTTCACATATTTCTACATTTGCACCATCTAATGTTGCTAAAGTTATAGCACCATTCATCATAAACTTCATATTACTTGTTCCTGATGCTTCTTTTGTTGTCGTTGAAATTTGTTCACTCACATTTGCTGCTGGTATTATTATCTCTGCTAATGATACACCATAATTCTCTATAAATACGACTTTTAACTTGTCCTTTACTCTAACATCATTATTTATAGTACTTGCAACTGAATTTATAAATTTAATTATGCACTTGGCTAAATAATATCCTGGTGCAGCTTTTGCTCCAAATATAAAAGTTCTTGGGTCAATATTTAAATTAGGATTGTCAAGTAATTCATGATACATATGGAGTACATTAAAAATATTCAATAGCTGCCTTTTATAAGCATGCAACCTCTTAACCTGAACATCAAATATAGAATTAGGGTCGATATTTAAATCGTATTTATCATTTATAAAATTTGCTAAATTTACTTTATTATTGTATTTTATATCATCAAGTCTTTTTAAAACAGAAGAATCATTTTTAAATTTTTCAATATTCTTTAGCTGTAAAGTATCTGTTTTCCATGAATCACCAATTAAATCTGTTATTAAATTGCTAAGTTGCGGATTTGAACTTATAAGCCATCTTCTATGTGCAATTCCATTAGTTTTATTGTTAAATTTATTTGGTTCGTCTTGATAAAAATCTTTTAAAACTTCTGTTTCAAGAATTTGAGTATGAAGCTTAGCAACTCCATTTACACTGTGACTTGTTACAATACATAAATTTGCCATATTTATGTTGTCCCAGTCTATTATACTCATTCTTCTTATTTTGTCTTGGTCATATCCTTTATTATTTAATTCTTCTACATACCTTCTGTTTATTTCTTCTATTATCATATAAATTCTTGGTAATAACTCTTTTATCATACTTACAGGCCACTTTTCCATTGCTTCTGACATTATAGTATGATTAGTATAAGATACTGTTTTTTTAGTTATCTGCCATGCTTCATCCCAAGATAAGCCTTCTTCATCAAGTAAAATTCTCATAAGTTCTGGTATACACAAGGTAGGATGTGTATCATTTATATGAATTGCCACCTTATCAAATAAATTACTGATGTTTAGTTTATTCTTTTTATACTTCCTTATTATATCTTGTACACCTGCACTTACAAAGAAATACTCTTGCTTCAGTCTCAATAATTTTCCTGCATAATTTGAATCATCAGGATACAACACCTGTGAAATTTCTTCAGTATAGTACTTGTGTTTTAGAGCCTCTTCATAACTTCCTGAATAATTTAGAGCATTTGAAGTAAGTTCTCCAAAGTCTCTTTTTGGTATCTCACTTTTAAATAATCTTAAAGTATTGATACACTGATTTTGGTATCCGATTATTGGTATATCATAAGGCATTGCCATTACAGGAAGATAGTTTTTATGGACTACTTTTAAATGGTTTCCCTCCTTAATCAACTCTACTTCTCCACCAAACTTTACCATCGTCGCTTCATTTGGTCTTACAGTTTCCCATGCATAACGTCCTTCTGTAAGCCAGTTATCAGGTACTTCGACCTGATAACCATTTACAAATTTTTGTTCAAATAAACCGTATTTATATCTAATTCCATATCCTTGGCCACTTATGTTCAAAGATGCCATAGAATCTAAAAAACATGCTGCTAATCTTCCAAGACCACCATTCCCTATGGCTGGGTCTACCTCAGCTTTGATTAAATCATCTAAGTTAATTCCTAATTCTAGTAATCCTTCTCTAACTTCTTCTTCAATATTTAAATTTAGTAAATTAGATTTTAATTGTCTTCCTATTAAAAACTCTAGACTAAAATAATAAACCTCTTTTTTCTTATCTAATTTCGTAGCAACCCATTTTTTTGCTATTTCATCTTTCAGTAGACTACATAATACATTTAACAATTGTTCATCAGTAGCTTCCTTGATAGACTGTGCATATAAGCTATACATTTTCACTTCAAATTTTTGCTTGAATTTCTTTTTGCTTATTGTTACCAAAAAAACCACTCCTTTAATCACATATGTCTCTATATGTTTCTATATACTCCTTAGCTGATTTTTTCCAACTATTATCAGTATTCATTGCATTCTCAACTACTTTAATCCATTTTTCTTTATCTTTAAAAACTTTAATTGCATTTTGCAAACAGAAAAACATCTCATGAGCATTGTAATTTTTAAAACTAAATCCATTACCTTCTCCAGTAAATTGATTGTAAGGTATTACAGTATCTTTAAGTCCTCCAGTTTCTCTAACTACTGGTAAAGAACCATATCTCATAGCTAGCATTTGACCTATACCACAAGGTTCAAATAGTGATGGCATCAAGAATATATCACTTGCAGCATAAATTTGTTGAGCCAACGATGCATTGAATGTAATTCTAGCAGATACTTTATCTGAAAAATTAGAATCATAATAATTAAACATTGATTGATATTGATGTTCCCCAGTTCCTAAAATGACAATTTGTAAATCTTCCCTCATAAGCTCAGGCATCATATAGGCTATTAAATCAAATCCTTTTTGAGAAACTAGTCTTGAAACTATCCCTATTAATGGAATAGATGAATCCTTTTTTAATCCTAATATATCTTGTAATCTTAATTTATTTTCCAATTTTTTCTCAATAGAATTTACATTGTAATTGACAAATATATCCTTATCTTTCTCAGGGTTATTCAGGTCATAATCTATGCCATTTAATATTCCTTTTAATTTGCCTGATTCCTTTCTAAGTAAACCATCTAATTGTTCTCCATAAAAAGATGTTTGTATCTCATTTGCATAAGTAGGACTAACAGTTATAACTTTATCTGCAAAATTTATTCCAGCTTTCATAAAATTTATTGAACCATAATACTCTATATCTCCATTATCAAAATATTTTTCAGGTAAATCTAATATATCATTTAAGACATACTTATCAAATACACCTTGATATTGTAGATTATGTATAGTATACATAGTTTTTATATTTTTATACCCCTCAAGGGTTGCATATCTCTCTTTTAAAATTAATGGTAACATACCTGTGTGCCAATCATTTATATGTATTACATCTGGATAAAAGTCAATTCTACTTATAGCTTCTAATACAGCATCTGTAAAGAATGTATATCTTTCTGCATCATCTCCATACCCATAAATACTCTTTCTCTCATCTTCTCTTCTAAAATAAAATTCATTGTCTATAAAATAAAATTTAACACCATCTAGTTCCATTTCTAAAAGACCACAATATTGATTTCTCCATCCAACGCGTACACTAAAAACGGCTATTTCTTTTAATTGATCTTTTAAATAACTTGGTATAGTTGAATATTTAGGCATTATTACCCTTACATCTACACCTTCTTTTTTTAATTCTTTAGGCAATGCATAAGATACATCTCCTAATCCTCCAGTTTTAGCAAAGGGCCAACACTCTGCTGTTACATAAAAAACCTTCACTAGCTATTCCCCCTTCTAAAAAATATTTTTATATATTCGTATTTTTTTCTACTACAATAGGATATTTTTCATCTCCTTTTAACTCTTTTCCTTTTGATACACTTGTATTTTTATCTAGTATTGCATTATATAGTTTTGCATTTGACTTTATTACACAATTTTGCATTACTATTGAGTTTTCTATAACTGTTCCTTTTTCAACATTAACTTTTCTAAATATAATGCTATCTTTTACAGTACCTTCTATTAAGCAACCTGATGCTATAAAACTATTTTCTACCTTTGCACTATCTGTGTAAATTGTAGGTGACTCATTCTTTTCTTTAGTAAATATTTTTCTTTCAGAATACAGTAATTCATCAGCCACTTCTATTTCTAATAAATCTTTGCTCATTTGAAAATATGATTCAACAGAATTTACACATTTCAAATATCCTGTATACTCATAAGCTCCTATTTTCATATTTTCTGCTTCTTCAACAATGAACTCTTCTAAATAACAATAATTCCCTTTATTTACAATATTATATATACATTCTACAAAATCTTCACGTTTCATAATATATGTTTCCATACATATATTTGCTCTAGGGAATTTTCCTAAATTATTTCCTACATTTATTACTCTGTTATTACTATCTAAGTTTAAGGTTAGATTACCAGCAAAATCTTTATTTGCATTGTTTACATTTTTATATATTATAGTTATATCATTATGAGATTTTTTATGGTACTCCAAAGCCTGAGAGTAATCTAGGTTACATAACATATAACTTGGAGCTATTAAAATGTATTCTTCTTCACTTTTCTCTATATAATCAAGATTAGCTAGTATTGTGTATATATCTCCTTCTCTATGTGAGTAAGTATTTCTATACTTAGTATTTTCTGGGCTAAAAATTGATAAACCGCCCTTTTTTCTACTTAAATCCCAATCTTTTCCACTACCTATATGGTCTGTCAATGATCTATACTTTTCTTTTGCGAATATTCCAACTTTTGTGATTCCTGAATTTATCATATTAGATAGAGCAAAGTCTATTATTCTATATCTTCCAGCTATTGGTGTAGAAGCTATCGGTCTTCCATAATTAAGTTTATTTATTGCAGGGTCTCCTTTTTTGTTTAAATTTATTATACCTAAACATTCATTTCTCATCTTAAAGACCTCCTTCTATTAATACGCATCTAGGCTCTATATTTTCATATTCAGAAACTACATTTATCTCATTATTTACATTTTTTATCTGAACATTGTCATTTATAGTTGCACATTCACCTATCATAGCTTTTTCTATAGTTACATTTTCTCCTATTACAACATTTGGCATGATTACTGAATCAATTACTTTACTTCCTTTTCCAACAACAACTCCATGTGATAATACAGAGTTTCCTACTTCTCCTAAAATTCTACAACCATCAGCTATCATTGATCTATGAACATTTGCACTTTTGCCTATATATTGAGGAGGCATTGCCATTGTATTTGTATATATCTTCCATTTAGGGTCTGATAAATCCAGTGTTTCTGGAGATTTAATTATATCCATATTTGCATCCCATAAACTTTGTATAGTTCCTACGTCTCTCCAATACCCCTTAAATGGATATGCATACATTCCAACATTATCCTCTAACATTTTAGGTATTAAATTCTTTCCAAAATCATCATAATTTATATCTGAATTTTTTTCTGCTTCTTTAAAATAACTTCTCAACATTTTCCAATCAAATATGTATACTCCCATAGATGCCAAATTACTTTTAGGTTCACCTGGCTTTTCTTCAAATTCATAAATACTTGAATTTTCATTTGTATTCATTATGCCAAATCTAGAAGCTTCATCCCAAGGTACTTCAATTACTGCAATCGTAGCCTTAGAGCCTTTTTCTTTATGAAATTTTAGCATTTTACTATAATCCATCTTATATATATGGTCACCAGATAATATTAATACATATTCTGGATTATAGGTATCTACAAAATCCATATTCTGATATATAGCATGTGCTGTACCATTATACCAATTTCCCTCTTTTTCATTCATAAATGGTTGTAATACATATACTCCACCATTTATTCTGTCTAAATCCCAATGACTTCCCATACCTATATGAGAATTTAATATCAGTGGTCTATATTGAGTTAAAACACCTACAGTATCTATACCAGAATTTGAACAATTACTTAAAACAAAGTCAATAATTCTGTACTTTCCTCCAAATGATACAGCTGGTTTTGCAATTCTCTTTGTGAAAACTCCAAGTCTTGAACCTTGCCCCCCTGCCAAAATCATAGCTAACATCTCTTTTTTCATTTAATGACACTCCCCTCATCTAGTAATTAATATTTATAATTGCATTTTTACCTTTATAAACTTTTAGTCAATAAATGTTGTGTATAAATTTTGCCCAAATGATAATGTAATAAGAGTAAAATAATATAAACTATACAATTTCTATAATGTATACCCCATAATTACTTTATTGAAGTATACATTATTTTCCATAAGTGCTATAGTACTTATAATATTCAATTCCTAGTTAGAAAATAATATAAACATTTATTTTATAGATATAAAAAATATTTTTTATAAATCAATTTATATCATACAAACGTACTTAAATTTTTATGCTTTTTTGATTTGATAATAATAGAACATAATATGACATGATTATCTAAAAATCTTTAAATAATTACTAGCTAATTTTATTTTTTGTTATTTGCTCATCTATGATTAAATCATTGAATTATAAAATTTTAGTTCTATTGTTAGACATATTCATTATGTTTGATATTTTTATAACTATATATGTTATCAATATAAATATCCAAATTAAAGTTACTTTCTTTTCCTATATGTTTTATTTAATATTATATAACACTTTTTACATTAGTAAAGGGTAAATTGTATAAAAATTCTGTTAATTTATTTTTAAAATCGCGTTTTATAAATAAAAACAAAGAAGAAGACCTAAAAAACTATAAGTCTTCTTCTTTTCAATGTGCATTCTATACTATATTTAATTAATTCGACATTTAATTTCCATTTCCTTCCTACTATAAAAAAACTCTTTTATTTTTTTAATGAATCATTTCCACTAAATGCATCTTTTACATCTAATATATCATTTTTATCATCACTCATGACTTCTTTTATTCCTTTGAATGTTCCTAAGAAATTAACTGCTTCTGAAGGTAAAACCAATTTTGTTGACTTACCTTCAGCCATTTTTTCAAGTGCTTCCATAGATTTTAATGCTAAGATATTATTGTCAATGTCAGACTCTTTCATAGCTGAAAATACTAATTTCAAACCTTCTGCAGTAGCCATTTGAGTTCTTTTAATCATTTCAGCTTCACCTTGTGCTTTAGCAATAGCTGTTTGTCTTATAGCCTCAGCTTCACCTTCTGCTACCAATATAGCAGACTCTTTTTCTCCTTCTGCTACACGTACCATAGCTTCTTTTCTTGCTTCTGCTGTTAATATAGCAGATTGTTTTTCTCCTTCTGCTTGTAATATAGCAGCTGACTTATTACCTTCTGCTTGAAGTATTGCTTCTCTTCTTTCTCTTTCCGCTCTCATTTGCTTTTCCATCGCAACTTGAATATCATGAGGAGGCATTATGTTCTTTAACTCTACTCTATTTACTTTTATTCCCCATTTATCTGTTGCTTCATCAAGGATTGTTCTCATTTTTACATTTATTATATCTCTTGATGTTAGTGTTTCATCTAAATCAAGTTCACCAATTATATTTCTTAAAGTTGTAGCTGTTAGATTTTCAATAGCAGCTATTGGATTTGCTATTTCAAATACATATCTAACTGGGTCTGTAACTTTATAATATACAACTGTATCAATCTGCATAGTTACATTATCTTTAGTTATAACTGGCTGAGGTGGGAAATCTATTACAATTTCTCTCAAGTCAATCACATATGCCATTTTATCTAAAAATGGTATCAAGAAATGTACTCCTGTTTCAGCCACTTTTTGAAACTTACCAAGTCGCATTATTATACCTACTTTAGATTGTTTTATTACTCTTATACAAGTTAAACTTATTGCTACTACTACTATTATTAATACAATACTTAAAACAACTTTCATGCCCATAAATATATCCTCCTTTTATTTTATTGATTCGTCACACTAGTTGCAGAATTTACTTTTTTAACAACTAGTTTTACCCCTTCTATTTTTAATACTTCTACTGTAGAACCCTTATCAATCTTTTCATCATCTATAGAAATAGCAGTCCATGTTTCATGTTCAACTACAACTAAACCAGTTTGATTTGGAGAAATTTCCTCTGTAACAACACCTTTTTTAGATATCATTGCTTGTAAATTGGTGTTAGATTTATAAGTTTTATCTTTTTTTACAATTTTCTTAGTAGCTACAACTAACATAGCTATAGAAATTACAGCAAATATTAAAACTTGTAAAAATATACTCTTTATAAAAGTACTTAAAAATATAAGTATTACTGCTCCCACACTAAACCATATTAGTGTTAAGCTTGGAGTCAACATTTCTGCTATTCCAAATAAGACTGCTACTATTAACCATATCAACTTCATACTATCTACCCTCTTTTCATATGAATTATCAAACACTATATAAATCATATTCTTTATACAATATATTTGAATATGATTTTAAACAATCAACCAAAAACCAATAAAATAAGTCAATTTGAGATTAATTTAATAGTATTATATCAGCATACTTTGTTAAAGTTGTTACAAAGTAGTATCAAATATTAGTAATTAAATAATCAAAAACTTGTTCATTGTTAACGAAATGTTACTTATTAAATCTGTTGCATTTACTGTATACATACTTTTTCCTAACTTATCTCCTATATAACCATGTACATATGCTCCACTCACTGTAGCTTCAAGTATATCCATACCTTGACCTACAAAAGAAGTAATCATACCAAGTAAACAGTCTCCCATTCCACCAGTTGCCATACAACTATTTCCTGTAGGATTTATATATGTTTCTTTACCATCTGTTATGATAGTTTGATATCCTTTTAAAAGGACAACTACATTGTATTTTTGAGCAAATTCTTTTGCGACATCTACTCTATGTTCTCTTATATACCCAATTGAGTCACCTGTCAACCTGGCCATTTCTCCCAGATGTGGAGTAATTACAAACTTATTTTTCCACTCTAAAAACTTATAGCATCTATCCTTCATAACATTTAATCCATCTGCATCCAATATTATTGGACAACTAGAGTTTTCTACTACTCTAAGTAATCTCTCAAAAGTTTTGTGATTATCTCCCATTCCTGGACCAAAACCAATTGCATTGCTAGAGCTCAATAGTTTATCAACTCTCTCTTCTTCAAAATTTACAGTCATTGCTTCAGTGAGTCTAATAGATACTTTTTCTTGTACATCTTTACTACTAATCAAAGTTACAAGACCACTTCCACTTTTAACAGCAGATTCAGTTGCTATGAAACTAGCCCCATAAAATCCTTTTGAGCCTGCAACTATAGATACTTTTCCAAAATCACTTTTAAATCCATTCTTATCTCTTCTTCTAATATTATTTTTTACAAAACTCTCATCAGTTATGAATTCATCATTATGGTATTTTCTTGTAATAAAATCTGGAATACCTATTTTTTCTACAATTACATCCCCAATAAGTGAGTTTACATCATAATTTAAAAAACCTCTTTTATAAAACTCAAAACTAATTGTTTTTTTTGCTTTAATACAAATTCCAAGTATACTTCCTTTGTCACTATCTATACCAGATGGTATATCTATAGAATATGTATTTTTGCTGTTATCATTTACTATATCAATTACTTCTTTAAAAATACCAGTTATTTCTCTCTTTAGTCCTGTTCCAAATATTGCATCTATTACAACATCACTTTTAGATACTGCTTCCTTAAACATTGTTAAATTTTTATTTTTAATTATACTCTGTTTTTCTGTTTCAATAATTTTATCTACTTTATTTTTATTTATATAGTCATTATATTCCTCGCTTAAATCATTTTTATCAATATTTATAATATTAATCCCCATATTTAAAAGTATATTATAATTGATTTTAGAACATTCACTTAGTTTCTTGATATTACCAATTAAAAAGACATTTACATTTTTTTCTTTTAGCTTTAAATGTCTTGCTATTCCAAGACCATCTCCACCATTATTTCCAACACCACATACAATTGTATAATCATTATATATATCTATATCCATGTTTCTCATTGCAGATATTACTGCATTTTCCATCAATACAATCATTGGAATTCCCAATTCTTCTACGCATGCATTATCAACACTTCTACTTAAATTCGCTGTACCTATCAACACATATCATCACTCCTATAAAATTAAATACTTCCTAAAATATTTAAATAAAAACATATAAATATCTACTGAAGTCTTTTTAATCTTGTAAACATCTTGAATAAAAACATCAAAAATAAGATTCCTAAAAATAATTAAAAAAATAATAAAAATTCTGAATTGAAATAATCATTCAATTTATTATATCATATAATTTTGGTCATTATATTACTTCAAAATCTATTTTCATTAATTCTATAAAAAGTTTACCTTTTGCTCAATTTGTTTCTAAAATCCAAATGAATTTTAATTTTTATTTATAAATTAAAATTTAAGAAAACTACCCAATCCTATACATAAAACTTTTTTTATTCGAACTCAATTTTCTGACAATTTAATAATTTTTCAAAATTTATTGTTGACTTTTATTTTTTACTGTATTAAACTAATTACTATACAAAATATAAAACAAAATTTTCAAAATTATTAAATTAAAAGGAGAGGTAAATATGAAGACTTTATTAAACAAACAAGTACGATTTTTTAGTAGCCAATTTAGTTAGGGTTTGTAGCTAAGTTAAGACAAATTGTCATAACATAGATACAGACCCCTTAGGATTACCATTTTTAAGGATTGTATCTATGTTGGCTATAGTGATTGTTGTTAAAGTTTTTATTTTATCATCATATTATAGAGAGCCACATGGATTATACTGTGTGGCTCATTCGTGTTTTTGCCATACAGTTATATGTACTGTGTGGTTTTTTTATATCCAAAATTTAATTTTCAATTATATTTAAAAAATTATTTTAAAATATTTTCAAAGGGGTGTTTTATTTATGTCAGGTATTATATCTGTAATGACGCAAAGTTTAATTTTATCAATCATGGCACTGGGGGTTTATATAACTTACAAAATCTTAGATTTTCCCGATATGTCTGCTGATGGTAGCTACACAATGGGAGCTTCTATTGTAGCATTTTCTCTTACTAATGGGATTTCTCCTATAGTAGCAACTTTAATGGCTATTTTATGTGGTTGTATTGCTGGTCTTGTAACTGGTATACTTCACATTAAATTTAAAATATCTAACTTACTTTCTGGTATTTTAGTTATGGGAATGCTCTACTCTATCAACCTAAGAATAATGGGAAAATCAAATATCCCACTATTTAGTTTTAAACATTTATTCAATGGAGAAATATCTCCTATAGTTTTAGCTCTAGCATTTGTACTTATCTGTAAAGTACTTTTGGATTTATTCTTAAAGACAGGTCTTGGATACACTCTAAAAGGTGTTGGTGACAACTCTCAAATGATTAAATCTTTGGGTATAAACATCGGTTCTATAAAAATATTAGGGCTTATGATTTCAAATGGACTTATAGCTTTATCTGGTAGTTTGATGGCTCAATTCTTAGGATTCTCAGACGTAAATATGGGTATCGGAACTTTAGTACTTGGAATTGCATCTATCATAATTGGTATTACATTATTTAAGAAATTTACTTTTATTAAAAATACTACTGCAATAATTGTTGGTTCTTTCATATACCAATTCACTATATACTTTGCAATGAGTTTAGGTATGTTATCAACTGATTTAAAACTAATAACTGCCATAGTTATAATAGCTTTCTTAGCTACTGGTAACTTAAATATCTCACTAAAAAAAAACAAGTGCAAGGCTAGTACCAAAAATAAATCTGAAAAAAGAGGTGTTATAGATGTTACAAATTAAAAATATTTCAAAGAGTTTCCCAAATCCATATGGTCAACCTAATACTATATTTGAAAATTTATCCCTTAGTATAGAAGACGGTGAATTTGTAAGTATCATAGGTAGTAATGGAACTGGTAAATCTACTTTATTAAATATAATATCGGGATTATTAAAAGAATCCTCTGGTGAAATCACTCTAGATAATACTAATATAACAAATTTAGCTGAACACAAAAGAACTCAAATAGTAAGTAGAGTTTTTCAAGACCCAAGCTTAGGAACTTGTCCTTCTATGACAGTTAGAGAAAATTTATCTTTGGCTCTTAATAAGGGGAAATTGCTAAATTTAAAGAGATGTCTTCGTCATAAAACAAATGACTTAGAGCACTTACTTGAAGGAATTTCTCTAGATTTAAAAAAATACTTAGATATCAAAGTACAATATCTTTCAGGAGGTCAAAGACAATCACTTTCACTAATTATGTCTAGTTTAGCAAGCCCTAAGGTTCTATTATTAGATGAGCATACAGCAGCACTTGACCCAAAGACATCAAATGAAGTAATTGAATTAACTGATAAAATTATAAGAGAAAAAAATATAACTACACTTATGGTAACTCACAACTTAAAGCATGCACTTCAATATGGAGATAGATTGATAATGCTCCATAAAGGTGAAGTGGTCTTAGATGTAAAGGGAAAAGAAAAAGAAGAATTAACAGTTGAAGAAATCTTAGAAAAATTTGAATATGCTGTTTAAAAGTATGTATTATGATAATTTAATTTTAGCTTAGTTACAAATTAGTTTATTTATAAAATAATTGTAAAATCATAATATTTTTAGCAATACTACAATAATTCATATGAATATATGAACATATATAATAATAAAATTTTTGAGGGGGATATAAAAATGATTAATAAAAAAAGATTGGTAAGTTTAATTTTAGCTGGTACTCTTGGAATATCTATGCTCACTGGATGTTCTCAAAATGGAGGCTCAGATGCTTCAAAAGACAATGAAAAAACAGACAAGAAAGAAATAAAAAATATAGGAATCACTCAATTAGTAGAACATCCATCTTTAGATAAGGCAAAACAGGGATTCATAAAAGCACTAGAAGATAAAGGTTATAAGGATGGAGATAATATAAAAATAGACTTCCAAAATGCACAAAATGATATGCCTACTACACAAAGTATTGCAAGTAAATTCGTATCTGATAAAAAAGATTTGATATATGCTATATCTACACCTTCAGCTCAAGCAGCTTATAATGCTACTAAAGATATACCTATAATCATGACTGCTGTTACAGACCCTGTAGAGGCTGGCTTGGTTAAATCTCTTGAAAAACCAGGTGGAAACGTTTCAGGTACATCAGATTATCTTTCAATTGATAAAACACTTGAATTGGTTAAAACTTTAACTCCAAAAGCAAAGAAAATAGGCGTTATATACAATACTAGTGAAGTTAATTCAAAAATACAAGTTGATTCTCTACATGATTATGCTAAGAAAAATAATTATGAAGTTGTTGAAAAAGGAATCAGTTCTTCAAGTGAAGTTAACCAAGCTATTTCTAGTTTAGTTGGCAAAATAGATGTTTTATATGTTCCTACTGATAATTTAATAGTTTCTTCTATGCCTATAGTTTCTAAAGTAGCTAACGAAAACAAAATACCTATAATAGCTTCTGAAGAAGGCTCTGTATCATCTGGTGCTTTAGCTTGTTGTGGAATAGACTATGAAAAACTAGGTTACAAGGCTGGAGAACTTGCTATTGAAGTGTTAGAGGGTAAACCTGTTGGTGATATACCTGTTGCTATGTTAGATGAAACTGAAATAATAATCAATGAAGATACACTAAAAGCACTTGACATGCAAAAGCTATCAGCAGATAATATAAAGTATATAAAGTCAGATAAAAATGCAAAATCTGCAGAGTAAAATGTAGTAAATTCAAAAAAGTAGGTAATATGAAAACTTTATATAGTAAGTACTCTTATCCACCCTAACCCTTTGAAAATTGTACTTATTGTAGCAATTTATTGCATATAAAGTTATTCATTTTCCATAAAGTCGTCTATTTTGACGACAGATTATGAAAGTTATATAACTTTCTAATCATTATTTGAGCTGTCTAAATAGAAATTTAAATTTCTTAGACAGCTTTTTTTTATAAATTTTAATATCTACAGCTTTATCTTCATTCCACATTTTTCTTTAATTAAATATTTTTTCACAAAATTCCCATTCAATTTATAAGTTTAGGATAACGTTTTTTCCAATTGATACATTCTCTTTTAAAAATTCCAAGTATACACTATGTAGTATCTTAATTAAATTTAGCAGTTGACTTTTATTATTGTATAATTTATAATTTATAACAAGTCAAGAATACATATAATTTTCTGACTAATTAAAATATTAAAAGGGAGAGATAATTATGAATACTTTATTAAACAATAAAAAATATTATTATTACTATAGCCACTATTTCTAGGGTTTGTACCTACGTTTTAACATAGATACAGACCCCTTAAGACTAGCAAAACTTTGGGATTGTATCTATGTAGGCTATATTGTTTATAGAGTTTTCATTTAACTATATAAGAGCCACATAGATTATACTATGTGGCTTATTCGTGTTTTTACCACATAGTTGTGTATACTATGTGGTTTTTTTATATACAAAATTAACAAATAATTAAAATTATAAAAATATTTTTAAAGGAGTGTTTTATTTATGTCAGGTATTATATCTGTAATGACGCAAAGTTTAATTTTATCAATCATGGCACTGGGGGTTTATATAACTTACAAAATCTTAGATTTTCCCGATATGTCTGCTGATGGTAGCTACACAATGGGAGCTTCTATTGTAGCATTTTCTCTTACTAATGGGATTTCTCCTATAGTAGCAACTTTAATGGCTATTTTATGTGGTTGTATTGCTGGTCTTGTAACTGGTATACTTCACATTAAATTTAAAATATCTAACTTACTTTCTGGTATTTTAGTTATGGGAATGCTCTACTCTATCAACCTAAGAATAATGGGAAAATCAAATATCCCACTATTTAGTTTTAAGCATTTATTCAATGGAGAAATATCTCCTATAGTTTTAGCTCTAGCATTTGTACTTATCTGTAAAGTACTTTTGGATTTATTCTTAAAGACAGGTCTTGGATACACTCTAAAAGGTGTTGGTGACAACTCTCAAATGATTAAATCTTTGGGTATAAACATCGGTTCTATAAAAATATTAGGGCTTATGATTTCAAATGGACTTATAGCTTTATCTGGTAGTTTGATGGCTCAATTCTTAGGATTCTCAGACGTAAATATGGGTATCGGAACTTTAGTACTTGGAATTGCATCTATCATAATTGGTATTACATTATTTAAGAAATTCACTTTTATTAAAAATACTACTGCAATAATTGTTGGTTCTTTCATATACCAATTCACTATATACTTTGCAATGAGTTTAGGTATGTTATCAACTGATTTAAAACTGATAACTGCCATAGTTATAATAGCTTTCTTAGCTACTGGTAACTTAAATATCTCACTAAAAAAAAACAAGTACAAGGCTAGTACCAAAAATAAATCTGAAAAAAGAGGTGTTATAGATGTTACAAATTAAAAATCTTTCAAAGAGTTTCCCAAATCCATACGGTCAACCTAATACTATATTTGAAAATTTATCAATTGACATAGAAGACGGTGAATTTGTAAGTATCATAGGTAGCAATGGAACTGGTAAATCCACTTTATTAAATATAATATCGGGTCTTATAAAAGAATCTTCTGGCCAAGTATTATTAAATAAACACAATTTATCTAATTTGGCTGAACATAGAAGAACTCAAATAGTAAGTAGAGTTTTTCAAGACCCAAGTTTAGGAACTTGTCCCTCTATGACAGTTAGAGAAAATTTATCTTTGGCTCTTAATAAAGGTAAGTTATTAAATCTAAAAAAATGTCTTCGTTATAAAAGAGATTTTCTAGAAAATTTATTAGAAGGAGTTTCTCTAGATTTAAAAAAATACCTAGACGTACAAGTACAATTTTTATCAGGAGGTCAAAGACAATCACTTTCACTAATTATGTCATGCTTAACAAGTCCTTCAGTTTTATTACTTGATGAGCATACAGCAGCTCTTGACCCAAAAACATCAAATGAGGTAATTGAATTAACCGATAAAATTGTAAGAGAAAAAAATATAACTACACTTATGGTAACTCACAACTTAAAGCATGCTCTTCAATATGGAGATAGATTAATTATGCTCCATAAAGGTGAAGTTGTCTTAGATGTAAAGGGAAAAGAAAAAGAAGAATTAACAGTTGAAGAAATCTTAGAAAAATTTGAATATGCTGTTTAAAAGTATATATTATGATAATTTAATTTTAGCTTAGTTACAAATTAGTTTATTTATAAAATAATTTTAAAGTCATAATATTTTTAGCAATACTACGACCATTTATATGAATATATGAACATATATAATAATAAAATTTTCGAGGGGGATATAAAAATGATTAATAAAAAAAGATTGGTAAGTTTAATTTTAGCTGGTGCTCTTGGAATATCTATGCTTACAGGATGTTCACAAGGTGGAGACTCTAGCAATTCTAAACAAGAAAATAACTCTAAAGACAAAGAAGTTAAAAAAATTGGTATAACTCAATTGGTTGAACATCCAGCATTGGATGCTACTAAAACAGGATTTGTAAAAGCCTTAGAAAAAAATGGATTTAAAGATGGAGAAAATATTGATATAGATTTCCAAAATGCTCAAAATGATATGCCTACTACACAAAGTATTGCAAGTAAATTTGCATCTGATAAAAAGGACTTAATATTTGCAATATCTACTCCATCTGCTCAAGCAGCTTATAATGCAACTAAGGATATACCTATACTTATAACTGCTGTCAGTGACCCTGTCGCTGCTGGCTTAGTTAAATCAATTGAAAAACCAGGTGGAAATGTATCTGGAACATCAGACTTTGTTTCTGTAGAAAAAGGATTAGAACTACTTAAAATATTTGCTCCTAAAGCAAAGACTATAGGAGTTATGTACAATACTAGTGAAGTTAATTCAAAAGTTCAAGTTGATGCTTTAAAAGAATATGCTTCTAAAAATGGTTTTAAAGTTGTTGAAAAAGGAATAACTACTTCAAATGAAGTCAATCAGGGAATTTCTAGCTTAGTTGGTAAGATAGATGTTTTATATGTTCCTACTGACAACTTAGTAGCTTCTTCTATGCCAATAGTTTCTAAAATAGCTACTGAAAATAAGATTCCAGTTATAGCAGCTGAATCTGGTCCAGTTGAAAAAGGTGCTCTTGCTTGTCAAGGTATAAACTATGAAAAACTTGGTTACAAAACAGGTGAAATGGCTGTTAAAATTTTAAATGGTGAATCAGTTTCTGATATGCCTGTAGCTACATCAGATGATACAGATATCATTGTTAATGAAGATATACTAAAAGCTTTAGGTATGGAAAAACCTTCTAATGAAAATATTTCTTATGTAAAAACTAAACAAGAATAAATATAATAGATTTTTATGAGGGAGTGGTCAAAATGAAGTCCAGTAAGTTGATAAATTTAATTTTAATTGGTGTTCTTAGTGTATCTACCATTACAGGTTGTTCTAAAAATAATGAAGGTGAGTCAAATAAATCATCTGATAAAAATAATGAAATTAAAAAAATTGGTATTACTCAGTTAGTTGAGCATCAAGCTTTAGATGCATCCAGAGAAGGATTCATTAAAGCTCTAGAAGATAATGGATTTAAAGATGGTAAAAATATAGAAATAGATTATCAAAATGCTCAAAATGATATGCCTACTACACAAACTATAGCTAGTAAATTTGTTTCTGATAAAAAAGATTTGATATTTGCTATATCTACTCCATCTGCTCAGGCATCATACAATGCTACTAAAGATATACCTATACTTATAACTGCTGTAACTGACCCTGTTTCAGCTGGATTTGCAGATTCTTTAGATAAACCAGGTAAAAATGTTTCTGGAACTTCTAATTTTACACCTATTGATAAGAGTTTAAAGGCTCTTGATATACTAATCCCACAAGCAAAGACTATAGGTGTTATATATAATACTAGTGAGGTAAATTCTAAAGTTCAAGTTGATAACTTGAAGAAATATGCAAATGATAAAGGTCTTAAAGTTGTTGAAAAAGGAATTAGTTCTTCTAGTGAAATAAATCAAGCTGCTTCTAGTTTAATGGGTAGCGTAGATGTTATTTATGCTCCTACAGATAATTTACTTGCATCTTCTATGCCTATCGTTTCTCAACTTGCTACTAAAAATAAAATACCTATAATAGCTGCAGAGGAAGGTATGGTAAAAGGTGGAGCATTAGCTTGCCAAGGTATAGATTATGAAAAATTAGGTTATAAGACTGGTGAGATGGCTGTTAAGGTCCTAAAAGGAGAATCTAAAGTTTCAGATATGCCTATAACAAGTTTAGAAGAAACTAATTTAATTATTAATGAAGATACTCTAAAGGCACTTTCTCTAGATAAACCTTCTGACAAGAACATAGTTTATATTAAAACTGAAAATAAATAATTTGACCACTCTAATTAATATAAAACATGAAAATAAAGTAAAATTTAATGATATTTTTATATACAATCAATATGCCTGTTTCTATGAATCTTTCCAAACATAAAAACAGGCATATATTTTTATTTTAATATATTGTCTATTCAATTTTACATTGATATATTTCTTATCCAAAGATAATATATTAATAATCTTAACTTATTTATATAAATAAAATTATTCTTCTATATGTTTTATTACTCTACATGGATTTCCAACGGCTACAGTATTTGATGGTATATCTTTTGTCACTACACTTCCTGCACCTATTACCACATTATCACCTATAGTAACTCCTGGAGTTATAATCACGCCTCCACCTATCCATGCATTATCTCCTATCTTTACAGGTGAACCATACTCTATTCCTGAAATTCTAAGCTGTGCCTCAATTGGATGATAAGCTGTATAAATTTGAACATTTGGAGCTAACATTACATTATCACCAATTTCAATTTTACATACATCTAAAAAAATACAGTCATAGTTTGCAAAGAAATTTTCACCTACATGTATATTATATCCATAGTCACACCTTATATTTTGTTCAACATTTATTTGATTCCCAACTGAACCAAATAGTTTTTTTAAAATATCCACTCTTTTTTCATATTCATCTTCCAAAGAGTTATTAAACAACCTAGTTAATTTTTTACAATACTCTCTTTCTTTTACTAGCAATTCATCATTTGCATAGTAACCTTTCCCTGACAACATTTTTTCTTTTTCAGTCATATAAATTACTCCTTTTCTTTGCAATTGTACTTAAAGCAAAATAAATATTCCTGTGGAAAATCTAAATAAATGCTGTCTCCCTTATCAAATTTCATTTTGTTTTTTTCTAATTCTATCTGAATAGGCATACTTTTGCTAGATAAATTATTGTTTATAGCATATATAGTGTATGTAAATGGATTTTCTATAATGTTAATTAGTCTAAAACATAACTTGCCATCTAAATTTTCACTAGAATCTAAAACCTTAATATGATGCTCTCTGATTCCCACATATTCTATATTATCACCTATGTTTCCAGTTAATGTCAACTTACATCCCCAATCTGTAGCATAAATAGTATTGTTATCTATTCTATTTAATCGAGATATATTTTTACATCCTGTTATTTTTGCTTCTATAAGATATTTTGGAGACTCAAATAGTTCTTTTTTAGGTCTTTTTGGAAGACCTTCTCCTTTATTATAAACCATAATATCATCACAAACTCGGTAAGCTTCTTCAATATCATGAGTAACAAACAATATATCTCCCTTATAATCTTTTAACATATTCATAAGTTCTTTTTCCATATTACTTCTCAAATGATGGTCTAATGCAGAAAAAGGTTCATCTAAAAGTAGTATATCTGGAGATGTAGCTAAGGCTCTAGCTAGTGCTACTCTTTGTTGCTGACCACCAGATAATTGCCAAGGGTATCGACCCTCAAATCCATTTAATTTAAGTATTTCTAAATATTTCATTATTATTTCCTTTTTTTCATCTTTACTTAACTTTGAAAGACCAAGTTCGATATTTTGGCTTACAGTCATGTGAGGAAATAATGCATAGTTTTGAAATAAAAAACCAATGTTTCTTTCTTGTGTTGATAAATTTATCTTTTTTTCAGAATCAAACAATACTCTTTCATTTAATATAATCTTACCTCTTGTAGGTTTTTCAAGTCCTGCTATACATTTTAATGTCATACTTTTTCCAGAACCAGATTCACCTAAAAATCCTAAAATTCCTTTTTCCTGTTCAATTTTTACTTTTAATTTAAAAGAGGATAAATCTTTTTCAATATCTACATATAAACTCAACTATCTGCACCTCTTTCCTATTATTTTCTGCTGGAATTCTGACCAATAATTTAATAATAAAATCATTGCTATAGATATCGCTACAATAATCATAACCCACATCATAGCTTTATTCATATCTCCACCTTCAACTGCAAAAAATATAGCGATTGGCATAGTTTGAGTTTTTCCAGGTATATTTCCAGCTATCATAAGTGTAGCACCAAATTCTCCAAGTGCTCTAGCAAACGACAACACAAGTCCACCTATTATCCCAGGCCAAGCTAATGGTACTGCAATCTTTAAAAAAACTTTCCATTCATTAAGACCTAAGGTTCTAGCAGCAGACAACATGTTGCTATCAATTTGTTCAAAAGCTGACCTTGAAGTTCTATACATCATAGGAAAAGATACTACTACTGCTGAGATTACAGTTGCTGTCCAGCTAAATATTAAGGTTTTATCAAAATTCAGTAAAAATTTACCTACAAAGCCATTTTTCCCACATAACAACAATAAAAAGAATCCAACAACTGTGGGTGGCAAAATTAATGGAAGTGTAAAGATACCATCTATAATACCTTTCCACTTACCTCTATAGTTAGCCATAATATATGACACAAATATTCCTATTATAAAAGTTATTATCGTTGACAAAAAAGCTGTCTTAAGTGATATCCATAAAGGTGACCAATCTGTCCCCATTTTTTCCCTCCTTAATTTAAATGGAAATAGTGAAATTAATAAATATATTAATTTCACTATTTCCATTTTATTATAATATACAATTATTTTCAATTTTCATTTATTTATATACAACTTCTTTTTAATTACATATAAATTATTTGTAAGCTTATTCTACTTTTTTATATCCAAATTCCTCAAAAATCTTTTGTCCTGCATCACTCAACAGGAATTCTTCAAATTTCTTAGCAGCATCTGCATTTTTACTAGCTTCAATTACTGCAACTGGATATGTAATAGGTGAATGAGTTTTTTCATCTGTTTTCTCAACTACTTTTATTTTATCATTATTCACAGTGTCACTAAAATAAACGAATCCAACATCTGCATTACCTGATTGCACCCATGCTAAAACCTCTTTTACATCTTTCGCAAACACCAATTTATCTTTTAATGTATCTTTTAAATTTAAATTAGTTAATACTTCATCTGCATATTTACCTGCTGGAACACTTTCAGCTTCTCCAACTGCAATTTTCTTTACTTTATCTGTAGTTAAGTCTTTCATACTAGATACATCACTATCAGCTGAAGAAATAAGAACTAAATCATTTTTAACTAAATCTTTCATAGTATCAGAAACCAATAACTTTTCTTCATCTAAAGCTTTCATTTGTTTCTGACCTGCTGAAATAAATAAATCACATGGTGCACCTTGTTCTATTTGCTGTTGAAGTGAACCTGATGCTCCATAGTTAACTGTAAGCTTTACATTGGAATCAACTTTTTTGTATTCTTCTTCAATTTTTGCCATTGCTTCTTTTAAACTTGCAGCAGCAGATATGTTTAGTTCTACTGTCTCACTGCTTTTATTTGTTTTTTCTTCTTTACCATCATCTTTTGGACTTTCTTTACTACTACATCCAACTGTCCCCAAAGTTAAACATGCAACTAATCCTAATATTCCCAATATTTTTTTCATAATACTCTCCCTTTTTGTAAATTTGATACATATTTTAATTCGTTTTATCATGTTTTATCATGTTTTGTTATGTATAACTTAATTATATATACCTGCTAATAAATTTTCAAGTAAATTATTTATATTACTTTTAAATATTTTTCTACATTTTTCTTTTTTTAATGTTAAAATAACCTTATATGGAGGTGGATTATGGACTCATTATCATCTTTGACACCTGTTGAAGTAGCTGAATTATTAAAGATAACAAAAAATACTGTATATGAATTAATCAAAAGAGGTGAACTTCCTTCTTACAAAGTAGGTAAAAAAATAAGAGTTGATATTAAAGATGTCGAAGAATATATCAACAATCAAAAAACTGGTAAAATTAAAGATACACATTTTAACAATAAAAATATAGATATTGATAATAATCGTAAAATTATTATTTCTGGTCAAGATGTAATATTAGACATTTTAGCTAGGTCTGTTGAAAAAAGATTAGATAGAGTAAATACATTTCGCTCTTATATAGGAAGTTATAATGCTTTATATGAATTATATAATGGCAGGGTTTCTATAGCATCATCCCATCTATGGGATTTTGAAACAGACGAATATAATAGTACTTTTGTTAAAAAACTATTGCCAGGAATCCCATGTGTACTTATAAATCTAGCATATAGAATGCAAGGTTTTTATGTTGCTAAAGGAAATCCTAAGGAAATAAAAGGTTGGAATGATTTAACCAGACCAAATATAACACTTGTAAATCGAGAAAAAGGGGCTGGAACTAGAGTTTTGCTTGATGGCAAACTTAGACTTTTAAATTTTAATGGCAATGATATAAATGGTTATTATAATGAAGAATTATCGCATTTAGGTGTAGCAAGCAAGGTTTCTCGTGGTATAGCTGATGTTGGATTAGGCAATGAAAAAGCTGCTCTACAAGTAAACAATATTGACTTTATTCCTCTTCACAAGGAACGTTATGATTTGGTTATTAAAAAAGAAGACTTGAAAAACCCTGTCTACCAAACTATAATTAGTATAATTAATTCAGCTGAATTTAAGGCCGAACTTCAAGGTCTTGGTGGATATGATTTGATTGACACAGGCAAAATCATAGCAGAAGTTTAAAAATAAAAATCGCAATCTATTTTTACATGATTTATAAATTAATTGTAAAGTAAATTGCGATTTTTATGTATGCCAAAAACGTACATCAAAAAACTCAGTCTATCATAAAAACTTATATTGTTCATCTTGGTAGCTACATATAAAATTCAATATACTAAATAGTTAAATATATTAATATATATTTACATAATAGTAATTTTCCTTAATGTAGATTAACATATTATGTGTTTTTGATATGAATAATTTTCCTATCTTGTATACATGCGGTAAAATAAATGAGTTTAATAGGTTATATACAAAGTTGCTTTCTTCTTGTATCTTCTCAACTAATAAATTATTAATAAAATTATCTTTTTCATTTTCAATAACTTCACTCCAATTTATTTTAACTTTTAATATGTATCTTCCAACTAAGTATACACATTCTGTAACAAATAACAATAATACTATATAATCAGCTCCTCCTGATTGATATAAACTTCCTGATACTAAGGGTTTAGCAAAAAAGTTATAAAAATTTAAAGTATCTCCTGTATAGTCAAAAAATATTAATAGTAATCCCAAAACTCTTAATACTCTCATATTCAACATGCCTTTTTCTTTATTATTTTTGTTTTTCATATATACTACCTCTCTTTTCGTTAGATTTTATTGTATATAATACTAACTCTTTTATTTGAGGTACAGGTGAATTTAATTGGTAGTTATTTTCATTTTCATAATCAATTAATTCATATTAAATATTTATATTTAATATGAAAAATAGCTTATTTATTTTGTAATAAAATAAGCTATTAAAATATACAACTAATTTCTATTAATTGATAATACTACTATCTATAAACCTAAAAATTCTATTGAAATATGCTCTACTATCAGAGTCATATCCAGCAACATGTTCAATACCTTCTATGAGCCATAGCTCTTTTTTATTATGCTTGACTAAGTCATACATGGTTTGGCTATTTTGATAATTACAAACAGTGTCTTTTGTTCCATGTATAAATAGTATAGGAACATTACTCTTTTCGATTGCCTTATATGGTTCTACATCACTATACCAAAATCCAGATTTAAATTTATTATACACATCCCCACATGCTACGACATAATTTACTAATACATTTGGTATATGTTTTTCTATTACTCCCATTCTAATGGCATCCTTCATTTCAGAATATGGAGAATCCAATATATAAAAATCGACCTCTTGACTTTCTGAGTTTATAGCTGTATGCATAGCAGCTGTTCCTGCACCCATAGAAAATCCATGGATTCCCAATTTACCATCTGGGAATTTATTTTTTACAAACTTAACTATACTATCTAAATCATATCTCTCATAAAGACCAAATGTATAATTGTCGCCTCCACTATTACCAGTATTTCTTTGATTGTAAATCAATACATTATAACCTTTATCTAAGTATTCATATGCTATTTTTAGCATTTCATAGTGATTACTTCCCATTCCATGAACAATTATAATAGTATTTTTTGTTTTTATATTTGAATTCATAAAAAGACTTTCAAGTTTGTAATTATTAGAGCTTTGTATCATCAGCTCATCTGTCTTGTAGTTTTTCAATTTATCTAAGGGCTTATCTTTCCTCTTAGAAAATACTTTTAATACATCTTCTTTTTTTATTAACTGTTCTGAGCCAACTGAGCTATCGTACACCAATTTGCCAAATATATACGATATGATTAAGGGTATTAACAGAAATACAACTGATACAATTATTACCTTATTTCTTAAACTAATATAATTCTTAAAACTATTTTTCATATTTATTTACCATTTAATTTTCCTATATTTTGTTTTTTAAAAGTAATACAATCGCTACTTATACTACTCTTATGATTTCTATTATACCTATTAATCTACTAAAATTACAAATTATATTTTATCAATCATTAATATTTATAAGCTATTGCCTTATCTAATAAATATTACTAGATACTTTATTGGCAAGTGCTATCTAAATATTCTTCTATATTTTTCTTCTTCCTCTTCTGTGAATACATTAAATACAACTTTTAAATTTTTCTCAGGATTTTCTTTTAGCCATAATCTCACTCTATTTACAGCAAGATTAGCTGCTTCTTTTTTTGGATATCCAAATACCCCTGTAGAAATACCACAAAAAACGATATTCTTTATTTCATCAATTTCTCTTATAGTATTTAGAGATGATTTGTAGCAATGTAGTAATTGTTTTTCCTGTTCTTTGCTTGGCTGACCACCAGATACAATAGGTCCAACAGTGTGTACTACAAATTTTGCAGGTAGACAATAACCTCTAGTTATTTTAGCATCTCCTGTATATTCTAAATGTCCTTGTTTTTTTATTATTTTATCACAATCTTCTCTAAGTCTAGGACCTGCGCATGAATGTATCTCATTATCTACACATAAATGTAATGGTTGTAAACATCCTAATAGCTTATTGTTTGCAGCATTTACTATTGCATCTGCTTTTAAATTAGTTATATTGCCTCTCCATATAGCAATGCCTTCCTCAACTTCTTCTATATCATTTACATCTACTAACTCTCTTTCTTCACATTCAATTAACAATAAGTTATGTAACATACTAAGTATCTCTGGAGCAATTTCTTTTGGTGGATATACATTAAGAAGTCCTCTAAGTATATCTCTAGGCTTGATTTCATCATTTGATAAATTGTATATTTTAGAAGGAACTTCTTTTGAAAAATATGCAATTAAAGTGTTTATATTTTTCTTTCTTTGTTCGTCAGTTAGAGGTTTGATACTTCTATCAAAATCCTCAAATAAGTTTACATCATCAGCATAATCTCTCCACTTCATAGCTATCTCTCCATTCTTTTATTTTAGAATTATAAAAAATAATTATGTATTATGTACATACTTATTTATTTCTATAAACACTTACATAAATCCTGTTAAAAGTGTAAATTTTTTAATATTAATATATTTAAAGACAAAATATAGAACAATTTTAAGTATTTTATATAAACCTTTATAAAATAATATGCTACTTGCTAACACTTTAATCATAAAATTTTTAAATATAATAATTAAAGGGAACGTTCTAAAGCTTACACTTTTACACATAAATTTACATACATAAAAACCACTCTAAATAAGCAACTCTTACCTAGAATGGTTTTTACA
Organism: Clostridioides sp. ES-S-0010-02; assembly: GCA_020641055.1. Taxonomy (NCBI): domain Bacteria; kingdom Bacillati; phylum Bacillota; class Clostridia; order Peptostreptococcales; family Peptostreptococcaceae; genus Clostridioides; species Clostridioides sp. ES-S-0010-02. The sequence continues at coordinate 3,440,451 of CP067345.1, forward strand.
CTAAACAACTTTTAAATTTTGTTGGTATTTATTTATATCTGATTTAGAAGCATATACAAAATGACCATCTGAAACCTCAATCCAACTTGATAACTCATCACTTGAACAATTATACATACTATAATTATATTCCACTCTATTTCTTACCTTAGCATATCTTGGGTCAGGAATAGGAATTGCAGAAAGTAAAGACTTTGTATATGGATGTATAGGATTATTATACAACTCTTCTGAATTCGCTAATTCTACTAATTTTCCATTATGCATAACTCCTATACGGTCACTAATATGTCTCACCATAGATAAATCATGCGCTATAAACAAACAAGTTAAATTCTTTTCTTTCTGTAATTTTTTAAATAAATTTACTATTTGTGCTTGTATAGACACATCTAAAGAGGCTATCGGTTCATCAGCTATTATAAACTCTGGGTCTACTGAAAGAGCTCGAGCTATACCAATACGTTGTCTTTGCCCACCTGAAAAGTCAGAAGGATATTTATTTGCATAGCTTCTATCAAGTCCCACTAAATTTAACATCTCATAGACTTTATCCAGTCTTTCTGCTTTATTTTTACAGACACCCTGAATTTTAAGTGGCTCTGAAATTATATCTCCAATTGTCATACGAGGATTTAATGATGAGGTAGAATCTTGAAAAATAATCTGCATACTTTTATTTACATCTTTTTTTACAAATTTATATGATTTTTTATCTGAGATACAATTTCCCTTATAAATTACGTCTCCACCAGTAGGCTCATGTAACTTTATTATAGTTTTACCAGTTGTAGATTTTCCTGAACCAGATTCTCCTACTAAACCAAATATTTCTCCTTTATATATATCAAAACTTATATCATCAACTGCTTTTACAATAGTACTTTTATCCAAATGAAAATATTGTTTTAAATTTTTTATTTCTAGTATTTTTTCTTTATTCATTAGAAATCACCCTTCCACCATTTACCCTAACTGGTATATTTATTTTAGGTGCATCTGGATGCAATAACCAAGTTGCTGCACTGTGTGTATCATTAATTTTAAACATTGGTGGCTCCTTTTCATAATCTATCCTAAGAGCATTTTTATTTCTTACTGCAAATGCATCCCCCTTTGGAGGATTTAATAAATTTGGAGGCATTCCAGGTATATTATACAAATAATCTTCTTGTGAATCTAAAGTAGGTAATGAACCTAATAATCCCCAAGTATATGGATGTCTAGGGTCATAAAATATATCTTCTACTGTTCCTATTTCTACAATCTTACCTGCATACATAACTGCTATCCTATCAGCCATAGTTGCAACTACACCTAAATCATGAGTTATAAATATTATTGATAAGCCTATTTTATTTTGTAGTTCTTTTATTAAGTCAATTATTTGAGCTTGTATAGTCACATCCAAGGCTGTTGTAGGCTCATCAGCAATCAATACTTCTGGATTACAAGCTAGTGCTATAGCAATTACTATACGTTGCCTCATTCCTCCTGAAAAATGATGCGGAAATTGTTTAAATCTTTTTTCAGGATTATCTATCCCAACTAATTCAATAAGCTCTATAGCTCTTTTCTTAGCTTCACTTTTACTTATGCCTTGATGGATTACTATAGCTTCAGTTATTTGCTTTCCTATTGATATGGTTGGATTCAAAGATGTCATAGGGTCTTGAAATATCATTGATATATCTCTTCCTCTAATATCTTCCATTTCTTTCTCAGATTTTTTAACTAAGTCCTTTGATTTAAATAGAACCTCTCCACTTTTGATATATCCATTATATGGAAGTATCTTTATCAAACTTTTGCATAATACAGATTTTCCACAACCAGATTCTCCAACTATAGCTAGTGTTTCACCCCTTTTTAGGGTAAAGGACACATCTCTCACAGCCTGTACTTCGCCTTCTTCTATTTTAAAGCTTACAGATAGATTATTAACCTCCAATAAATGTTCCAAAAACCATCAACCCCTATGCTATTCAAACCTTAGGGATATATTTCATCCCTAAGGTTTCTAATTAATCTAACTATTATTCTATTGTCCAATCAGCTATGTTCCAGAATATCCCTACACCATGATGACCTAAAACTGTATCAGGTGTTAAACCTTTTATATTTGGTTTTCCAACATATATAGCATCTATATAAGCAATAAATGTATATGGCATATCTTTAGTCATCTCTACTTGGAATTGTTTATATAACTTTAATTTTTCATCTTTATTTTCTGTTTCTCTTGCTTGTTGAAGTATTTTGTCTATAGTAGGATTAGAATAAGCACTGTAGTTTGCACCTTTATCTGTTCCAAATACTTTATATGTATGGTCATCTGGGTCAAATGGACTTCCCCAACCGATTAAGTGCGCATCTTGATTAGCCCAATCTGTTTCAGTTACAACTACAGCTTTAGCATCAACACCTATTTCTTTTAGCTGTTGTGCACATATTTTAGCCATATCAACTCTAACTTGGTCACTTTCGCCAGCTGTTATTTCAAAAGCTAATTTAGTACCTTCTTTTTCATATATTCCATCAGAACCTAACTTCCAACCTAATTTTTCAATTTCTTGCTTAGCCTTTTCTGGATTATATTCAAATTTCTCTATATCAGGATTATTATATGGTCCCATTTGTAAAGGTGAATATGCGGCTACACCATGACCCAATAATACACTATCAACTATTGCTTTTCTATCTATTGCATAACTTAAAGCATTTGGTAATCCTTTAGTCTTTTCATCTTTAAAGAATTTAGAATTGAAGTTATATAGTATACCTCTATAATCTGCAGTTTTCATTATATTTACTTTAAAATTCTTTTCGTCTTTCTCAAAATTAGACATATCTTTAGGAGTTACTTGCGCTAAATCTAATTCACCTGATTTTAATTGCATTGCTTTAGCTTTGTCATCTGGTACAATCTTAAATACTACTTTATCCAGTCCTGGCTCTTTTACAAAATAATCACTATTTTTAACAAGTGTTATACTTTGCCCTTTATCCCATTTTTCAAGTTTGAATGGTCCAGTACCTATTGGTTTTTGATTAAATCCATCAGTAGTTATATCTTTACCTTCTAATGCATGTTTTGGTAATATTCCAACTGTTAAATAATCAAGCATTGCTGTATTTGGTGCTTTTAAAGCAATTTTTATAGTAGTATCATTAATTACATCAATTTTTGTTATATCTTCATAATTTGATGCTATTTCAGAAGCATTGTCTGGATTCATTATAGTTTCCATTGTGAATTTAACATCATTTGCTGTAAATTTCTCTCCATCATGCCACTTAACATCATCTCTTAAATTAAAAGTATATGTATTTGTTGCTTCATCAAATTTCCAATCTTTTGCTAGACAAGGAACTACTTTATTATTTTCATCATGAGCTGTTAATCCATTAAATATCAATGAATTTATTTCGCCATGTTCATATAGTGCTGGATTTATACTTGTATAGTCATTACTTCCATAAACAAGTACTTTACCATCTTTAGGTTTATCTGTTTTTTTGTCCCCATTTCCTGCACTCGAACAGCCTGCCATTAGACTAAGTATCATTACTAGACTTAAAACTTTTAATTTTTTTAATTTCATGATGCTCCCCCTTTTGCTTTTAATAATAAATATTTTTTAAAGCTTTGACCCCATTTATTTAAATAGATATTTCAAATACCTTAGTATTTGCTTATTTAACACTTAAAACGCTGATTTATAAATTACTTGATTTTTTATTATTGCTCTTTCTTATATAATTACCAATATTAGTTATACAGACCAATGTAGTAACTAAAAATATACCTGGAATTAGGATAATCCACCATCTATTTGAAAGAAGTGCTTCTTCTGATAAAGATAGCATACTTCCCCAAGAAACAATTTCTATTGGCAAACCAATTCCTAAAAAACTTAGTGTTGACTCAGTTCCAATAGCTGCACCTATATTTGTTACTACCATAAACATTATTGATGCGACAAAGTTTGGAAGTAAGTGCTGTTTTAATATATATAAAAATCCTCCACCCATACTTTTAGCTGCTAGTATGTACTCACTATTTCTTATTTGTCTAACTTCAGTCCTTACAATCTTAGATATATTCATCCAACTTGTTATCCCTATTACTATGGACATAGATATTGGATTTGAATTCCCAAGTATCGCTTGTACAAATATTATAATTAATATTGATGGTATACTAAGTATGATTTCTGTAAATCTCATCATTGCATCATCTACAAGCTCAGATGCTGAACCGCTTATGCTACCATAAACAATTCCTATAATAGTTGATATTATTGTCGAAAATATTCCTATAAATAAAGATATTTTTCCTCCATACCATATCATAGAATATATATCTCTTCCCATTGAATCTGTTCCAAAGAAAAAATCTTTACTTGGAGCTAAATTAGAACTTACTAAATCCATATATGTTGGCTCATGTGTCATTATCAAAGATGAAAATACACTTCCAATAACTATAATGGATAAAATTATGATTGATATATATGGTAACTGTTTAAATTTTTCAAACAGAGTTTTTTTTATTTCTATTTGTTCATCTTTTACTACTGAAATATAATTTTCTCCTACAATCTCAAAATCACTACATTGCGGCTTCATTGTTATCACCTCTATCGTACTTCATTCTAGGGTCTATTTTATTGTTTATAATTTGAGCTAGCATATTTCCAAATACCACTAAAGCTCCTGTTATTAGACATAAAACTAATAGCATATTATAATCGTGATACTTTGCACTCTCAAAACAAAGAGTTCCTAACCCTGGATAAGAAAAAACCTTTTCAACTACATAAGTTCCTCCTAATATATGAGGTATTGAAATAGCCATGATACTTATATATGATGGCATTATATTTCTCAGGCAATGCTTAAAAACAATGGTTCTATTGTTTAAACCTTTTGCTTTACATAGCAATACATAATCTTCTCTTATTTCTTCTAGCAATTTATTTCTTATCATATATGTGTAATACCATAAATGGCTCAATATAAGTACTGTAAGAGGTAATATTAAATGAGATATCCTACTTGATATACTATATTCCTCTCCCATTGAATAAGCTCCACTACTTGGAAGTATACTTAGATTTATACTGAATATAAGTATAAGTACTAAAGCAACCCAGAATGATGGAATACAATTGGTTATCGTACCTAGTTTACATATAACCCTATCTATAAGCTTATCTTCATGCAATGTACAAAAAATTCCTAAAAGTAATGCTAGAACAAAGGTAAGTATGTATCCTGAACCACCTAATATGATAGTATTTATATAAACATCATTTATAACAGAAGTAACATTTTGCTTATATTTAAATGAAATCCCAAATTCTCCTTTTGATGCATCTGAAATCCATTTTATATATTGACTGTATATTGGTTCGTTTAGACCAAGTTTTTTCATAGCATTTTCTTTTTCTTGAGTACTCATTCTTTCTACACCATCTCCATAGTAAGAAATTAATGGGTCTCCTGGAGCAAGTCTTGCCATATAAAAAACCACAAAAGATAATAAAAACATTACTAAAATAAACTGCAACAACTTTTTAACTATATCCTTTAACAAACCCCTATTCCCCCTTTGTTGCAATAAAAAAAACCACCAAAAGCAAGCGTCAATCGACGTTTAAACCTTCGTGGTTTTATTATCATTAAATAAAAATTAAATTTTAAATATTTATCTATAAACCAATTTTAGCATCATTTATGTTGTGTGTAAACAAACTTTTGAAAAATTGTTAAAATTTCATCAAATTGTTTTATTTTTACCTAAAATTAAATTTTTATGATATTACTAATCTCTTATTTATTACATAATTATTAAATTTTATATTGACTATTTACTGAAACTATATTATATTAGTTTCTATGCAAACTATCTAAGAGGTGATTTTATTGAAAACTAATTATGATTGTTTTAGAATAGCTATGCTTCTAAAAGAACTCTATTCTAAAACAATGTACACAGTAGAGGAAAATTTTAAGGAAAATGGATTAACACATCAACAGATTATAGTTATAAAGCTAATAGCTCATAATCAAGAACTAACAATTTCACAACTATGCGATGAGATGTCTTTAGCTAAAGGAACAGTATCAGGTATAATCAGTAGATTAGAGCAATTTGGATATGTAGAAAAGTTCAAAAAATATGATGATAAGAGAAATACATATGTTAAATTTACAGAGGATGGACTTGAATTCGCCACAAATTTTAAAAGTAAAATGCAAGAAAGCTTTGATGGTATTTTTAAAAATTGTGATGAAAAAGAATTAAATGAATTAGTAAAAAATCTTAGAAATATATTAGCAAAAATAAAGGAGAGATAATTATGAGTTCTAAATTAATACTTGCAATAGTGTTTATAACATCAGCTTTAATTTTTTACACTATAGGTGTATTTGGAGAAAGAAAAGCTAAAATTTTAAAAAAGAAACATGTAATTATATTTTGGCTTGGTTTAATATTTGATACTTTAGGAACATTTACAATGAGTAATATAGCTAATAGCCACGCTTTTGAAGTGAAGTCTGTATTGTCCCAAAATCTTCATAGTATAACTGGTCTCCTAGCAATTGTGCTTATGCTTTTTCATGCAGGCTGGGCTACTTTTGTTTTGTATAAGGACGATGAAGATAAGAAAAAATTCTTCCATAAGTTTAGTATAGTTGTATGGACTATCTGGTTAATTCCATACTTTATAGGTATGTTTATTGGTATGGCTGGATAATAAATAAAAAAAAGTGTGTAGGAAAATGAATATACACTTACACACTTTTTCATATATATCTATAATGTTTTACTTACTCTTTTACACAGCTTAATAAATCCTTATGTATAATTTAAATTTATTAAACACCTAACACTTGAGTTACTCCTGGAACTTCGCTTACCAAAACATTTTCAATAACAGCTTTTATTGTCATAGTTGCTCCTGGACATCCACTACAAGCACCTTGTAATCTAACTAAAACTACACCATTCTCATTTACATCTATAAGCTCTACATCTCCACCATCTCTTTGTAATACAGGTTTTATCTTTTGTTCAAGTACTTTTTCAACTTGTTCTCTCATAGTTATTCCCCCCCAGAAATATTTTTATTACCAAGATTATACCAATGGTTTAAATTTTTGTCCATCTAATGATTTTTCAAACTCTATATTTGCCTCATCAATAATCTTAGTATTCATAAATACATCATAAGCACTACAAGCCAATACCTTAGCTGAATTTATCATAGCTGAAAATCCTATACTTGAACCAGCTGATGCACATGACTGCCATGTGTGGCTTGCCACACCAACAGGCCATGCTGCCATTGCAAATTGAGCTACTGGTATCACATAACTTACATCTCCAACATCAGTAGAACCAGCTAATCCCTTATCTTCTGCTCCATCAGCTATACCATGATGTATATAACTGTCCACAATAGATTTATCGTCTTGGAATGCTGTAGCTACACCTAGTCTCTCATCCTTAGTAAGAGTAGCACATAATTTTTTTGCAAATTCTTCTTCTTCAGGAGTAGTTTTAGGAGTTCCAACAAGAATCATATTATCGTATACTAAATCAGTTAAACACTGATTTGGTATATAATCATAAATCCCATCAGTAATTACATACTCCATTTCAGTCTCTGTCATCATAGCTGCTCCTTGTGCCACTTTTATTAGCCTATCAAGAACATTCTCTGCATCCTTTGCTTTTTTACCTCTTATAAAATACCAACTTTCCGCAAAACCAGGAACTACATTAGGTCTTCCTCCACCATTAGTTATAACATAATGCATTCTTATAGAGTCAATTACATGTTCTCTTAAATAATTTGCTCCTACATTCATAAGTTCAACAGCATCTAATGCACTTCTACCATTATGAGGGGCTTGAGCTGCATGTGCTGTTATTCCCTTAAACTTAAATCTAGCAGATAAATTTGCCAGACTTCCACCTCTCCATGTGCCATTTATATCAAAAGGATGCCATGTAAATGCGCAATCTACATTATCAAAACATCCATTTACACACATTACAGTCTTTCCTCCACCTTCTTCTTCAGCAGGACAACCGAAATATTTTATTGTTCCATTAAATTTATTTTTTTCCATAAGTTCTTTGATAGAAACGACTGCTCCTACACCTGCTACACCCAATAAATTATGACCACATCCATGTCCAGATTCTCCCTCTACCAATGGATTTTTTTCTGTACTCACAGATTGTGATAGTTCTGGCAAAGCATCATATTCGCCAAGTATTCCAATTACGGGCTTACCTTCTCCAAAACTCGCTATAAATCCAGTTGGTAAATTGTCTACTTCTTCAATTTCAAATCCTTTTGACTTTAGATATTCCTTTTGAATACTGCTTGCATACTTTTCTTCAAAAGCTAATTCTGGATTTTCCCATATTTTTTTAGATAAATCAATTAATTCTTCTCTTATCTCCTCAATATTATTTATAATATATTCTTTCATAGTCTCCTCCACAGATATGTATTTTTGATATACTTTACAAATTATATTATATACTAACATTCTATTTATTCACAATTTTTTGTTAATTAATTTGATTTATATATTCTTCTATACAATGTATTTTTTCCTTATTTTTTTTCTTCATAAATTCAATGTACTCTCTTTTCCATGGTGTAGTTTTATTATTTTTGTTTAGTAATAGTTCTAATAAATTAATTTCTTCCATTCTCATATCTTCATAAAATACTACACTTCCTAGTATTGCCAATTCAAATTCACTTAATGAAGCAAATAGCATTAGATAATCATCCCCAAATAAGCACTCAGATTCAAGAATATCAATAAAGTCTTTTTTTGCATTGATATTTTCCTTTATTATTTTTATTTTTTCAATTATAGAAGTACTCTCTAGTACAGCATTGAATATCGCTCTAAATGACTTATCATCTAATTTATTTTCATCATCAACAATATACTTTTCTAAAGGTTCACTTTCATTCTTACTTACAGTTATCATACTTTTAAAAGTGCCACTTTTTATTGAACTTAGTACAGACTCAATAAATATCTTCTCATATGCTTTTATGTATTTTATCATGGCTTCATCTTCTATATTTAATCTTTCTATCAAAACATCAATTGCTTCTTCAAGCAATAAAACTATTTTTTCATTTATTATACTTTCTTTATTGAGCTCTTCAGAATTATTAAAATCAAAACTATTACTTTCTTCAATAAATTCAACTACATTATTTTCCTCATATTGCTTAATTTCATCTTCAAAAGTATGATTGTATATGTTTTTAAATTGTTTTTCTAAAAATTCATATTCATATTCTGAAATCTTCAAATTAGTTGATTCATTACCTAAAATTGTAGAGAAAATAGAGTTATTTATAATAAGTTCAAATAAATTTATAAGTATAACATCACAATCTATTTTATAAGTTATTCCATAATCATAAAATAATTTTTCTCTATCTTTCTTTCTAAATAAATTACAAAATCTATTTTCTATATCCATACTCTCAATATAATTTTTCACATAATAAATTCCTTGAATATCCATATCATCTAATGCCAATGGATAATCTATACTCACTGGAATATCATATGCTTCAAATTTTATACTATAGTTTTTAAAGAAACCAGACAGTTCCATTAAAGTATCATTATACGCCATTAAATTAGTGTCTAATTTTCTACTTTTCATTACTTCATAAAATTTTTCTAACTCAAGTAAATCATATTCAAGAATTTTAATGCCTTCTAAGTATACATACTTAATATTTTTAGACGTCAATTCTGCAACTCTTTTTTCTATACTTTCAAGTTTACTTACATATGCATCAATAGAATACCAAATTGAAAGCAATAATTTTTCAGCAACTTCAGTCTTTACTGATGTACTTTGACCATTTGTATATTTTTTAATTAAATCTATAAGAATTAAGGATATTTCCTGTTGTATGTTATATACTTCTCTCTCATTTATTACTTTACAATCCATACATTCTTTAAGTAGAGATATTGCATATTGATTTTTTATTAGATTATTTTCATTTATATTGATGTTGGTTAGATTATTATTTGACATAGTAAGTTTCCCCTCTCATTAGATTAAACTTCTCCAAATTTAAACTTTTTTGCAAATTCCTCTGCTTCTCCCCTTACATTATCCATATTCCCTGTAAATTTTTCATAAAGTTCATCAAGTATTTCTATAATTTCATCATCACAAATTTTATCATCTGTTTCATTTTTTAAGTAATAAAAGATTTCTTGCATATCATTAATAATTTCTAAATAATCATCCATATTCGTAAACTGTGATGTATATATGTTTTCTATTAATTGTTTTGTAACTTTTATATCTAATTCTATTCTTCCATATCCCTTTAAAGTATCATTTCTTGAAGTTATTATATCTTTTACATCCGCTTCGGAAAGTACTAGACCATAACACTTAGATTCTTTATTAGTTTCAAGCAATTCATTTCTTTCTATTTCCTTTAAATTTTGATGCATAGAACTCAAAATAATAGGTGATATCATTTTAAAATTCTCCTTTTTTATTTTTTCTATTGACTTTTAATTCATTTTATGTTATATTTAAATTAGTATATTTATTAACTTATAGAACTACTTATAATAATATTATTATAAGTAGTTTTTGTCAACTCAAAATTACTATTTTAATTAAATTTTTCAATAAAAAAAATATATCATTACTCAGATATATTTTTTATAACTATTCATCAATTTAATAGTTATTTATAATTAAAATCTAAAGAATGATATATTAATTTACTTATCTTTTTTAGCTCTACTTCTGCTTTTCTTTACATTTGAGCAATTTCTACAGGAAGGTGAACAGTATTGAGATTTAGAATTTGTAGGTATATAAATCTTTCCACAATACTTACATTTATTTAAAGATGCAGGTTCACTTGTAATTGCAAATGCATATATAGTTTCAATAGCTGTTTTTAAAGAATTAAATTCCCATGCAATTGTGGGTTTATCTAATTGACTTATAGAAAATCCAATCTTTTGAGGGTTAAACCCTCCAGACATAATAGTCACACTTTCAGTTAGTAGGTTAGACATGTTTTTATAGACACAAATTTGATTAAAATGTCTACACATATCCTTAGCAAAATTTACAATCCAATCCAATTGTTCTGTATAAAACCTTGAAAATACTAAATCTAAAATCAATGGTCTTTTTCCAAAAAACTTGGGTGATTCCTCTCGTTTTGATACATCTATACCTCGTTTATATTTTTTAAAGTATACATCTTCATCACTTGCAAATGGGATGAACATATTTACATACTCATCAGTATTCAATATATTCTCTTTTGTAATATAATTCTTTTCAATCATCAGTACTCTTTCTTCACCAACAATATCCCTATTATATACACTTGAATAAATTAATCCTAACAACCCATATTTCTTTACAAATTCAAGTACTTCTTTTTTTAATCTCATTTCTTTAGTTTCTTTTGATATCTCTTGTAATGCTTCTTGTCCTATGCGAATTATATCTACTATAATTTCATCTGCAACATCAAATGGATTGTACATAGTAAATACAGCATCTTCTGTTGGTACTATATACAGTTCATCTTCTTCAGTAATTTTATATTCATAATCACTATAGCGAATCCAATCACTTGCAAAGTTTCCAATTAATTCTATATTTTTATTCATAATAACAGCCTCCTTTGAATGTAATATTTAAGATTTATTAACTATTACATTTTTAGTTTATTCTATAATTTTCATCATGTCAACTCTTCTTTTAATTTTATATAATATTAAGTCATATAATAACTCTAATTAGCCTAGATATTGATACTAAGTAATAGTAAACTTATAATTAATTTTATCAAAATCTATTTACATTTGAAATTAATCTCTTTATAATAATATGTAATATATAAATAATTTTACATATTACATATTACATATTACATATTAATTATAAAGAGAGGTACTAAGAAAATGGATAGAAAACGTGAATTAAAACAACTATATAAGGAAATGAAATTTGACATTGGTGTATTTATGATAAAAAGTGATACTACTAAAAAGATTTATCTTGGAAAGAGCAATGACATAAAAAGCAAGTTTAACTCCCTCAAATTTCAACTTGGTGCTGGGTCATGTATGGTAAGAGATTTAAACAATGATTGGAAAAAATATGGAGAAAAAACATTTACATTTGAAATTTTAGAACTTATAAAACATGATGATAACAAAACTAAAAAAGACTACTTAGAAGAATTAGATATTTTAGAAATGGTTTGGTTAGAAAAGCTAAAAGAAGATAACTCTTATGAGATTTATTCTTTATAAAAAATAGGCATCATATCTTCTTTTTTGATGTAAACGTGATAGGATGGAATTGTCATACAGTTTTGTGTATGACTCCATTCACCTTTTCACTTATGAGGATAATTGATTCGTATATATGAATAGCTCACGTACTCTTTTTTAACATATACAATTCAATTTAGTATATAATTTTGATACATAATTTTAATAAAAAAAACCTTCTAATTGATTTTTATCATAAAATCAACTAGAAGATTCATATAGTTTAACATTTATATACTATATATCACTAAAATATAAGCATTATACTGACTTTTACTATATATTATGTATTCATTTTACTAACAACATTTTATTATTTTGTAGCTTCTAAACATTGCTCTATAACCTTATTATCATTTATACCTATTGCAGTAACTTTATTAGCATTATTTAATATACTCTTATCGCTTTTGTCTGAAACTAAAACAACAGGAGCGTTTTTAGCCATTGGTGAAGCAACTAAAGCATAAACTAAATCATCTCCACTTGCCACATAGAACTCTTTTGTTTCATTATAAAACTTCTTAATTACATTCTTATTAGTTTCATATCTATCACTACCATCAATTCTAGTTGCTCTATATCTACTTACTATATAATCACTTAGTGTAGATTTTCCTCCAATAGCATATACTGGAACAGGTGAAACACCAAACCATGGGTCTAAATCTGTATCTTCTTCTGCTGAAGCTATATCCTTTGTCAATAAAATAGGAGCACCATCTCTGTATGCAACAGACGCAACACTCACTGCATCAGCCTCGTCTTTAAATCCATTTACTAAAAACGTCTTATCACTACTCTTTATCTTTTCTATTTCAGCTGCAATTTTATAACTTGTATCTACTCTATCTACTCCATCAATTCTTATAACCTGCATTCTTCTCATAAGTAGCATTTTTTCTACATCTTTACTTATAGTATTTTCGCCACCTATTATATATATCTTAGTAACTCTATTAAGCCTTTGTAAAGTGGCTTCTGGTATATCATTCTTATTAGTTAATAAAATTGCTGCATTATTTACCCCTGCAAGACCACTAGCAGAAATACCATCGACCATCGTAGAATCCGAGTTGATAAGTACAGCTGTTGTATAATCTTGCTTATCAGAAATAATACCAGCTGTTTCATATTTATCCGTTCCCTTGATATTTTCGATTTTATCTAGTGCATTTGCTGATGTTGGAAAACTAACACTTAATAATAATGCTGAAATACCTAATGCTAATATTCTTTTACTAAACTTCATAAATTACCTCCCTCAAAATAAATATATTTAGTATTAGTATAATATAAATTCGCTTAAAAGTAGTGTAGAAATAGTTACACTTTTTTTATAATTTAAATCACTCTAAATTACACACATCTCATCCATTAAAATAACTTCATTCATCCTATAAGCTAAAGCGTCCCATGTTTTTTTTGACATATCTGCAAATGACCTTTTCTCTAAATTGGATAATAGATACTGTATTTTAGAGTCCATTGCATTATATAAATTCTTCTCAAATATAGATAACTCTTCTTCATTTGGAATACCTTCTCCATGCATAGAAGGTAGAGTTACATATTCTATCTTGCCAGAATCATTAATTTGGCTACCAATCCACTCTCTAACACCAGGAATATCAGTGGTAATTACATCTAACCCACATGATAAAGCCTCTAAAACTACAACTGGTAACCCTTCATAAAACGATGGTAATACAAATATATGTGACTTATTAAATAACTCCGCTAAGTCACTTTGGTCTAATTTTCCTAGGAAATTCATTTTAAATGGAGATTGATTTGCAAGCTTAACAATCTCATTATAAGATTCAATATCACTTCCTGTACCTGCAAAATTGACTTCTATTAAATCTTTACGATATATTAGTTCAGATATAGCTTTTATAAATGGAATCAACCCTTTTGACTTACATATCTTCCCTGCAAACACTATCCTTATCTTATCACCTTGCATTTTATAATTTTTATCATAAAATACACTATCATTGTATCCACTGCCAATCACAACTACTTTACTTTCACTTACTCCAAAACTTTTTACAATATCATCTTTTTGCTTTTTATGAAGAGCAAATATTAAATCCAATTTTTTTATATTTGATATTATATATTCTTTTTCTAAATCTATAGTATTTAACTGTCTTAAACAAGTCCCATGACAAACAGACATAACTTTAATATCTTTCACAATCTCTCTGACAAATGCTGTTAAAAGATATAAATGATGACATATTATAATATCTGGCTTAAAATCTTCCATAGCTCTGTCTATATTTATTTTAAATTGATGTTTTAATCTATCTATCATTTCTACATTTAAATCTCTATATCTAGTACTTTCATATGGCATAGAATCACTCATTCCTACAACAGGAAAATTTAGTTCTCCACAATTATACTTTACTGGATAAAAACTTATATCACTTGAAAAACAGTTTACATTGTCATTAACATCTATACCTGCAATTACAGCTTGCTCATGACCTATTTTTTCAAACCCTTTTATCATACCACACATGTATATTCCACTACCCGTACTATTTGGTTTTTGTGTTATTATATGAAGAATTTTCACTTTTTTACTTACCGCCCCTCTAAAATTAAACAATTTCATATAATCTAATCATTATATATATCTAGATACAAACAGGATGAATCATCTTTTACTTTAAATCTTGGAACCTTAATTGCTTTATAGTCGTTATCCTCAAAGTCTCTAACTTTATTATGTATATATCCTATACCAAATTTTTCTGCTATACGTATCAATTCTTCTTCTTTTATGAGGTTATACCTATCACATGCACTTGTAAAGCCATCACTTGTTAACATCAATTGAAAATCTTTTTTTATTTCTAAGTATCCATATATTGAATTTTCCACAGCATCCTCATCAAAATCCAATATCCAGTATCCATCTTTGGTATTCTTTTTCAATCTATTGCTTACTATTGTATCCATGACACTTGACTTTATCTCATCAAAAGTCATTTCTTTTAAATTAGAAAACTTACTCATTTCATCAAACACAGCATTATCAAATTTACAGATAGTTCTATCTTTTATGACTTTAGAATCTCCATTTTTAATAAACAAAGCACAATCTCCTAATAAAAAATACTCTACTTTATTTTCATGAAACTTAACAATGACTATAGAACTTGATGGCAAATCTAATTTTTCGACCTTTATTCCATTTAATTTCATCTCATACTCTTTTTTAACTTCTTTTATCCCACTACTGATAATACTCTTTAATGATTCTTCTCTATTCATATTTTTATATAAATACTTATTCCACCACTGAACATACCATCTTGCATCGCTTTCATTTGATACTAAGTTTTTTCCATTGAGCCCTGTCGCACCATCCAAAATCCACGCACCAAATGGGCTTATACCAACTACATCTTCATTAAATTTAGCTGTACCCTGACTACACAATAGGCTATAGTCTCTTATATTTAAAGCCATATCATCCTCCAAATTGAATATCTAAAAATAAAGTTCTATTTAAAATTATACAGCAAATAAAAAAATCTACAACAAAACTTGTTGTAGATTTTTAATTTAATCAGTATTTAATTTATATTCTTTACACTTTAATGATGGAACAATCTATTTTTAGTAAATGCCATAACTATATTGTACTTATTGCAAGTTAATATAACATTATCATCACGAATAGAGCCACCTGGTTGTGCTATAAAACTTACTCCACTTCTTTTAGCACGTTCTATATTATCTCCAAATGGGAAAAATGCATCAGAACCAAGAGCTACTCCTGTTAGAGTTTTAAGCCATGCTCTTTTACCTTCTCCAGTAAGAGGTTCTGGTTTTTCTTCAAAGAAATTTTGCCATATACCATCAGCAAGTACATCCATATAATCATCAGAAAGATATACATCAATAGTATTATCTCTATCTGGACGACCTATATCTTTTTTAAATTTTAAATTTAATACTTTAGGATGTTGGCGAAGATACCAAATATCAGCTTTATTACCTGCAAGTCTAGTACAGTGAATACGTGATTGTTGTCCTGCACCTACTCCTATTACTTGTCCATCTTTAACATAACAAACTGAGTTTGATTGTGTATATTTTAATGTGATAAGAGCTATAATTAAATCACGCTTTGCGTTATCTGTAAAGATTTTATTATCAGTTGGGATATCTTTTAACAGGTCTTCATTTATTAATATTTCATTTCTGCCTTGTTCAAAAGTAATTCCATAAACATCCTTTGTTTCAATAGGTTCAGGAGTATAATTTTCATCAATTTTTACAATATTGTAATTACCTTTACGCTTTCCTTTTAATATTTCAAGAGCCTCATCTGTATATCCTGGGGCTATTACACCATCAGAAACCTCTCTCGCTATAATAGTTGCAGTTTCTTTATCACACACATCTGAAAGTGCTATAAAATCTCCATAAGAAGACATTCTATCTGCCCCTCTTGCCATTGCATAAGCACAAGCTAATGGAGAAAGCTCTAAATCATCAACAAAGTATATTTGCTTTAAAGTATCTGATAAAGGTATACCTACTGCTGCACCTGCTGGACTTACATGTTTAAATGAAGTTGCTGCTGGAAGACCAGTAGCCTCTTTTAATTCTTTTACAAGTTGCCAACTATTAAATGCATCCAAAAAATTTATGTATCCAGGCTTTCCATTTAATACTTCTATAGGAAGTTCTCCATTTTTCATATAAATCTTTGATGGTTTTTGGTTTGGATTACAGCCATACTTTAGTTCTAGTTCTTTTGCCATATACTCATCCCTCTCTATAGTAAATTAATCTTAAATTTGACCAATCCCATATTAATTAAATTATTCGTACTAATAAAATTATATGGCATATTTATCCATTAATCAACTATATTTTTTAAAACTCCTATTCCTTCGACTTTACATTCAACCACATCACCATGTTTTAAATATACTTGAGGATTCATTCCCATAGCAACACCTGCTGGAGTTCCAGTTGAAATTATATCTCCTGGTTTTAGAGTCATTCCTCTTGATAAATCACTTATTACAGTAGGTATATCAAATATAAAATATTTTGTATTAGAATCTTGTCTTACTTCTCCATTTACCACACTACTTATATCCAGTTTTAAAGGATGCTCAAATTCTTCTTTATGTACTATGCAAGGCCCCATAGAGGTATGTGTATCTAAACTTTTTCCTCTATACCACTGCACATGTTTGTCTTGAAGTGCTCTTTCACTTATATCATTCATTATTGTATATCCAAATATATATTCATAGGCATCTTCTTTTGATATATTTATACCTTCTTTTCCTATAATTACTGCCAGCTCTGATTCATAATCCAGCTTTTCTACTAAATCTCCATGCAGACTTATCTTATCATCTACTCCAATTGCCTTATCTGCTCTTTTAGAGAAATAAATAGGATAGTCTGGCATAACTACATTTTTTATAACACCATCTGGAATTTCATTGACATGGTCTTTATAGTTTAGACCTAAACATATAATATCTTTTTTAGGTCTTACAATTGGGGAACATAATTTCACTTCTTCTAACTTATAACACTTTGCATTTTCAAATGAATTGTTTTTTATTTTTTCTAAATCACCTGTAGATACATTTTCAATAAAATCATTCATATCTGTATATAATTTACTTAATCCCAAACTATTAATTTCATATATACTATTTGCTTCTGAGTTAAATACACCTATATTTTCTTCATTGCCAGTACAGAAAGTTACAAATTTCATTTCTATTCCTCCATTCAATAATTTGATTAATAATATTTTATTTTTATTAGTTTATATCAATTGTAATAGATAATATATATATGTCAATATATATTTAAAAATAGAGTTCTAAAAAGTATAACAATTCATAAATATCAGAAATTATTATAAGTAATATAATTAGTAAAAGTAAAATAATTATAAGAATGGAGTTTTAAAAACTTTATTTATGCAGATAAATTTTCTATAAAACACAATAAAAAAAAAGGTATCCTTAATAAAATAAGCATACCTACACTCTTTCAATATTATTATATACAGCCATTTTATAGTTATAATATTTTTTATTTAGACAAAACCTCTTGGTAAAACCTATTTACTTATAAACTTTCATTAAATCTTCTCCAATACATATATCTCCAGTTCTTAAAATTTCAACTCTATCTATGTCATAAGAATTGGTTATAACTATAGGAGTTATAACAGATTTAACGCTTTTTTTAATTTTTTCTAAATTAAATCTTATAAGTTTTTGCCCACAGTAAACTTTATCTCCTGCATTTACTAATACTTCAAATCCATCTCCATTCATCTTTACAGTATCTAATCCGATATGTATTAGTATCTCCAAACCATCTTCACTCTTTATGCATATAGCATGTTTAGATGGCAAAAACACTTGAATCACCTCACCATCAACAGGAGAAGATACGACTCCTTCTTGTGGCTCTATAGCAATCCCATCACCTAGCATTTTACTAGAAAAAGCATCATCAGGAACATCAGTTATACTTAATACTTTCCCTGTAAGTGGCGATTGTAATATTCCTTTTATATAATTACTTTTTACTTCTTCATTTTTATTTTTTGAGAATAACTTTTTGAACATATTAAATCTCCTCATTCCAATAATTTAAATTAACTTCTCGTATTATCTACATTATACACTTTAATTCATAAAATATATTACCTGAAATATACTATATATATTTATTCCAGTAATAATTATAGTCATATACGATAACATATATTTAACTCTTTTGTCATCCATATTTTTACTAATAGAGGAACCTATAATTCCTCCCAACACTGCTCCTATTATCATAAAAGGTAATCCAGATAAATCATATATACCAAACCCTGTATTTATGAAAACTGTAACTAACTTTGAAATATTAGAAAATAAAATAGTTATAATGGAATTAAACGCAGCTTCTTTAGCTGATAATCCAAATAATATTGTAAACACGGCCACATTTATAGGACCTCCACCTATTCCTAAAAATGAAGATGTAACCCCTAAAAAAATGCCAACAATAAAATATGTAATGTTAGTATTAAACTTAACATTTAAACTTTTATCTCTATATAAATAAACCATTACTAACAAAATAATCATCATAATATTTTGAGTTATTTTTATTATAGAAGGATTATTTACATATGAAATAGATAAATCTAATAACCTTTGACCTATAGTACCTCCTAATACTGATGCTACACCAATTAAAATAAGTCTAAAGTTTATTTTAAAAAGTTTTGATTTAATTTGTTTATATACAGAAACAATTGCCATCGATAACACAGTAAAAGATGATAACACACTTATAGTTGAAACATCAAATATTCCAATCAAATCTAGTACTGGCTTTATTATTACACCTCCACCAATGCCTGTTATAGCTCCTATAGTTGTTGAAAGTACAGCTATTGCAAATAAAATTACATTCATTTAAAACCATCCTAACTAAATTTACTCTGCTCAAAACCCTTTAATTATACATAATTTTTAATCACTTTAACTTAGAATGCTAAATACTAAAATTATTTTGGTATTTGATTTTTATATACTAATACTGATATTTTTTCTAAATCACCAAAAGTAGACATTAAAAATTCTTTATATCCACAGTAATTATTACTAGAATCAATATACATAGAATTTTTCATTCTTTTGCATCCACCACCACATATTTTGTGAAAATTACACTTTAAACAAATACTTTCTTTGTTTATATCTTTATGCAAAAATTCTTGCATTTTAGATTTTCTTAAAATATCCAATAAAGTGTTATCTTTTATATTACCTAAATTAAAGTTATCTAGTACATAAAAATCACATGGATATACACTTCCATCAGCCTCTATTACAAATTGCGGTTGGCATTTCCCAATTATCCCACAGGTACTAGGAATTCCTGTAATTAAAACGGATATAAGATTATCGAACAAATTAATACTTATATAATTTCCTTTATCAAACTCATTTTTCCAAAGCTTAAATATTATTTTATAAAAGTATGCAAAATATTTAGGTTCTAAAGAGTACTCTGACTTAGTTTTACAGTCTAAATCATCTAAACAAGGTATAAATTGTATATACTTCACATTGTTTAATTTTATAAAATTAAAAACCTCTTTTGGATTAAGTGCAATCTGTTTTGTCAAAACACACAGTATGTTAAAGTTTATCTTGTGTGTTTCCAGTAGTTTTTTTGTATTTATTACATCTATATAACTTCCCTTATTATCTGAATATACACGATTTTTATCATGCAAGTCTTCTAGTAAATCTAATGATAATCCTACTAAAAAATTATTTTTCTTTAAGAACTCACACCATTGATTATCAATAAGAGTTCCATTCGTTTGAATAGAGTAGTTTACTGTTATATTTTTTTTTATTTTACTAACATACTCAATAAAATATTGGAAAAATCTTAATCCAGCTAAAGTAGGCTCTCCACCTTGAAAAGCAAATGTAACTATATCTCCATTATCCAAAATTTCAAATGTATTATTTACTATGTTTTTTATAGTGTCTTCCTGCATAATACCATAGGATTTTACTTCTCTTAAATCACTCACATTTCCATAAAAACAATATCTACATCTCAAATTACATAACGATGAAACAGGTTTAATTAAAACTGATATACTTTTCATTATAAAAGACCTTCTTTATTAAATATTTTTTACTTGTTTAATATTTTCTACTTATCAGATAATAGTCTATAATATTCGTTTCTTCCTGGATAAGCTCTACCCTCTTCTATTTCTGTTTTCCATCTACTTGAGCCTGTTCCTTTTACAGGTCCTTTTAAAAGTGGGTCATTCGTTTCTAACATCCAATTATCAACTTTCTTTCTCAATTCCTCTGCTATGTCTTGATAATCTGAATCATTTATCAGATTATTTTCTTCTAGTGGGTCTTTTCTTAAATCATAAAGTTCTTCTTTATCATTAGGAACATAAAATTTATCTCTAACAGCTTTACCTGATAAACTCAAATGTGAATCAACTGTAATATATATTTTAGGCCCATCTTCAAAATTTTTAACATAGCTATATTCATTAGTCCTTATGCCTCTCATTGGTCTATATTGGTCATGCCATGTCATTTCTGTAAAGAATGAGTCTCTACCTATATCTTCATTAGTTTTTAATAAATTGGCAAAACTTTCTCCATCTATATTTTTAGGAATTTCAGCTTCAATTAAATCTAGTATCGTTGGCAATAAATCAACATTACATAATAATGCTTCTTTTTTTACATTTTTTTGAGAGGAATTAGGTAATAAAATTATAAGTGCTGTCTCTAATCCTGCTTCTTTTAACATTCCTTTAGCTCCTGGAAAAGCAACTCCATGGTCTGTTGTCAGTATAACAATTGTATTTTTATCTAATCCTGTTTCTTGTAATTTATTATATATTTTGCCTATTGCCTTATCCAATACTTTTGCTGAACCATTATATAAAGCTATATCTTTTCTTACATCTTCTGTATCGGGTAAAAACTTAAATACCTCTACTTCATCCAATTTATCTGCATAAGGTTTATATTCATCAAAATCTCTATGTGTTTCAAAAAATCCTATATTTAAATAAAATGGCTTTTCCTGATTTTCTTTATATTCCTCTAAAAATTTAACTGCCTCTTTAGCAACCTTAGGAGCTCTATCCCCTGGAACCGCTATAAAATTATCATATCCTAAGTCATAGGTTGAAGAAAATACTCTATCTTTTATTGGTGGTGCTTCATTTATTGTTTCATGGCTTAGTCCTATTAATGTTGTTTCATATCCGTTTTTTTGTAACTCCATAGGAAGTGTTGTATGTTTAGAATCTATACAAAATCCTAGATGTGCAAGTCCCATTAACCCATTATTGTGAGGGTATAATCCAGTTAGTATACTTCCTCTACTTGGACTGCATTGAGGTGCTGCACAAAAATAATTATCAAATTGAATTCCTTCTTGAGCTAATTTATTTATACATGGAGTTTCCACATTATATCCATAGTTACTGAATTTTCTACCACTGTCATGAGAAATCATAAGTAAAATATTTGGTTTCATTAATACTACCTCTTTCCATTATTTTTTTATATCCTTACTATAAAATGCTACTGTTTCATAAGGTCTTAACTCTAACTTAGGTTCTAAATCTCGCTTTTCATAGTTCCCTATCAAATATGTAAATGATTTTCCTAAAAATTCCTCACTAATCTCAACTTCAACTTCACAATCATAGAAGTTGTTAAATACTATTAATCTTTCATCTTCTAAGCCTCTAACATAAGCATAAACCTTATCATTATCTAGTAAAATTCCCTTATAGGAACCTTCAGATATAATATTTAATTGCTTTCTTAAAGATATTAACTTTTGATAGAAGTTAAAAATTGACCCTTCTTTAAGTTCCTTTTCAACATTTATCTCTTTATAATTTTCAGCTATTTTAATCCATGGCTTCCCATTTGTAAAACCTGCATTTAATTTATCTGACCACTGCATAGGTGTACGACTATTATCTCTGGATTTGGACTTTATAATATTCATTATTGTTTCTTTTTCAATTTTATTTTTTAAAAATTCACTATACGCATTATGAGTTTCAACATCTAAATAATCATCTATTCTTTCAAAATTTGGATTTGTCATACCTATTTCTTCACCTTGATATATATATGGTGTTCCTCTTAATAGATGTATTGTAGCAGCTAACATTTTTGATGCTTCAACTCTGTATTCTTCATTACAAAATCTACTAATAGCTCTTGGTTGGTCATGATTATTCCAAAATAGTGCATTCCAGCCACCGCCACTTTCAATCTTTTCTTGCCATTCATTTAAGAGTTTTTTCAACATCATAAAGTCAAAAGGCATATCACTCCACTTTTCTCCATTTTCATAATCTACTTTTAGATGATGAAAATTAAATGTCATTGAAAGCTCTTTTTCTTTTGGAGAAGAATATAAGATACAATTTTCAATAGTTGTTGAAGACATTTCTCCAACAGTTGTTATGCCCTCAACTCTTCCAAAAGTTTCTTTATTCATTTCTTTAATAAATTCATGGACAATAGGTTTATCTGTATACATTTCTTTTCCTATATTATTTGTAGAGTCTTTCAATTCTTCATCTTTGCCAATTACATTTATTACATCAAACCTAAACCCCTTAACTCCTCTATCTATCCAAAAATTTACAACTTTATATAATTCTTCCCTAACCTCAGGATTACGCCAGTTGAGGTCGGCTTGTGTAACATCATATAAGTGTAAGTAGTACTTATCTGTATCCCCAAATTTTCCCCAAGCATCTCCACCAAATTTAGATTTCCAATTTGTTGGTAGTTGATTATTTTCTTTGCCATCTCTAATGAAGTAGAAATCTTGATACTTTTTATCTCCTGCCAAAGCTTTTTTAAACCATTTATGTTCTGTTGATGTGTGATTTAACACCATATCCAGCATCAACTCTATATTATATTTTTTACTTTCATCCACTAACTTTTCAAAATCCTCCATAGTTCCAAACATAGAATCTATTGATGTATAGTCAGCAATATCATATCCATTATCCCTTTGTGGAGAAACAAAAAATGGGTTAATCCAAATTATATCTACACCTAATTTATATAAATAAGGTAATTTCTCTATAATTCCTTTTAAATCTCCTATCCCATCATTATTAGAATCATTAAATGATTTTGGATATATTTGATAAATAACTTTCTTCTTGAAATCCATACGCAAATTTTTCCTTTCATTTTTGTCTAGACAATTTTTATATTTTTATAATAAACCTTTTTTTTGTTAAAATCAATATTTACTCTAAATAAAAAAATATATTCCCTATACTCCTTCCAAATTTTCTCTTACTTTTCTGATTTTCCAATAATATACAATTTATATTTTAGTAATTAAATTTCAGAAAAATTTAGGATAACGTTGACATAAAAATTTCTCTATGGTATATTATTTTCAAGATTTGTCTATACAACATCACATTCTAAGGGGGAGGTAATTTTATGAGTACATTAAAAGAAAATACATATCATAAAGAGCAGGTTGAACAAATCCTTGAAGCAATTGGGGGAGTAGAGAATATAATATCTGCAACACACTGTATTACTAGATTAAGATTTGCTCTAAATTCAGAAAGTAAAGTTAATGTAAAGCAATTAGAACAAATAGATATAGTGAAAGGAAGCTTTACCTCAAATGGTCAATTTCAAGTTATTATAGGTCCAGGTCTTGTGAATAAAGTTTATGCTACATTAATAGAAATTACGGGGCTTAAGGAAGCAACAAAATCTGAGGTTAAAGAGATTTCTAATAAAAAATTAAATCCACTTCAAAAGCTATAAAGGTGTTGGCAGATATATTCATTCCTATATTACCTGCTATAGTTGCCTCTGGTTTATTGATGGGTATAAATAATCTACTTGCTAACCCAGGAATTTTCTATGAACAACCCTTTTTAGAAGTTCATAGCAATTGGGCTGGTATATCTAATATGATTAATCTTATAGCAAATACTTCTTTTTCATTTTTACCTGCACTAATAGGTTGGTCAGCTGTTAAAAAGTTTGGAGGAAATCCTGTACTTGGTATTGTATTAGGTCTTATTTTAATTAATCCAGATTTAATGCCTGGTGCACAATACTCTAAAACACCTGAAGCTGTTACTTACTGGAATATATTAGGTTTTAATATTGCTAAAATAGGCTATCAAGGACAAGTAATCCCTGTTTTATGTTCTTCTTATCTTCTAGCAACAATTGAAAAGTTCTTAACTAAAAAAATTCCTGAGATGGTTCAACTTATTTTTGTTGCTCCTCTTACATTATTAATAACTGGTTTCTTAACATTCTCTATCATAGGTCCTATAACAATGTCATTTGCAAACTTAATTACAAGTGGAATTCTTGGATTATTTGAAATTAATGCAGTCCTTGCAGGAGCACTTTTTGGATTCATATTATCTCCATTGGTTATAACAGGAATGCATCACTTATTCTTAGGTATAAATTTACAAATGATAGGTACTTTAGGATTTGCTACATTATGGCCAATACAAGTTATGGCTAGCCTTGGTCAAGGTGCAGCAGCTTTGACAATGTTCTTTATATTAAAAAATAAAAAAATCAAGGGTGTTGCATTAACAGCTTCAATTTCAGCTTGGTTAGGTATTACTGAACCTGCAATATTTGGTATAAACTTACGTTATCGTTTCCCATTCATAGCATCTATGATAGGTGCAGGTATAGCTGGAGGGGTTGTATCTTACTTTAATGTTAAAGCAAGTTCTATAGGTATATCAGGGTTACCAGCGTTTTTATCTATATTTACAGACCAATGGGGTGTTTACTTCTTGGCAATGGGACTTTCTATAGCCATTACTTGTATCCTTACATACATATTCTCAAAGAGCAAATACTTTAATAAAGAATTTATAGAAAATTAAATAATATATGGTCTAATAAAAAAAGAGTGTCTAAATATACTGAAACCCAATCATTAGAATTTTGATTTAACAATTGAGGGTACAGTACAAAAAAGACACTCTTTTTATATAATTAAAGATTTCTTCTTCTTGCAAAATCTACAAATCTAAATGTATCAACTCTATGTCTAGATTCATGATACTGAAATAATCTTGTATCTTCTAAATAAACTTCACTTCGTATCACTACAACATGTGTGTCTGTTCCAACATCTAGCAATATTTTATCTTCTTCTGTAACAGGAGCTACTGTTACTTCTTTATTTGCATAACCTATTTTTAGTTCTAAATTTTTCTCTATATAATTAAATATTGAACTTTGAACCGCTGTTAATGGTATTTCTGGTATTATTTCAGATATAAAGTAATCTTTATCTAAAATAACAGCTTCTCCATTAATTTTTCTAAGCCTTTCAACTGCTATAATCTTAGTTTTTGTATCTATATCTAGTTTTTTACAAATTTCTAAAGGCATAATCTCCTTTTTATTTTTTAGTACACTTATTTCTGTATCTAAATTTTTATTCTTTTGTAATTCATTGAAACTAATCAACCCTGACCCTTCTATTTCAAATTTATTTATATCTAAAACAATAGCCCCTTTACCTTGTTTTTTTTGTATAAACCCCTTCTCTAGTAAAAGCGACTGTGCTTTTCTAATAGTTTCTCTTGATACTCGATATTTTTGAGCAAGCTTTACTTCTGTTGGTAAAAGCTCTCCTACTTCATATACATTATTTCTTATATCTTTCTCTAAATCTAAATATATTTCATAAAATTTCTTCAAGTAAATCACTCTCATTCATAATTAGTTTTAGTTTGTACACTCATCTTATTTTATATAAATATCATATTATTGGCTAACCTGTCAAATAGTCTTCTTAATATTTAAAAAAATAAATTGTATAAGTAATACAATTTATTTCTTACTTGTGATAGAAAATATATTTACATTCAATTTGTATTGTAGCAATTTATCCAGTTCTTATATAAATTTATTAAAATAACTTCATACAAAAAAATAAACTCCAGATACTAGAGTTTATTTTATATATGTAGCTATCATTTATTCTCTTCATGCACTTATTACAATTATTTAAGTATATATAATCATATTATCTGTCTAGTAAGTATAGTAAACAGACTTCTCAATATTATACAAAAGCTTACATCTTTAAATCTTGACTTAACAATACCAAGTATAATACCAAAAACAGTACCTATAATAATTTTTGAAATAACAACTTCAAATGTATAGTAAGAGTTATTATATAACATTATGTAATTACGTATAACATCTATATATCCTATATTATAAATACCAGATAAGATAGATGTTATACATACAACTTTACTCTTTGATTTTATAAAATTGTTTAAATAATTCCAGATGTACTCTCTAAAAAATAATTCTTCAAATACTGGAATTATTAATACAGATAAAGTCATCATAGTTACATTAAAAAACATATAGCTTCTATTATAATAAATTGAGATTACAGCTAGAGATAAGACTACTATAAAAAGTATCAACTTACACCTTTTTATAAGTACACTATCTTTATTTTCCTTGAAAGCTTCTGTAATCTTTCTATTTCTCATTTTATTATACAAAGAACTATTTTTCAAAAATAAAATTAATGATAATCCAACTAGTGTAAAAGAAATTAAATTTACAATATTAAAATTTTCAAGAGTAAATTCAAATTGACTTAGAAGTATATAATTTAAAATCATTCTTACTATCTGAACTATGAACATCAATGAAATAGAATCTATTATACATTTTTTATAACTATACTTCATCCCCAATTTAAATCACCCCATGTGTATACTAATCGTAAAGTCCATTTAGTACTCTACTCACAGTTGCTTTACTCCAACTTGTTTCACTTGAAATTTCTTTATAGCTTAAACCATCTCTTCTCAAGTTTTTTATATTATTTATATCATCATCAGTAATTTGCTTTTCCTTTGGCTTAAGACTATTTTTATAACTTCTAAGTCTATCTAATTCTGATTTCAAACTATCTACTTCAAATTGTTTTTTTTGAAGCTTACTCTCATAAGAGTCTCTCATTTCATTAAATTCTTTGATGTAATTTACTTTCCAATCCTCATCAATTTTTGTTTTAAATATACCCATATTTGAACCTCCTTAAATTTTGTTACTATAGTTATGTATCGATTATAAACATTAATTTCTATACTTATCTTTAAAATCCTTGTACATAACCCTTATATAAGTTAGTAAAATTCAGATATATTTTTACAATTTTAAATATATATTAACAATATCAAAAAAACATACTGTCTTAATATAATATATTATACATTAAAATTTATTAAAATGGACTTTTTCATAATCCAAATCAGAGTCACAGTATGATTTTTTTTCTTCATCAGGGTAGCCTATAGAAATTATACATTCTACACTGTACTTATCAGGTATGTTCAGTTCATCTCTAATATATTTATCAGCATCTATACTATCATCATGCATCCTATTTCTTACCTGTATCCAACAAGAACCTAATCCAAGCTCATGAGATTGAAGCTGTATATATGAAGCAGCAATACTTGCATCTTCTATCCAAACATCATTTTTTTCTTTATCTCCAATAACTACAATAGCTAAAGGTGCATTTTTTAGGAAAAACCCACCACCTTTAGTCCTACACTGAGATAAATTAGTCAATGTTTCTTTATCGTCTACCACGATAAATTCCCATGTTCTAAGTCCCTTTGATGATGGTGCTAAAAGAGCCGCTTTTAATATCTTATCTAACTTCTCTTTTTCTACTTCAACATTTTTATACTTTCTAATACTTCTTCTTTTTTTTAGAAATTCAATCATCTAAATCAACCCTTTCATAATAGCATACATTTGGCTTACATTATTCCCCTACTAGTACTAAAAATGTATCCTTTAGCCTTTGTATGATAAATACTTTTTATAATATTTTATCATAACAATAGAAAGATTTCTCTTTTCCTAGGAAACTCATTTCACCAATTTTAATAAAGCCACATTTTATAAGCAATGAATTCATCTTTGAGTTTATTGAATATGTATCACTCTTTAAATATGATACATCGTTTTCTTTAGCTAATTCTTCAGCAAAATTAACTAGTCTAGATGCAATTCCCATCTTTCTAAAACTTGGATTTACTGCCATTCTATGTACTACCATAGCCTTATCATTAGATGACCAATTTAAATCTATATATTCTTTAGGTTCATCATAATTAATACATATAAATCCTGCTATTTTTCCATCTACTTCTTCTACATATAAATCTTGTTTCTCAATGTCAGAAATAAAGTCTTTATCTGATGGATAATTTTCATCCCACTGTGTATTATTATAGCCTTTCATTTCTTCTACTGTTGATTTTATAATTCCCATAATACTATCTAAGTCACTTATATTTGCTTTTCTAATCATAAAAATATCTCCTTATATTCATCCATTAATTTATTATCTTTTTACTCTAAACCATTCTTCTTCTATATTTTTTCTCATTTTCTCTAGTATATTATTTGCTGTTTGCTTCTCTTCATCTGTAAGATTATTAAAACATATTTCTATACTTCTATTTTCTTCTTCAATTATTAGCTCATATACTTCTAAAGATTTATTGGTAGGAGTTAAATTGTATCCTCTTTTGTCAAACTCATCTTGCTTTTTATCTACATATCCAGCTTTTATTAACTTCTGTATAGCTTTAGTTGTAGTGGCCTTATCTACTTTTAACACATTTGATAATTCTACAAGGTTTATTCCAGGATTTTCACAAATTCGTGTTAAAAAAGTAAATTGCCCTTTTTGTAACTTTAATTCTTTGTACTTCATATCATTTATTGAATTTACTGCTCTAGATAAAGTACCAACTTCTCTTAATATATTACTGTCTAAAGTTTTAATCAAATACACCTCCAATCAATATCTCTAAATTCAAAATATTTTTAGTTGAACTTTCAACCATATTTGTATATTACCATATATTGGTTGAATACTCAACTAAAAAAACAATCTTTTTACATTTATTTTTGTTTTTGACTGGATGTTTACAAATATATCATTACAAAACTAAATTAAGAGCTGTTAATTGTCCCGTATACAATTAACAGCTCTTTTTAAAACTTACATCATATTATTATAAACAACAACTAAATATACTTACATACCTCATCTGCAAATTCGGTAGTTGAAGCTGAACCACCTAAATCTACAGTTAATTTGCTTCCATCAAGAAATACTTTTTCTAGAGCTGTTTCTATCTTTTGTGCATTTTCATATTCTCCTAAATATCTAAGCATCATTACTGATGATTGAATAAGCGCTGTTGGATTAGCCTTATTTTGCCCAGCTATTTGTGGAGCACTTCCATGAACAGCTTCAAATATAGCACAATCTTTACCAATGTTTGCACTTGGAATTATACCCAAGCCTCCAACAAGACCAGCTCCTAAATCAGATAGTATATCTCCATAAAGATTTGGCATTACCATTACATCATAATTTTCTGGATTTAAAACTAAGTTCATAGCTGCTGCATCTACAATTAAATCATCATACTCAACACCATGTTTTGATGCTACTTCTCTAAATACATCTAAAAACAAACCATCAGACATTTTCATTATATTCGCTTTATGTATAGCAGTGACTTTTTTTCTCTTGTTATCTTTAACATAGTTACATGCAAAGTCAACAATTCTCTCACTTGCTCCTCTTGTTATTATCTTTATACTTTCAGCTGCATAATCACCTATCTTATGCTCTATACCAGCATATAAGTCTTCTGTATTTTCCCTTACTACAACTAAATCAACATCTTCATATCTTGACTTTATACCTTTAAAACTCTTAATTGGTCTTAAATTAACATATAAATCTAATGCTTGTCTCAAAGTTACATTTACACTTCTAAACCCTTTCCCCACAGGAGTAGTGATTGGACCTTTTATAGCTATTTTGTTCTTTTTTATACTATCTATAATATATTGAGGAAGTGGAGTTCCATATTCCTCAATAACTGCTTCT
Source organism: Clostridioides sp. ES-S-0010-02 (assembly GCA_020641055.1). Classification (NCBI taxonomy): domain Bacteria; kingdom Bacillati; phylum Bacillota; class Clostridia; order Peptostreptococcales; family Peptostreptococcaceae; genus Clostridioides; species Clostridioides sp. ES-S-0010-02. Next base: position 3,471,456 of record CP067345.1, read on the forward strand.
CCTGCATTAACTTCTTCCCATTCTATCTCTACTCCAGTAGCTTCTACAACCTTTTTCATAGCTTTCGCAACTTCTGGACCTATTCCATCTCCTGGTATAAGTGTCACTTTATACATCAATATTCCCTCTTTTCATATTAATTAGCTTGATTCTTAGTGTAATTTAATTTTCCACCTGCTTTTAATACATCAACTTCTTTTGCTGATAATTCTACTTTAACTTTGAAAGAAGCTCCTTTACTTATATTCTTAACCTCTAAAACACCACTATCTAAATTATCTAAAATATTTGGTATTTCCAGATTATCTAAAAGAGATAAATTTTCATAATCTTTTTCATCACAAAACTCCATTGGAATTATTCCACTGTTTATTAAATTGGCTTTGTGTATTCTTGCAAAACTTTTTACTATTACTCCTTTAACACCAAGATATAATGGTGCTAAAGCAGCGTGTTCTCTGCTTGAACCTTGTCCATAGTTGTCTCCACCAATTATAAATCCACCATTATTATCTTTTGCTCTTTGAGGAAACTCTGTATCCACAGTATTAAAACAATAGTTTGCAAGATATGGTATGTTACTTCTAAAAGGAAGTAACTTGGCATTTGATGGCATTATATGGTCAGTAGTTATATTATCTTCTGTCTTTAATATTACGTTTCCACTTATAGACTCACTTAGTTCTGTGTTAAGAGGGAAAGGTTTTATATTAGGACCTCTAACTACTTCTACATCACTTCCTACATCAGAAGGCTTTATTATCATACTATCATCTATTAAAAATTCACTTACATCTAAGTTTTCAAATTTAACATCAAATTCTCTTGGGTCTGTAAGTTCTCCTTTTATAGCACTTACTGCTGCTACTTCTGGGCTCACTAAATATACTTGTGCTGATAGAGTTCCACTTCTTCCATAGAAGTTTCTATTGAAAGTTCTTAAGGATACAGAATCAGTTCCTGGAGATTGCCCCATACCTATACATGGCCCACAAGAGTTTTCTAATATTCTAGCTCCAGCACTTATTATATCTCCTAAAGCTCCATTTCTAGCTATCATTTCCATAACCTGTCTTGAGCCTGGTGCTATTACCAAACTTACATTCTTATGAACTTTGTTTCCTTTTAAGATTTGAGCTACTTTCATTAAGTCTTCATAAGAAGAATTTGTACAGCTTCCTATCGCAACTTGGTCTATTTTTATCTTTCCTATATTTTCAACTTCATCTACATTATCTGGACTATGAGGCTTTGCAGCTAATGGTTTTAATTCATCTAAGTTTATAGTAATCTCTTCATCATAAACTGCATCTGAATCAGGTTTTAGTTCCATCCATGCATCTTCTCTTCCTTGACTCTTAAAAAACTCTAATGTTTTTTCATCACTTGGGAATATTGAAGTAGTTGCTCCAAGTTCAGCTCCCATGTTTGTTATTGTGGCTCTTTGTGGAACAGATAGATTTTTAACTCCTTCTCCTCCATATTCGTAGACTTTACCTACGCCCCCTTTTACAGTTTGTTTTCTCAACACTTCTAATATTATATCTTTTGAAGATACCATATTATTTAATTTTCCAACTAAGTTTACCTTACAGACGATTGGTGCTTTTATATAGTATGCTCCTCCTGCCATAGCTAGAGCAACATCCAATCCCCCAGCACCAATAGCCATCATACCAACACCACCAGCAGTAGGCGTGTGACTATCAGAACCCAAAAGTGTATCTCCTGGTGTTGAAAATCTTTCTAAAAATACTTGATGGCAGATACCATTTCCTGGTTTAGAAAAATAAACACCGTATTTGTCAGCTACTGTTTGTATATATTTATGGTCATCTGCATTTTCAAATCCTTGTTGTAACATATTATGGTCTACAAATGCAACACTTCTTTTTGTTTTTACTTTATCTATGCCCATAGCTTCTAATTGAAGATATGTCATTGTTCCAGTGGAATCTTGTGTTAAAGTCTGGTCTATTTTTATCCCAATTGAATTGCCAGCAACAGCCTCTCCATCCACTATATGTTTTTTGATTATTTTATAAACTATATTATCTCCCATACTTTCCTCCTAAACAATTATATCTTAAATATATGAACCTCTAACTGCTTCTTCTTCTGTTGTACCTTTTTCATGTGCTAGTATATCACAATATAATTGAAGAATCTCTTTATCCATCAAACTTCTTTTCAATCTTATAGATGTAGCTCTTATTGCATTTAATAATTTGGTAGCGTTTTCTGGAGAAATATACATTTCATATTCACTCAATTTATTTATTACTGCTGCTCTTCCTGAATGCTTTCCTATTACTATTTTTCTTTCAAGATTTACTTCACTTGGGTCAAATGGTTCATAGTTATGTGGGTCTTTTAATGCTCCATCAGCATGTATACCAGATTCATGTATAAACATATTATCTCCAACTACTGGTTTCCATGTAGGAAGTATTCTTCCTGATGCTTGTGACACATATTCACATATTCCTCTAAATTTTCTAGTATCTACGTTATTTAAATCACATTTATAGATGCATTTAAGTGCCATTAAAACTTCTTCTAATGCTGCATTTCCAGCTCTTTCGCCTAAGCCATTAACTGTAACTCCAACATAATTTGCTCCTGCTGCTAATCCTGCAAGTGCATTTGCAGTTGCCATACCAAAATCATTATGTGTATGCATTTCTATGTCAAAATTAGTTCTTTCGTAAAGAGTTTCTATTGCATTTTTTATAGAAAAAGGATTCATAACTCCTACTGTATCACAATATCTAAATCTATCTGCTCCTGCTTGCTTTCCAACATTTATAAACTCAGTTAAGAAGTCGATATCCGCTCTTGAAGCATCTTCTCCATTTACTGAAACATATAATCCGTTTTTCTTTGCAAATTCAACTGTCTTAGCCATATTCTCTAAAACCCAACCTCTAGAAGTTCTAAGTTTATTTTCTATATGAATATCAGATACTGATATTGATATGGCTACTGCATCAACACCACAAGAAATAGATTCTTCAACATCTTTTATCACTGCTCTATTCCAAGCCATTATATCTGCTTTTAAATTTCTATTACATATGTGCTTTATTACATTTTTTTCGTCTCCACCCATAGTAGGTATACCAACTTCAATTTGGTCAACACCTAAATCACTTAACATTTCAGCAATCATTATTTTTTCTCTATTCGCAAATACAACCCCAGCTGTTTGTTCCCCATCTCTTAAAGTAGTATCTACTATTTTGATTTCCTTTGCTCTATCTTTTGATATAATGCACATATTAATGCCCCCCTTAGTATACATTTAGTTTTAATAATATTAGGTCTTATCTTTCAGTGATGTCTCTAACTTTTGATTATTTTTTTATTTTTTATTCATTTTAATTTCATTTGCAATTTATTTTTTTAGCTTTTCATATCTTGTAATCTATTATATTACTTTATATTAATTATTGCACTATATTTTTTCCTTTTTGTGAAAACTTCTTAAAAATGAAAGTTATTATGTTTTTCTTGCATTTTAATTTAATTTATAAATAGATTTATTTTCAAAAAACCTTTTAAAATAAACCTATAAAATTCTAGCTAAAATCTAATTTAATCTACACTATATTTTAAGAGTTATACACTATATTTTTAAACTATATAAATAATAAATAAATAATAATCGAAAAAATTACTAAAAATACTTACAAATATGATATTATTAATTGATTAATAAAATAGAAAATTTTTCATGAAAGGTAAGATAATAATGGATTTTAAGAGCTTAGGAATTAGCGAAAATACTATAAATATTATAAAAACATCAGGAATAACAACACCTACACCTATACAAAAAGAAAGTATCCCCTTAATAAAATCAGGAAAAGATGTCATAGCCGAAGCGCAGACTGGGACAGGTAAAACACTGGCTTTCCTGCTTCCGATATTTGAGAATATATCATTAGATGTAGATGATATACAAGTACTTGTACTGTCTCCAACTAGAGAACTTGCTATTCAAATAACAGAAGAAGCTACAAAACTTAAAGAATCTAAGGATATAAATATTCTAGCAGCTTATGGTGGAAAAGACATTGGTTCTCAGATAAAAAAACTAAAAGGAAATATTCATATGATTATAGCTACACCAGGTAGACTTCTAGACCACTTAAATAGAAAAACAATTGACCTTAGCAAATTAAAAACTTTTGTTTTAGATGAAGCAGACCAAATGTTGCTTATGGGATTTAAAAATGAAGTTGAAGCTATTTTAAAAGAAACTTCAAATAAAAAACAGACATTATGCTTTTCTGCAACTATGGATTCTCAAGTTAAAAAATTAGCTTATAGATATACAAAAAATCCTGTTGTTGTTTCTATTGAAAAAGAAGAAATTACTCTTACTAATATAAAGCAGGAAGTAGTAGAAACTACAGATAGAAAGAAATTAGATGCTTTATGCAGTGTTTTAAATGAAGACAATCCTTTTATGGCTATAATATTCTGTAGAACTAAAAGAAGAGTTGACAACCTTGAAGAGGCTCTTGCTATACGAGGATATAATTGTCAAAAGTTGCATAGTGATATTGCACAATCAAAGCGAGAAAGAATAATGAAATCATTTAGAAATTTAGAAATACAATATTTAATAGCCACAGATGTAGCTTCTCGAGGTCTTGATATATCTGGAGTAAGTCACATATATAATTACGATTTACCAGAAACGCCTGAAGACTATATTCATCGTATTGGTAGAACTGGTAGAGCTGGAGAACAGGGTTATACTTGTGCTTTTATTGACCCTAAAAATGAGAGAATGTTAAGTGAAATTGAAACAGCTATAGAATCTAAAATTAATAGAAGAATTATAGAATTATAATATATAAGGCAACTATCAAATAATAAAACATATTTTCAATATTTATTGTATAAATAAAGACAGTATAAATAAAAATTGAATAAAGTCATAAATAAAAATGTATGCGTACTTATCCTAGATAAATTCACATACATTTTTATATTTTACTTTATTTTCATATCATTTCATTTTAATAATATTGTTAACATCATTTTAAATTTTTTCTGCTATTAATATTATATTAATTTTTCACTTAAATCATCATTAATGAATCTTTTCTAGACCATCTTTTTATACTTAAACTACTAATTTATACTATAAATTCTCAACATTCTCATCTAAATCAGCTGGCCACTTAGCCTCTGGATGTTCTTTGGCAAATTTCTTATTCTTATAGTGACCTAATGTTAGAAAAGGTATAACTATAGTGAATAGACCAAGATAGCCACAATACCCATATCCATACTTAACTATGTTACTTAACCCTGTCAAAGATATAAGCATTGATACTACCATTATTGCACATGCTGTAAATACTCTTCTTTTCATTTTTGAAGAAAGGAAAGAAAGCGCTTTATGGTCTTCAAATCTATTTACAAGACCAAATATTGTAGTTACTCCTGTAGACATCAAACAAAGGAATAGTGCTACATTATAAATTATGTATATAGTGTTATTTCCAGATTGACCTGCAACATAAAGAGTAGGAAGAGTTGTTTGCCCAGCAGCAGTAAATTCTCTATACCATCCCATTAACATAGTTACAGCAAGCCCCAACGCAACTGCATTCATAACAAATGAAACTAGCATTGCTTTAGTAGCTTCTTTGGAATTTTTAAGAAGTGGTCTTGAACAGCTTGCAAGTGTAGGTATAACAACTGATTGGAATCCTGCATAAATAAGAGTATTAAGTATTGGCTTAAAGTATCCAGGTGTGAAGCTCGTTTTATTTGAAAATATTTCAGATATTTCTGGTACCTTAGCTTTTATACCCACTATGAAAATAGTAAGAGTACATACTAATATAGCTATTGTCATTGCTGTTGCTGCTTTAGATACAAGCATAGCTCCAAATATAGTAAAAACAAGAAGTACAATTCCGATAATAAAGACAGCTATAAAATAATTAATTCCTATACTTTGGAAAACTGCTGCTGCACCTGCTATAACAGCACTTACAGCTATTAAAACCATTAAATAATAATATATCTCCCATATTATTTCAAGCTTTGGATATGGATTCCAAAGTTCACAAAATAAGTCCTTATAATTCTTACAATTATTATTATTATACATTATAATAACTTCTCTCATAGTGGCAGTAAGTATAATCATTGCTAAAATTGCCATGAGTGGTGCAATCCATCCATATTGCACATAATACTGTGTTTCTTGATTACCTGTAGCAAACCCTCCACCTGCATGCGAACTAAAAAGAACACTTGCAACTCCAAATATAGCTAGAATAGAGCCTGTTGCTTTTGCTTTTTTTACATTTTTTTGCATAAAATCATCCCCTCTAGAAATAATAGTAAAAATTTATAATTTAACATACATTTGACAAAAGAATAACATTTTTGTCAAGTTAATTCAACCGTAATTTTTCTAAAAATTTACAATTTTAATTTTTTTATTTCTAATTAGGTAAATTTTATATATTTATTTTATTATTATGAATTAATAATATTTTTATATCCTGTTATTTTATATGAAATCGTTTTTACAGTGTTAAATTTTTTACAAATCAATTTCTATAATTAGAAAATACTTAACATACCTATAATGGTCATAATTATTTATTACTGTATTTGCGTTCTTATTGAAATCATTAAGATTTATATATAAAAATAAATTTATATTTAAAATAATATTGTATTTAGATAAACTAATTTAATTTATTTCTCTTATATCATTATTATTAATACATGATATAATTATCTACTAATGAAAATACTAAATAATTAAAAATAACTCTTCTTTCAACAAATTAATACTATACATTTCTATTTATCTTAAAATAAATACATAATATAAAAAAGATACTTTCTTTTAGAAAGTATCTTTTTGCTTTTAATTTATACACCTGTAGTTGTTGTTAATTCCCTTAATTTTTTTAAATAAAATTTATTTTTCCAAACTCATTATTAATATACTATATATTTATGGTTAATCCTACTCCAACTTCATTTACATTTAACATTTCATTCATCTTGGCTTTTACCTTAAAAGAAACACAGTGACAAGGATACAACATTTTTATTTCTTCTTTTTTTAAATATTGAATAGTACTATCTAGTCTATCATCCAATTCAAAAAGATGAAAACCACCCAAGATTCCAGCAATTCTATCATCACCACATAATTTTTTGGCATACTCCACTATATTACAAATTCCACTATGAGAACATCCTGTAACAATAAAAACACCTTTATCGGTCTTACATGCTATAGCTGAATCATCTAAAACATAATCATCCTCCCATAAATCTTCTGATTTATATTTTCCTATTTTAGCTCTTTTTTCAAAATTATTTACAGATGGAATCTCTCCTAAGAATATACAATTTTCACTTATCTTAAAAGGTTTGTTAGTTGGTTCATACATAAAAGTATTTCTAACTTTCTCAATAGAAAATGGTGCTCCTATATTATCCTCCCCACATTTTTTAGGTTCAAAACAATTAGGGTGTGCTATAAGTTTAACTTTAGATAAATCATATTTATTTTCTAAAAATTGAATACCCCTTGTATGGTCATTATGTCCATGAGAAAAAATAATATGAGTCAAGTCACCTAAATCTATATCCATTTTTTCAGCATTTGATATAAATATTTCTGAATATCCTGCATCAAATAAAATTCTATTTCCATCAATTTCAATATAGTAACTAACTGCTGGTTCTCCAACAAAGTATCTATCAATATATGTATTATTATCAACGAGAACTTGTATCTGCATTTTTTCCATACTAATCACTCCTTAAATTGTTGTTTAGTTTAATAGTACGATATTACAAGGTATTTTACAATTTAATCTCTCCAATTTTCACATTAAAAAAGAGAATTCTATAATATAAAATTCTCTTTTTATAAAATCTATTTTCTTTTATAAACTCATATTTTTAAATAGTTTTCTTTATAAAATTTATACATGTTGTATATTCGTATAATTTGATATTTCAGAGTTAACTGTATATAAATCATCAACGCTCAAATCATGTATATCTTTATGACCAGAAATTCTAGCAAAAGTCTTAAGTTCTTCTAGACTAACATTTAAGAAATTTGCCACTCTATTTGCACTATTTTCTATATGTAATCTTTTTCTTAACTCCTCATCTTGAGTAGCTACTCCTACAGGACACTTACCAGAACCACATATACGATATTGTTGACACGCTGCTGCCATAAGTGCAGAACTAGCAATAGCAATTGCATCAGCTCCCATAGCTATAGCCTTAGCAAAGTCAGTAGATATACGAAGCCCACCTGTTATAACTAAATCTATATCTAATCCATGTGTATCTATGTATTTTCTAGCACGATAAAGAGCAAATATTGTTGGAACTGAAGTTGCATCCTTAAGTAACTTTGGACTTGCTCCAGTAGCTCCACCACGTCCATCAATAGTCATAAAATCAGGTTTAGCATAAGCTATAAATTCCATATCTCTCTCAATGTGCCCTGCTGAAATTTTAATACCAATTGGACGTCCTTCTGAAACTTCTCTAAGTTCATCTACAAGTTTCTTTAAGTCTTCTTTTGATTGTATTTCTTCAAAACAAGATGGGCTTATAACATCTTGCCCCACAGGTTTATTTCTAACTTTTGCAATTTCTTCAGTTACTTTTTCACCAGGAAGATGACCTCCCATTCCAGGCTTTGTTCCCTGACCAATTTTTATCTCTATAGCATCAGAATTTTTAAGATTTTCTTCAGTTACACTATATTTATTTGGTACATATTCAAAAATATACTTATATGAAGCTTCCTTTTCTTCTGGTAATATACCACCTTCACCACTACACATAGCTGTTTTATTTTTAGCTGCACCTTTTGCTAAAGCTATTTTTAACTCTTTAGACAAAGCACCAAATGACATGTGAGAAATATAAACTGGATTTTCTATTACCATAGGCTTTTTTGCTTTTTTTCCTATTATCGTTGTTGTATTTACTTCATCATGTTCATTTAGCGGTAATGGATTTAATTGAGCTCCCATAATTAAAATATCATCCCAAGAAATTACTGGTAGTTTAGTTTTCATAGGCTCTATTATAGACTTTCCTGTAACAGCCATTTCATGAATTATATCCATATGTTGTTCAACTTCATCATCTCTTCTTAAATATGTATTTAAATAATTTAAATCGCCTGTTTTTTCACTACTCACATCAGATTTTTCTTGAACAGATGCTTCTATTTTATTTTCTTTCTTTTCTTCACCTTCAAAATACACTGTACTTATTTTTCCAAAATAACTACGACCCTTTGTACATACAGGACATGTCCAGTCTTCACTTAACTCATCCCATGTTTTATCATTTTTAGATTCATCATAAATATATCCACAAACACTACATTTATAAATTGACATATTATTTTCTCCTTATACGCTATTAATCTCAAAATAAATTAAGATTTGAGATTATATAAATTTATAGGAGGCTATTTTTATAGAAATAAATTTCTATTTTTTAGCCTCCTTTTTAATTCAGTTTATTTAAATATTACAATTCAGCTTTCCATAATCCATGTAAATTACAATAAGCATATGCAGATATTACTTTATCGTCATCATTCAAAGCAAATTTAACTACAGGTTCTCCATCTACTGCTAGACATTTACGTTGACCACCTTGTTCAGTCATAAGATACACCCATGCTATATGATGTTCTTTAGTCATTGGATGAGCAACACTACTCACTTTAACAGTAACATTATTTCCATCTACTTCAATCACAGGCACATGTTTTTCAACTGCTGCATCTGTTGTATTAGGAACAAGCTCTTTCATAGGCTTTCCACAACAGAAAACAGGAACACCTGCACTGTGTATCATCCCTATAAGATTACCACAAGTCTCACATATAAAAAATCTTTTTTCACTACACATAAACTCACCTCATTAATTATTTTTAGAATTTGAAAAGTTAACCTACTTGACTACACTTTCTACAATTATTACAAATCCCTTTAAAACTTATGTTATAAGATGTTATTTTTATGTCTGTTTCTTCTGATATTGATTCTTTTAAATTGCTAAGAATTTCAGATTCTAAATCGTACACCTCTCCACATACTTCACATATAATATGATAGTGATTTTCTATTCTACCATCAAATCTATCTGGATTTCCTGGAATACTAACTTTTTTTATAAAACCATGTTCTGTTAGCTGAGCTAAATTTCTATACACAGTCCCTAAGCTTAAACTCGGATTATCTTTTTTTAGACTTTCATACAAACAATCAGCAGTAGGATGAACTGGATTATTTAATATTTCATTTAAAATCAGTTCTCTTTGTTTAGAAAATTTCATAGTTAACATTCCTTTTTAATTATAATAATTTTTAATAGTTTTCAGCTTTTATATTGAAATAAGCTTTTGGATGGTCACATACAGGGCATTTTTCTGGTGCTTCAGTACCTACATACACATGACCACAGTTTTGACATTGCCAAACAACTTCTTCTTCTCTTTTAAATATTTTTCCTTCATTTAGGTTTTCTAAAAGTTTTAAGTATCTTTCTTCATGTTCTTTTTCTATTCTTCCAACAGCTTCAAATAAATAAGCTATTTTGTCAAATCCTTCTTCTCTAGCTTCTTTAGCAAATGTTGCATACATGTCAGTCCACTCATAATTTTCACCTGCTGCTGCATCTTTTAAATTTTCTTCTGTTGAAGGCATTCCATCATGTAAAAGTTTAAACCATAGTTTTGCATGTTCTTTTTCATTGTTAGCAGTTTCCTCAAATATAGCAGCTATTTGATTGTAACCTTCTTTTTTAGCTTTTGATGCATAGTATGTATATTTATTTCTTGCTTCTGATTCCCCTGCAAATCCTGCCATTAAATTCTTTTCTGTTTTAGTTCCTTTTAAGTTCATAATTAATTCCTCCCCTTTTTAATAATAGTAATGATTACTATTTCTATATTTATATAGTATATTAATTTCCACATTTTGTCAACTATATATAATATTATTTTTTTTATTTAAATATTCTCATTTTCTAATATATTATTTAACATATAATTTTTAGAATTATATTCTGGATATAAATTTGGTATCAGTTCTGGATAAAATGTTTCTACAAACTTAACCCAAGCTGGACAGCAACTTGTAAATTTAGTGATTTATCATTCTTTGTTATAAGCTCTATTAATTCAGATGCTTCTTCCATAATGGTTAAATCAGCTGAAAATGTAGTATCAAATACATAATCTGCCCCTAATTTTCTTAAAGCAGAAACCATCTTTTCTTCAACATATATTCATCCCTAAGTATTGCAGGATTGTCCTTTTCAATAGAAATTCTAACTTCAGTAAATGAGTGTTTCATCTAAATATTGTCTAATAACAAATATAATTTAATCCTCAATATTAAAAAAGCTTCAAGTAAATACTATTTACTTGAAGCTTTTCCTATATTTTTAAGATTAATTTAAATCTATTAAAATTTCATTTACTATAGATTTTGCATCACTTATTATATATTTTGGTTCGACCTCATAAAACTCCCTATCTATAAATCTATCAATCTTTTCTATACCCTCTATAGAATCACTTGTAACAAATAACACTATAGATGCATCTTCTATATCATACATAGAAAGTTCATTTTTTATACTTCCATCGTTTTGAATTTCATAAACTAAGTCAAACCCTAAAATATTTGCAGCTTCTTTAAGAGAATTTGAACTTTTTTCACTTTCACAAACTGCTGCTATTTTTTTATTCATATTTCAGATACCTCACTAATTCTACTCCGGTACAATCATTACTATACACTTTGCTTGTTTAACTACACTTGCTGTTACTGAACCTATCATTCTTGTTAGACCTTTTTTAGTAGATTTTGTCATAACTATAATATCTACATTATCTTCTTTTGCTTTTCTAATTATTTCATCTCCTGGATAACCAAAAGTAAAATGAACTTTAACATCATACTCTCCCATTATCTCTGCTGCTCTGTCCAGGATTCGTCTTCCTAAGTTCTCAGAATTCTTTATCTCTTCAGCTAGGGATATGCCATCAATAAATACTAGTTCTTTTACATTCATTATTTCCACTTCGACTTCATCTTTTTTGAATATTCCTTGTATAAATTCCAAAGAATGCATACTTCTTTCTGTTCCATCAATTGGTACTAATATTTTCTTTTTATTCATGTCACATCTTCCTTTCTTACATTAGAATAATTAAGTAAAATATATATTTTAAGCTATAAAAATATATAATAAATCTTTACTCTAGGAATTAATAATAAATATTAATAATATATATAATAATTTTAATATTTATTATTGTGTTAATTTTATAATATTTAGCTAATAGTGTCAATGAACAAAATTGTAATTAAAAAAATAAAGGGTATTAAACTGTAAAAGCATTTTCTCTCAACAAATCCCTTAAAATTTCCTCTGGAACAGGTTTAGAAAAATAATACCCTTGTAAATATTCACAATTCATAGACTTTAAATCTTTAGCGTATTCAATGGTTTCAACACCTTCTGCTACAGCTTTCATATTTAATTTATTTATAAGAGATATAATAGTTTCAACTGTGAGTTTATGCTTACTATCTTCATTCATAGACCAAATCAGACTCTTATCTAACTTAATTACTGAAAATGGTAAGGAAAGTATATTAGTAACTCCAGAATAACCTATCCCAAAATCGTCAAGTGCAAATTTAACCCCTAAAGTAATTAATTTTTCCATTGTCTCTCTAATTATATTAAATGAACCTGATGCCACAGTTTCTGTAATTTCAAGTTTAAATTTATTTGGTGACACTTTGTATTTTTTCATAATATCAAACAAATCATCAGCTAAATTCTTTTGCATGCATTGTACTACAGAAAGATTGACAGCTATGGTATCTAACTTTAAATCTTCAAAATCATCACTAGCTATAAATTTACACACCTTCTCAAAAACCACTAACCCAATTGAATTAATAAGACCTGTCTGCTCTGCAATTGGTATAAATTCATCTGGTGGTATAAACCCTAACTCTTTATGTTCTAGCCTAATCAAAGCCTCTGCTAAAGCAAATCTATCTTTACTAGTAGAAAATATAGGCTGATAATATACATCAAAGCCATCATTTTCTAGAGCTTCTTTCAAACAATTTTTTATTATATGTTTTTTCTTTATCTTTTCACTTATAGATGCATCTGCATAAATAACTTGTCTTGATTCAGAGCGTTTTGCTTCATGTATAGAGAAATCAATTGCAACTATAACATCTTCTGTCGTTTCAGCATTTTCTGGAAAAGAAACAACTGCAATACTAGTTGATAAGTTAAAACTTATCTCTTCTATTAGCCATGCTTTTTTAAATCTTTCTTCTATCTGTTTAGTAATTTTCTCTGGAGATATACCTAACTGGCTATTAACAACAATAGAAAATATATCTCCTCCTATTCTATACACATGATTTACATCATGAATATGAATCAAATATTTACCAACCTCTTTTAATGCAATATCTCCATTTTTAGTTCCAAAGGTTTCATTCATAAATTTGAAATCATCAAGAGCAATTGTAATGATAAATCCTGATTGTTCAGTATTTATATTTAAATCTAGTTCTTGAATAAAGGATTGTCTATTAAGTACACCAGTAAGGTCATCAATGATAAGACCTCTATTCTGCATGGAGAGATATGTCAAGAGCAAACTACATGCACATGCTGTTCCTGTAAGAAGATACTGTAAAAAAATTGCCTGCAAAATAATTGCTATAATTGAAACTATGAGAAAACCTCTAATAGCCCATATTTTAGATTCATGCATTGCTTTTTTGTATTTAAAAGATAAAAATGCCGAATATATTGCATAAAAGAAAAATGATAAAAAAGTTGCAGCATATCCATAACCACGTACATAACCTGTTTCTTTTGACAGTCCAAATAAAATGTGTGTAAAAGGATTAGTTATAGATAGAATCATACAAATTATAAGTGGTATAGATAAAAATAAAAGCTTTTTTTTCATATATCTAATATCTTGATAAATAATAGCCATGACATAAAATAATACAAGAGCCGCTGGTATTGGCAATAAAAATAAATATATTTGATTCAATGAAGCAGTTAAAAAAATTGGAAGTTTGTCTATATTATTTAGACAAAGTGAGCCTAAAACATTTGAAATTATGAATAAAAATGAACAAATTAAAAGTGCACAATATATTTTATTTTGTAAAGTAGGTATAAATTTACTTTTAAAAAAGTATACCATCAAAAAAATAACTATAATTGCAGAAAAAATTTCATATTCTATATGCCATACCATAAACTTACCTCACTATTATCGTTTAATTTTATCTATTTTATTTAATATAATATGTTTACAATCATATTATAATTCATATTGATAGCATATTGAGTAATTTTATGGAAAATTTTTATTTGTATACAATTTTTACCTTAAATCCCCATTAAAACATTAAACTTATTTCAAGCATTGTTATGTATATAGAAATTAAGCAAATAATTCTTTTGCTTTTGTAGCAATTCTTTCTCCAAATATTACAGCTTTTTCGTCTTGTATTTCTGGTCCTTCAATTGAATGTACATGTCCTAAATGTATAAATGGTTTTCCTAAAGAGCCACCTCCAGAGTACACAAGCATTCCCTTAACCATTAAATGCCCTACTATAGTAAGAATTGCTACATCAGGACCTCCACAGACATAGTCACATGTAGCAAAAACTGCTCCCAACTTGCCAGCTAGATTTATCTTTTTTGAATCCTCATCAAACCATTTTTTTACTTCCCAAGTTGTATTAGCTAAATATGTTGGTGTTCCAAATATTACTGCTTTACTTTCATTTAAATACTCTGTATCAATACTATCTAATCTCATAAGTCTAACTTCTATTCCGTCTACCTTTTTAGCACCATCTTCTATTAACTTAGCTACCCTTTCTGTGTTTCCACTTCTTGTTTGATACAATATTGTAATTTTCAATTTCAATCCCTCCTTAATGTGTAATAAAAATAATTTATTATATGTCAAATTATAGCACTTATTTTACTATCCTACAAAGAACTATCCAATTATTATTTAATTAACTATTTTATATTAAAAAATCCCCAAACTCACCTTTAACTTATTTATTTCAATCTCAACTATATCTGATATATCTTCAAAAGACATGCCTCTATCATGAAGTTTTCCTGCAATTTTGATTTTTGCATTTTCTTCTCCTTTTTTAATCAAAGCTCTATTTTCTTTTTCTATTACATTTCTAACGTATCTTTTTGCAAATGGCTCATTGCCATCGCATAAAACTTTATACTTTTCTTTATCTCCTTTGACAAAACTAAGAGCTCTTTTATCTTGTTTAACAGCCTCTGTGCAAATTTCTTCTGTTTGTTCTTTCACAAATTTTAGAGCCATTCCATATTGTCTCACTGCTTTCAAGCATATTCCAACAGTCTGTTCCTTTACAAATTCTAAAGCCATACCGTTTTGTCTTACAGCTCTTAGACATATTGTTTCTGTCTGATTTTTTACAAACTTCAAATCAAGCCCATTTTGTCTTACTGCTTCCATACATATTTCTTCTGTCTGATTTTCCACCCATTTTAGGTTATAACTACATTGTTTAACTGCTTCCATACATATTTTATCTGTTTGATTTTTTACCCTTGCTAATCCAAATTCACTATTTCTAACTGCTTCTATACATATTTCTTCTGTTTGCTCTTTTACAAATGCTAAAGCTGTGCCATTTTTTTCAACAGCTCTTAAACATAATTCTTCTGTCTGATTTTCTATATATTTTAATGCTGTTCCATCTTGACTAAGTGCTAACATACATATTTCTTCTGTTGGATCTTCAACAAATTCTAACATTCTCCAATCTTGCTTGACTGCTTCTATACATATTTTTTCTGTTTGATTATCAACACACTTTATTGCATTACAATTTTGTTTAACAGCCTCCAGACATATCTTTTCTGTTTGATTTTTTATGTATATTAAATTTAATCCATTTTGCTTTACTATTTCTAAATACTCATCTTCTGTTTTATTGTCAAAGTCATCATTATCTATTGATTCAAATATATCATTTTTATTCTCTTGCATATTTTAAGTTCACTCCTTATAAATTTTATAAAATTCAATAAATTTACTATCATTTTTATTTTATCAAATAATATAAGAATTTTTCAGTCTTGTTTTTTTTTATAAAATCATTTGTGTGTTAAAAAATAAATTAATTGCTTTAATTCCAGTATACAATACCCAAAATATGTGGTATATTTTAACTATAATATATTTTTATATATTACAGTTGAGATATTTAAAGTTAAATTTATATAAAATACCTTTATTTATATATCATCTTTATTTATATATCATTTAGATTGGATATATTTTTTATTTTCTTTTTTAGTTTTTCGGGTTAGTAAGGGGTTAGTAATTTAGATTTTCATAGGAAATTATTTTTAAAATTAGTTTTTATTTATAGCTAATTTATTTATGTTGTAATTAAATAAAACTAAATATAATTTAAATAATTCCTTGAGATAAATTTAATAAAACTTAGAGTCCTTATCTAAGCTTAAAATACTAAAATTATTAGGAGGATATAAATTATGGACCAAATTAAGCGCTTACACGAATTGCAACAAAAGTCATACTTAACTAAAGAAGAATTTGAGGAGTTAAAAAACAACACATATATTGAAAAATTTGAATTGAGAGATGAATGTGACAACTCTTATATTTATAATTTTTACACTAATGATAAATGTAATGATATAAAATTTATAAAATCACAATTTATTGTTACTCTTATAAAAAACGGTTTTTTATGTGATTGTGGTGGTGTATTTAGACAAAAGAAAATAGTTGATGAATATGATTACGGATATAATGCTATATATAAATGTGATTCTTGTGGAAAAGAACTTGATAAAGAAGTGGAAAATTATGATTAAATAATAAGATAAATATTTTAAAACATTTTTTATAAATATTAAATAAAGTAAAAATCACTCTAATTTTGAACTATACCCACTGTTTTGTACAGTTAAAACAGTGGGTATGGTTCACTGTATAAGGGTGATTTTTTGTGTGCCTTAATCTTAATTCAAGTCATCTTAATTGTTTAATTCAATTTCATACTTTTTTATTTTCTTATACAAAAGACTTTTGTGTATTCCCATAACCTCTGCTGCCTTGGAACATTTCCAATTGTACTTCCTTAACACATCAATAATTAAACTCTTCTCATAATTTTCAACCATTTCATGAATTGAGCAATTACTATCCACATTACATTGAGCTACTCTGCTTATATTATCCATTTTAGATGGAAGGTCACACATCATAATGACCATATCATCACTTACAGCATAAGCACTTTTTATTACATTTTGCAGTTCTCTTATATTTCCTGGCCAAATATAGTTAATAAAACAATTTTTAACTTTATCACTTAAAACCTTCAATTCCTTATATTCAACATTTAATTTATTTAGTATATAATTTGCTAACAATAAAATATCATCTTGTCTGTCCTTTAATTCCATCATATGAATATTTATTACATTTAACCTATAGTATAAATCTTCTCTAAATAATCCCTCTTCAACCATTTTACTTAAATTCTTTCTTGTAGCAGAGATTACTCTTACATCTATTTTTATAGTTTTAAGACCTCCAACTGGTTCTATTTCACTTTCCTGAAGAACTCTTAAAAGTTTTGCTTGCATGGTCAAAGGCATGTCACCTATTTCATCTAAGAAGATTGTGCCATTATTTGCAACTAAAAACTTACCTTTTTTGCCTCCTTTTTTTGCTCCTGTAAAAGCTCCTTCGTCATACCCAAATAGCTCTGATTCTAATAGTTCTTCTGGTATTGCAGCACAGTTTATACTAACCATAGGCTTGTCTGCTCTACTGCTATTATTGTGAATTGCTCTAGCAAAGACTTCTTTACCTGTACCTGTTTCACCTGTTAAAAGCACTGAGAAGTTCGTTTTAGAAGCTTTCATACCTGTTTTCTTAAGTTCTATGAAATCTCTATTTTCACCTATGAGCTTGTCAAAACTACATTTATCCTTGAACTGTTCTTTATAATATTGGAGTTCCATATATTCTGACATTAACTTTTTAGCTACATCAAAGGATTGTAATCTAAATTTAACTTGAGCTACCCCTGCAACTACTTCTCCATTATCATTCTCCACATAAGACCTACTTACTATTACACTTTTTTCTTTTGTTTTTCCACCTGAGTAATGGTGTATAGCTCCTTCTTCACAATATTTATCTCTCATAATATCTAACATTTTTGTATTTGGTATAATACTTTGTATATTGTGTCCTATTATATCGTCTCTTTCTTTCCCTAAGAAGTCACAATATTTATCGTTAATATCTATGATTACTCCATCTTTATTTACAACAATAAAACCATCATCAGTCATGGATAATACTCTTGCAAATATATCCTTATACCAGTGCTCTTTCATTGTTTCATCCCTCCACTATAACCTTCAGCAAAAATAATAAGTCTTACAATACAATATTATAAGACTTACCATTCTATATATTCAATGTTTTCTAGAAGTTACCTATTTAATGATTCTATCATTTCAGGTAGAATTTCATATAAATCCCCTACAATTCCATAGTCACATATACTGAAAATAGGTGCCTTTGAATCTTTATTTATAGCAACTATATATTTAGAATCACTCATACCTGCTAAATGCTGTATTGCTCCAGATATCCCGCACGCAATGTATAACTCTGGTCTAACAGTAGTTCCTGTTTGTCCCACTTGATGAGAATGTTCTATCCACCCTGAATCTACTGCCGCTCTTGAAGCACCAATTTCTGCCCCCAATTTATCAGCTAATTCTTTTATTAGTTCAAATCCTTCTGCCCTCTTTAATCCTCTTCCTGCTGATACTATTATTCTAGCATCAGTTAGATTTATAGATTTCTTTTCTTTTGGAAGAATTTCTACTAATCTAGTTCTAATCATTTTTTCATTAAGTTCTGGAGTAACAACCTCTAAAACTCCAGTCTTTGATTCAGTTCTTACAGCTTTTGCCATAACACCTGGTCGAACTGTTGACATCTGTGGTCTATTTTTTGGACAAACAATAGTAGCCATTAAATTTCCACCAAAGGCTGGTCTTGTTTGTAATAACTTATTATCTGTTGAATCTATTTCAAGTTTTGTACAGTCAGCAGTTAGACCTGTTCCAACTTTACCTGCAATTCTAGGTGCGATATCTCTTCCTATAGAAGTAGCTCCAACTAGTACAACCTCTGGCTTTTTCTCTTCAATTAAACCTGCAATTGAAATTGCATATCCATCAGTTGTGAAATCTTTAAGAAGAGGGTCGTTGATATAATAAGCTTTATCAACACTATAGTGAAGTAACTCCTTTACTTCTTTCTCTACTTCATATCCAGCTATTACAACTGCAAGCTCTTTTCCTAATTGGTCAGCAAGCTTTCTTCCTTCACCAATAAGTTCTATAGTAACAGGATTTATTTTACCTTCCCTTTGCTCTCCTATTACCCAAACACCATTATAATCATTTAAATTTATACCTTGATTAACTTTTGCTCTCATCATCTTAACACTCCTATACTAGTTTCAAATCGAATAGTATTTCTATTAGTTTCTCAGCTTTTTCCTTTTTATTTATACCTTCGATTATTTCATTATGCTTGTCTTTAACTGGTACAAAAGACTTGTAAACATTTGTAGGCGAACCCTTTAATCCAATTTGAGTTGTATCAACAGCTAAGTCTTCAAGTGTTAACACAGTAATCTTTGCATCTCCATTATTGTAAGCTTCTAAGATTCCTTTGACACTTGGATATCTTGGATTATTTAACTCTTTTATAGCAGTTAATAAAACTGGCATCTTTGCTTCTATTAAATAATCTCCTGTCTCTGTATAACGAGTTACTAGTAATTTATCATCTTGAACCTTTACTTCTTTTGCATATGTAACCTGTGGGACACCTAAGAATTCTGCAACCTCTGGTCCAACCTGAGCTGTATCTCCATCTATAGCTTGTCTTCCACAGAATATTACATCATACTTTCCAACCTTCTCTATAGCAGCAGCAATAATTGTAGATGTAGCCCAAGTGTCTGAACCACCAAAAGCTCTATCTGAAATTAAATATGCTTCGTCAGCACCCATTGCCAAAGCTTCTTTTAAAGCACTTTTAGCTTGAGGGGGTCCCATGCTTACAACCTTAATCACTGCTCCTAGTTCATCTTTTATTTTTAAAGCTTCTTCTAAAGCATTTCTATCATCTGGATTGATTATACTTGGTACACCATCTCTTATTAGAGTACCTGTCTCTTTATTTATTTTAACTTCGTTAGTATCTGGAACTTGCTTTAAACAAACAACTATATTCATGCTCTTCCTCCTATCCTAGTACTGCTCTTGAAATAACAACCTTGTGTATTTCTGAAGTACCTTCGTAAATTTCTGTTATCTTGGCATCTCTGTACATTCTCTCTAATGGATAATCCTTCATATATCCATATCCTCCATGGATTTGAAGAGCTAGGTTTGTAACCTCTCTTGCAGTACGTGACGCATTGTATTTTGCCATAGCAGCTTCTTTAGTGTGTCTTTCCCCTCTAGCTTTCAAGTCTGCAGCATAATATACTAACAACTTTGCTGATTCCACCATAGTCGCCATATCTGCTATATACCATTGAATACCTTGCAAAGCTGAAATTGGCTTGCCAAACTGAACTCTTTCTTTAGAATATTTGATACTCTCTTCTAAAGCACCTTCCGCAATTCCTACAGCTTGAGCTCCAACTCCAATTCTTGCTCCATCTAGACAAGTCATAGCTATGTTAAAGCCTTTCCCTTCTTTTCCTAATAAATTAGACTTTGGAACTCTACAATTATCAAATATTAACTCTGCAGTTTCTGAACCATGGATACCCATTTTTTCTTCAATTTTTCCTATTGAAAAACCTGGCGTACCTTTGTCAACGATGATAGCAGACATGCCCTTTATTCCCTTTGATGGCTCTGTCAATGCAAATATTATTAATGATTCTGCTTGACCTCCACCAGAAATAAAACACTTAGTCCCATTTAAGACGTATTCATCAGTTGCTTCATCAATAATTGCAGTTGTTGCAGCTCTTGCAGCATCTGAACCAGCATTAGGCTCAGTTAAAGCAAAGGCACCTACACACCCACCTTCAGCCATCATTGGAAGGTATTTTTTCTTTTGTTCCTCAGTACCAAATTTCAAAATAGCTTGAGCGTATATTGTGTGTATTGATAATATTGCTGCAGATGCTGCACATTTTTTGGCAACCTCAGTAACAACAATTACCTTTTCTATATCTGCTCCACCAGAACCGCCATACTCTACAGGTGTTCCAATACCATTAAAGCCTATTTTAGCCATTTTGCTAAAAAGCTCTCTTGGAAAAATACCTGTTCTATCTGTTTCAGCAGCTATTGGTGCTATTTCATTCTCTGCAAATTCTTTTGCTACTCTTTGAAGCATTAGTTGTGCTTCTGTTAATCTAAAATCCATAAAATTTCCTCCTATTCATTAACGTACTTCACATGTTTCTTTATTCATTGCTACAATTCCAGACTCAATTAGAACTTCTATATCAGAATCACTGTATCCAAGCTCTCTCAATATCTCATCTGAATGTTCTCCTATAAGTGGAGCATCACAAGTCATGTTAACTTCAATGTTCCCAAACTTAACTGGAGTGGATGCAAGCATTGTCTTATTTCCATTTTTACTTGTATGTTCATATATATAGTTATTAGCAATAGCTTGTTCATCAGTTACCACATCATTAACATGTTGAATTCTCTCATGGGCTATATCCGCAGTAGTAAGCTTTTCAACCATCTCATTTTGAGTAAATTTTGCAAATTCACCATCCAAAATATTAATAAGTTCTGTAGCATTTTTCTTACTTTCTACTGAAGATGCAAATTTCTCTTCTTTTATTAAATCTTCTCTTCCAAATAATCTGCAAAGTGCCTCAAAATATCTTTCATGCTCTAGAATGCTTAAGAATATCCACTTTCCATCCTTACAACGATAAGAGTTTATTACTGGAGAAATTGCATTTTTTCTAGTTTTTGGATACTCATCGCTAAACTGTGTAGATGCTAATAAAGATGATGCATTCCATATTGCTTGTCCAAATAAAGATGCCATTACTTTTTGTCCTTTTCCAGTCTTAGCTTGTTGGTATAAAGCTGCACATATACCTCCAGATAAACTGCAAGAAGTTGTGGCATCTCCAAAGGCTATAGGTGGGTTTATTGGACTTGTATCCTTCTCTGCAATATCAAGCATAGCTCCACTTCTTGCCCAAAAAGCAACTGTATCAAAACCTGCATTATCCTTAGCAGGTCCGAAATCACCAAACCCATTTATTTGTCCCCAGATAAGATGTGGATGCTTTTTACTTAATGATTCATAATCAAGACCTAGTCTTTTTAGCGCTCCTGTTCTATAGCTTGAAACAAATACGTTTGCTTCACTTAAAAGCTTATCCATAATTTCAATTCCAGCCTCACTCTTAAGATTTATAGACAAGCCTCTTTTATTTGAATTATATGTGCTGTAAAAAGGATTATTATAATCATCTATTGGCATTGTCATTGTTGCCCCTGTCTTTCTTCCTGGGTCTCCAAAGCTTGGTTCTACCTTAATAACATCAGCACCCCAGTCAGCTAATATTTTAGAAGTACCTGGACCTGCTACAAAATATGTTAAGTCAATGACCTTAACTCCTTCTAATGGTTTATTTAACACTTTCAATTCCTCCTTATACTGTCAACTTGTTATTTTAAATATGGTATTTATGTTATTAAAACATAAAATTTATTATACATACTTTGAAAATTGATTCTACAATATCAAAATATAATTTATACTTTTTATCTTTTCTGTTATGGTAATCCTGGGAACATCGTAAACAGAAGAACTGCTACTACAGTTCCAATAATCGGGGTTAAAACAGTTACCCAGAATATTGGCATATAAGCATCCTTATGTGATTCATTACATAGACCATTTGTTACAGTAACGATATATCCATTATGTGGAAGCGAATCTAATGCTGCTGACGAAATTGCCATAGTTCTAGTTAATGCAGCAGCAGAAACACCCTTAGCTAAAAATACTGGTCCAAGAAGTGGAGCCGCAATTCCAAGTCCACCTGAAGCTGACCCACAGATACCTGCAATAACTGTAGTCCCAACTGCAGCCCCTGCAATAGGAGGTCCAGGAATATTAGTCATAGCATTAACTATGAAGTCAAAACCAACTGCTGATTTTACAACTGAGCCAAATGCAACTACAGCACAAGTATTACATATTGCTACTACTGTAGTTTTACATGCATCACCAACATGTCCAACTATTTTGGTATTATCTTGATATTTATTTAACAATAAATACACTAATAAAGCTCCAATAAATACTCCTACCTCAATTGGTACTATTGCTTTTCCATTAATTTTCACATTGATTATCAAGATTGATACTATTAATGGAATTAATGCAATTAGACCATTAGGACCATTTTCTCTCTTGGAATTAGTTGCTGCTACTTCATCAAATGTATCTGATTCATGTGCTATAAAATGCCCACCATTAGCCTTTTCTTTTGAAACCATTTTGTATAAAATAATGCTTCCAACTATAAACATTACTGCACATGATATAAATCCATTTACTGCTCCAGCCATAATATCTGTTCCTAATGTTGAAGCTGGGACAATATTCTGAATCTGAGGTGCCCCTGGTGCAACCATAGCAAAAGTTGAACATCCAAAAGTCAAGGCTGCTGGTATAAATCGTCGTGGCAAATCAGCTTCTTTAAAAATTTCTAAAGCTATCGGAAACACAGCAAAACTTACAACAAAAACGCTTACTCCCCCATAGGCTAATATTCCACACGCTATTGGAATAGAAAGTAATGCTTTATCCTTCCCAATCCATCTTACAATCATCTTAGCAATAGATTTTGCTCCTCCAGTAATCTCCATTATTTTTCCCATTAAGGTACCTGTTAGGAAAATAAAGAAATTTGCCTGAAGAAATCCAACAAATCCTGTCATATAATCCACCTTAAGTGCATCATACACATTTAAATTTCCTGTTATAGCAACTAATAATGAACATACAATTGCTATTATAAAAATATTTACGCCCTTCATAACCATTACAACTAGAAGGGATAGGGCTATGATAATCCCTACTAAACTTATAATTACTCCCGTATTCATAAATTAACTCCTTTTAAAATTAAACTATAAAACTATATGTATTTTTTCACGAAATTTAGATTTTAAATATGTTCTATATTTGTTTCAATAGTTATAATAGCTACTTATTTTCAAAAATCGGTTTTCTCTTTTCTATAAAGGCATTCATTCCTTCTTGCTTATCTCTTGTAGCAAAAGTTAAACCTGCAATATCTTTCTCTAATTCAAGAGCATTTTTTAAATCCATATCTATCCCCTTATTAATAACAACTTTTGCATATCTTATTGCTATTGGTGCTTTTTCAACTATTTGGTTCATCATATTCATCGACTCTTGTAAAAGCAAATCACTTGGAACCACTTTATTAATAAGACCAATAGATTTAGCTTCTTCTGCATCTACTTGCCTTCCTGTAAAAATTAATTCTTTGGCTATCCCAGTTCCAACAAGTCTTGATAATCTTTGAGTTCCACCAAAACATGGAATGACTCCTAAATTAACTTCAGGTTGCCCAAATATAGCCTTTTCTGATGCAATTCTAATGTCACAGCTCATAGCAAGTTCACATCCACCACCTAATGCATATCCATTAACTGCTGCTATTACTGTTTTCTCAAGAGCTTCAATTTTATCGAAAATCCCTTGGGCATAACCTGCATATTTTCTGCCTTCTTCACTTTTATAGTTTTGCATCTGACGTATGTCAGCTCCAGCTACAAAAACTTTGCCTTCTCCAGTAATAATAACTCCTAATATTTCATCCTTTTCTGATACTACATCAATAACTTGAGATAATTCTCTAAGAGTGTCATTGTTAAGAGCATTTAAAGCTTTAGGTCTATTTATAGTAATAACACAGACTTTATCCTTAACTTCCACCTTAAGATTTTTCAAATTGTCCATTACAAATCCCATCATATTCCCCCCATTATTTATTGTTATTTTTTCTACACTTTCTTGTTAATATATAGTAGCAAGTTCTACGCCAACTTATATTTAATTTCTCTATTTTTGTTAAAAAACTGTTTTTTTTGATAAAATAAACAAAATATACATAAATTTCACTGAATTTTTAATAGTTTTTAACTTTAGAATTGATTAGATTGTAATTCACGAAAGAATTTTTATCCAACAAAACCCATAAAACAATATTTTTGTCTCATTTTCGAGAAAATACTTAAAAAACACAGTCTCATTTTTGAGAATGCGGTCTCACTTTTGATATTTTCACTAAAATAGTTTAGGTAATATATTCACAAGTTTATTTGAACTCTAATAAGGAGGCCTTTATTCAACATATAAATAGTTTATTCTCTATTAATTTAAATTGTTAATACTTTAGTTTAGTACATCTATGTACCTGTTCTAATAGTATAAATTTTTTAACGAAAATAGGAAAATCCAAAAAGACTTAGTGTCTAAATAGATTTTCCTATCTTAAATGCTTCTGATAATTTTAGATTTGATTTACAATTCTTAGAAGATAATGAATATTATATTTATACTTTTCCTCTAAAATTAGATAACTCCATTTTCTTTTAAATAATTTATTTTACCACTATCAAAGCCAAGCCAACTTCTATAAATCTCCTCATTATTTTCTCCTAAAGATGGCGCTGGTACATTAATTTGAGCTTTTGTTGTCATTAACTTAACTGGATTTCCATTGACTCTCATGTCTCCTATAATAGGATGTTTAATATCTACAATATTTTATAAGATATATTTTTATAGAACAATTTTTATAGACATAAAAACACCTCTGAACCATATTAACATATTATTATGCAAACATGGCTCAGAGGTGTATACATTTCTAAGATATTAGAATATTTATTCTTCCATTTCCCAGTTATGATATATATCTTGAACATCATCATCTTCTTCAAGCATATCAACTAATTTATTCATCATTTTTAAATGAGATTCTTCAGTTAGTACAGTTGTAGTTTGAGGTATCATCTTTACATCAGCAGATATAAATTCATACCCTTTTGCTTTTAATTCATCACGAACACTAGAAAAATCTTCTGGTGTAGTTATTATTTCATAACCATCTTCTTCTGTTATAAAATCTTCAGCACCTGCTTCTAATGCAACATCCATTAATTCTTCCTCTGAAACGCCATCTCCTGCACCAACTAATATTTGTCCTTTGTTATCAAACATAAAAGACACACATCCAGTAGTTCCTAGGTTTCCTCCGTTTTTATCAAAGTAATATCTTACATTACCAGCAGTTCTATTTTTATTGTCAGTTAAAGTCTCTACTATAACAGCAACCCCACCAGGTCCATATCCTTCATAAACTATAGTTTCATAGTCTTCTCCAGCACCTGCACCAGCACCTTTAGCAACAGCTCTATCTATATTATCATTTGGCATATTATCTGCCTTAGCTTTTTCTATAGCTGTTTTTAATGCTGCATTATATTCTGGGTCTGCTCCACCTTCTTTAGCTGCAACGGCTATTGCTCTAGCATGTTTAGTAAATATTTTTGCTCTTTGAGCATCTTGTTTACCTTTTCTATTAATTATATTTCCTATACGTCCCATATTTCCACTCCTTAATACGTACAATTAATTATTCTAATTTTTATCACTTGTAAATTTTATCACAAATCTTGAAAATAGTAAATTAGAACTTAGGAGGTTGTGCAGGCGTTTTTCTCTTGTGTTCACTTATTCTATGAAGTCTTTCTATTATCTCTTGGTCTCTTTGAGGAACTTCATCTAATCTACCTTCTAATACAGCATCTATCATATTGTAAGTAGTTCCCATTTCATTTTCATCTGTTTGTCCTTCCCAAAGACCTGCTGAAGGAGCTTTATTTATTAAATCTTCATGAACACCAAGTTCTTTTGCCCATTCGTATACTTCAGCTTTAGTTAAATTTGCAATTGGTAAAATGTCAACTCCACCATCACCAAACTTAGTAAAGTATCCAGTGTGTATTTCTGCAGCATTATCTGTACCAACAACTAAATATCCTAAGTTATTAGCAATTGTGTAAATAGTACTCATTCTTACTCTTGCTCTTAAATTTGCATCTGTCATTTTTAAATATTCTTCTCTATATAAATGTTTCTCTTTTAAATTTCCTACCACCATGTCTAATATAGCACTTTGTGGTTCTATAAGGTCTAAATCAAGATATTCTATATCACATCCTTCTATAACCTTAAGTGCATCTTCTCTATCTTGAGGATTACTTTTTATGCTCATTATAACTCCCATAGAGTTTTCTGGAAAAGCTTTTTTAATTAAATTGGCAACTACTGCTGAATCAATTCCTCCAGATACACCAACAATTAATCCTTTTGCATTTGCCTCATTAACCTTATTTTTAAGCCATTCTACAGTTTTGTCTATTTGTATTTTTATATTCGACATTGTTATCTCCTCTCAATTTACTACTTTGTTTTAATATATTATACCATATATTAATATGTTGTTTTAACATGTTTTTTTTTATTCAAATTTAAGCAAAAATGAAAGATTATATTTAATATTATTTTATATAAATATAATTTGCCTATTTTGGTAAAACTATTTTAGAAGGTGGTTTTTATGAAAAATACTAATAACTTAAGGAAAAAATATTTTGATTTCAATATAAAAAATACGATAATTGGAGTATTTACAGGATTTATAAACGGAGTATTTGGCTCTGGAGGTGGTACTCTTTTAGTCCCAATATTAAATGATATTGTGAAGGTAGAAGAACATAAATCTCATGCAACAGCTCTTTCTATAATCATTTTCTTGACAACAGCAAGTTCTGTTTTATATGTTTCTAAAGGAACTTACGACATTAACTTAACAATAAAAGTTGCGGCAGGAAGTATTGTTGGTGGTATTATAGGGGCTAAATTACTAAATAAAGTTACTGGAAAGTTTCTTAGGATTTCTTTTGGCTTGATTATGATAATTGCAGCATTAAGGATGGTGTTTTAATGTTATTTGCTTTAATTGGATTTTTTGCAGGAATTATTGGAGGAATGGGAATGGGCGGTGGAACTATTCTTATTCCTGCTCTCGTTTTACTTGCTGGTATAGATACTAAAATAGCACAGAGTGTAAACTTACTTTCCTCCATACCTATGACTTTGATAGCATTAGCTATACATATCAAAAATAAAAACGTAATTTTCAAATTAGTTATTCCAATAGCTGTATTTGGAGTGTTAGGAGCTATATTTGGCTCACTATTAGCTAATTATTTATCGTCTGATATATTGAAGAAAATATTTGGAGTGTTTTTACTTTTAGTTGGTTTATTTGAAGTTAAAAAAGGATTCTGTGCAAAGTCTGATAAAAGCCATTAAATTATTTTAATATAAATTAATGGCTTTTATTTTCTATATAACTATTCTATTTTTATGCTTTTATCTTCTATATTGCTACTCTACTTTTTTACTTTTAGCTTAAATTACAGTAAGATTTTTATAGTAAAATTTCTCCATCCTGTTCAGATAAATAAAATTCTTCTCCTAAAACTATCTTTCCTGTTCCACTTGTTATATCAATCATTTTCTCTGATAGTTTTTCCACATCTTCTAACTTTGAATATACTATTATCTCAACATTATCCTCATATATGGTATCTTTTATAAAGTACCCTAAATTCATCAGTTCATTTTGTACCTTTCCAAGTTGAGTATAATCTATCTTAACTTTAACTTCTTGGTACATTACCTTACTGATTATTTTTCCAGCTTCTAAGCCTAATTTAGCACCTTTTGTATAAGCTCTAACCAGACCACCTGCACCTAATTTTATACCACCAAAATATCTAGTGACAACTACTACTACATCTCTCAAGTCCTCTTTTTTTATAACTTCTAATGTTGGTATCCCTGCTGTTCCTTGTGGCTCTCCATCATCACTATACCTTTGTATATTCATATTTTGTCCAACTGTATAAGCCCACACATTATGATTTGCATCTTTGTGTTTTTTCTTTATTTCATTTATAAATTCTACTGCTTCTTCTTCACTTTGTATAGGCTTAGCATATCCAATAAAAACAGATTTTTCAATTGTTATTTCATCTGTTCCAAATTCGTGTAATGTCCTATAATTACTCATTATAACTCCTCCTATTTTTGTCATTTGCTAAAATATATCTTTATTTATAAAAATTACTCCAATTAAAATGTAAATAGAATTTTTAGTATTCATTTAGTTAGCATTATAAGATAATTATATAATAAAATCACAAGATTTTTAATTTTTATTTTTAATATAATTTATTGATACATAAATCAATATAATTTATTAAAATACAAATCAGATAAACTATAAAGTATACATTTCTAAAACTTGGAATTAAAAAAGGAAGGGTCTATCCCTTCCTCAAAACTCTATAAATTCACTACTAGTTTGCTGGAACATCGTCGCCCTCTGAAACTAATTTCTTTAATTCTTTAAACTTTTTATAAGATACTTCAACTAAAGCTTGCTCTTTATGATGTGACAACATTTCTAAAGCATCTTTTATCTTGTAAAATCCACCTTCTTGGAATTCAGGAGCAAGTACACATTCAGTATTACAAGCTTCCATAACATACCACATTATCGCATTGCAAACTTCTTGTTGTCTACTTCTTGAGAAAAATTCATACATAGTATCGCCAGCTACATCTATCATTTTAGCGTCTATGCCAGTTTCTACTTTAACTCTTTCAACAGCACTTTCATATGGAAGTCCTCCTCCAAGTATCTTTCCTTTTGGAAGTGTCCATTCACCTCTATCATTTTTTACAATAAGTACTTTATTAGCATAAAACACTACTCCACCTGCACAACGTCTTACTATCATTTGAAACCCCTCCCATTAATTTATTAATTACCTTGTTAAACTCCATAAATAAATCATTAAGTAAACAAATTGCTTTAATAAAAAATTACTTTTTCAAATTTAATAATGCTTCAATGGCTTCATCATAAGCTCTAAGCACGTACTCTTTTTCAAAATTCTTATTCTTATCTTTTAACTGCTGTAAAATCTTTAAACTGTTTTCATCTCCTAATTTTGAAAGAGCTTTTGCACAATATTGTCTAGTTTGTGCATTTTTATCGTAGAGACCTTTTTGTAAGACTTCTCTACTACTTGGTGACTCAATCTTTCTTATTGCTGAATAAGTTATTCTTCTAATATCTGAGTGTCTGTGGTTTGTGAGCTGATGGAGTAACTTCAAAAATCTATCATCTTTTAGCTCACCTGTTGCCCAAATTAAAACAATCAAATCTTCAGCATTTTTTTCTACAAGGATTCTTTTGAAAACCTTTCTCTTAAAGTATACCATTTTTTCGTCATCTAAGCTATCCATAAAATCAAGTCTCTTAATTTTATCTAATTCTAAAAATTTATCTAAAATGTCCTTAGATGCCTCAAAATCATCTTTTTGCATTTCTTTTATCTTCAACTTTGCTTGTATAAGTTGCTCACTTGCTTCAACATTTGAAATGTTTCTAATTTTACTAATTTGAGATACTGTTTTAGATTCTTTGTAAAGAAGATAGGTTATAAAATAATCTTCAAGATTATCTATATTTTCCCAATTTATATCCATATCAAACCTATTTTTCTAATATGTACTCTCTATAGATATTAAAATCTTCTTCATCTAAATTTACATCTAATGTTACACCATTTTCCCCATACTCAAAATTCTCCACATTGTATTTATCTTTTATTCTACTAAATATATCACCTCTTTCATAAGGTAACATCAAACTTACTGAATAAGTATTTTCCATTAAAGCAATTTCTATCATATTTAATAGTTTATCCATATTTATGCCTTGTTTTGCAGATATATACACAATATCTTCTTGACTCTTAGGATATATATCTAACTCTAGCTTATCTACTTTATTGTATACAAGTATATGTTTTTTATCATTTGCACCAAGTTCTTTTAATACACCTTCAGTTGTACTTTTTTGCAATTCATAACTAGTGTTCGTTGTGTCAATTACGTGTAAAATTAAATCTGCATATTGTACTTCTTCTAGTGTAGCCTTAAATGCCTCTACTAAATCATGGGGAAGTTTACTAACAAATCCAACAGTATCTACTACTAAAAATTCTTTCTTGTTTGGCAAAAGGGCTTTTCTTAAAGTTACATCTAAAGTTGCAAAAAGCATATCTTTTACAAAAACTTCTTTTTCTTGTTCATAATCCTTGTGTGTCTTTATTAATTCGTTTAGTAAGGTCGATTTTCCTGCATTTGTATATCCAACAAGTGCTACAATTGGTATATTTGATTTTAAACGCTTAACTCTTTGTGTCTCTCTATTCTTTTTTACCTCTTTAAGTTCACGTCTTATATCCGCTGCTTTATTAAGTATATGTCTTTTATCTACTTCTAACTTTTGTTCACCAGGTCCTCTCGTTCCAATTCCTGCACCAGTTCTACTCATTTCACCACCCATTCCATAAAGTCGTGGTAATCTGTATTTTAATTGTGCTAATTCGACCTGTAATTTACCTTCTTTACTAAGTGCTCTTTGAGCAAATATATCTAAAATTAAGGTAGTTCTATCTATTACTTTTTTTCCAACAACATTTTCAATATTCCTAATTTGAGCGCCAGATAATTCATCATTAAAAATTACTAAAGTAGCATCTAATGATTCACTATATGCTCTTATTTCCTCTACCTTACCTTTTCCTATATAATAAGCTGCATCAACAGCTTGCTTATTTTGAATTAAGCTACCTACAACCTCTGCTCCAGCAGCCTTCGCTAATTCTTTTAGTTCTTCCATGGATTCGTTAGTGTCTATATCATCACTTTTTTTAACTATTGTTGTCAAATTCAGACCTACAAGAAGTGCTCTTTCTTGAATTTCTTTCACTTAATCACCTCATTTTTTGTTATAAAACATAATCTAATTGTATTAAAAACACTTACATTATTTCTCTGTTGACTAATTATACCATTAATAATATGATTAAGAGTACTATATTATCAACTATTAATAAAAATATTGTATAATTATATTATCACCAAAATCTTATATAGTTATAAAAGATTTCATATTTTATTTAAATTAGGAGGAAAATATGGGCGAAAATTATAAATTTTTTAATCACAAAGATTGTGAGTTTTTCCCTTGTCATAAAACTGATAAACCAGAAGAATTTAACTGTTTATTTTGCTATTGTCCTTTATATGCTTTAGGAGAAAATTGTGGAGGAAACTTTAAGTACACAGAGAAAGGCATTAAAGATTGCAGTAGCTGTATACTACCTCATAAAAAAGATAATTATAATTATATTATGGGAAAATTTCAAGACTTAGTTAAAATTACTTGCAAAAAATAATTTTTTATTAAAAATAGCTATGCATAAATATTTTTTGACTCCTTTTCGTCTAAATAATATTACATAGCTATTTTTATTATATAAGTTTTAATTTATATCGCTCTACCTTATATCTTTCTACTTTTAAATAATTTACATAATTTATACATTGCAAAAATCAACATGCTTACTGCAAAAATCAATATTAAAATCATCATTCCAGCATGAAAGAAAAATTCTTCTGGAAGCATATTTATAACTGGGTCTAAATCAGGATTAAATATCCAATAATCATTTCTAAATAATAATTTATGAAAAATAATAAATGATTTTTCAAAATTCAACAAAATAGGAAGTGCCAACACTACTGGCATTATTATCAATGTCATTGATATAGTTTTTAGTAGTTTTATATTTTTATTTTTTATACTTAATATAATTCCCACCAAAGAAATTATCATTAATAACTTAGCTAATTTATTGATATTTTGAAATATATTTCTCACTTCTTCAAAATGTATTTTCCCTTCTGGAGAAGATTCTAATGTTGGTAACTTAAACTCAGATACATCCTTACTTAGGTTGTAATCTATTAAGTAATCATAATTTAATTTTATATCATCTTTAGATAAACCAGATAACTCTGATATGTTTAAATAATCAATATCAAAATAATAAAGTTGCTTAAATCCAACAGTAAAATTAATAGCACCTACTATTACAACCACACTTATACACACTGAAAAAATTATATTTAGAAACTTTTTCATGAAATCCCCCCAGTAACAAATTAATTACCTAAACGATTTTAGTCGTGAAATCTTCTATATTCCATACATCATCGACAATTTCTGAATAGAATTCTGGCTCATGGCATACTAAAAGAACTGTACCTTTAAATTCTTTTATAGCTTTCTTTAATTCGTCTTTTGCATCTACATCTAAGTGGTTTGTAGGCTCGTCTAGTACTAAAAAGTTTATATTTTTTAGCATAACTTTACAAAGTCTAACCTTGGCAGCTTCGCCTCCACTTAATACTCTCATTTGACTAGTTATATGCTCA
Organism: Clostridioides sp. ES-S-0010-02; assembly: GCA_020641055.1. Classification (NCBI taxonomy): domain Bacteria; kingdom Bacillati; phylum Bacillota; class Clostridia; order Peptostreptococcales; family Peptostreptococcaceae; genus Clostridioides; species Clostridioides sp. ES-S-0010-02. The sequence goes on from CP067345.1 coordinate 3,505,198, forward strand.
TTAGTAAGTCCGCATTTTGCAAGGACTTGTCTAACTTCAAAATTCGTAAGACCAGGGAATTCACTCCAAACTTCATCCATAGGTGTATTATTATTTTCTCTTGAACTCTCTTGCTCAAAATATCCAACTTCTAAATAGTCTCCCAATCTAACATTTCCACCAAATGGTTTTATTATTCCAAGTAATGTTTTTAATAATGTAGATTTACCAATACCATTCATCCCTTTTAAAGCAACCTTCTTTCCTCTTTCTAAATGGAAGTTAAGTGGTTTTGTTAACGCTTCATCATAACCTAAAACTAAGTCTTCTGTTTCAAAGATTATCTTGCTTGCTGCTCTGGCATCTTTAAAAGAAAAAGTAGGTTTTATCTTTTCCTTTGGTCTTTCTAGTATTTCCATCTTATCTAGTTGTTTTTGTCTACTATTAGCCATTCCTCTTGTTGCAACTCTAGCTTTATTTCTGGCTACAAAATCTTCTAACCTTTTTCTTTCTTCAACTTGTTTATCATAAGCTTGCTCTTCTTGACGTTTCTTTATATCATTCAGTCTTACAAATTCATCATAATTACCTTTATATCTATTTAACTCGCCATTTTCCATATGATATATTACATTACAAGTATTATTTATAAAGTCAATATCATGTGATACTAGAACAAAACTGTTTTCATATTCCTGAAGATATCTAGTAAGCCATGTTATATGTTCCTCATCTAAATAGTTTGTAGGCTCATCCAGTATAAGAATAGTTGGATTTTCAAGTAAAAGTTTAGTCAGAAGTACTTTTGTTCTTTGACCTCCACTTAAATCAGTTACATCCTTATCAAGACCAATCTCTCCAAGACCAAGACCATTTGCAACTTCTTGTATCTTTGCATCTATCATATAAAAACCACTATTTTCAAGTATAGTTTGTATTTCTGCTGTTTCTTCAAGAAGCTTACTCATCTCATCATCACTAGCTTCTCCCATCTTGTCATACATAGCAATCATTTCTTGCTCTAAATCAAACATATGCTTAAAAGCTTCTCTAAGCACTTCTCTTATACTTTTACCTTTACTTAATACTGTATGTTGGTCTAAGTAACCTACTGTAGCTCTTGAAGACCATTTTATATTTCCAGCATCAGGCATAAGCTTTTTCGTTATTATATTTAAAAAACTCGATTTTCCTTCTCCATTAGCGCCAACTAGTGCAATATGTTCACCTTTTCTAAGTCTAAAGGATACATTTTCTAATATTGTTCTTGCTCCAAATCCGTGGCTTACGTTTTCTACTACTAGCATTCTAACACCTCTCAAAAAAATTTTACACATTCTATACTATAATATATTCTTTTTAAACTTAAATCAAGTATTACCAATATTTTTAGTTATATTTACAATAATTTAACTGAGAATAAACTTTATAGCTGTATTATGTAAAATAAAAATAGATACTTTCATCAATGATAGAACTTCTTTATCGACTAAAAAATACATGCATGCTATAATTTCTTTGTATCCTGTTTAATCTTGAAATTATAAAATGGTTTCTGATTGATTCTCAAATAAACAAAATTTCTTATGAACATTAATATAAGGTTTTGACACAATGCAAATCATTTGATATTTACAGACACAATTATTAGAATAGAATAAAACCAATTTACGTTTGCTTGCCTTAGGCGATAAGTGGTGCTACAGGTTATTTATCTAAACGGAGGTGAAAAATAGTTATTAAACAGAAAAAATATTTCATTATTATTTATATTATTTATGCATTGCCAATTCCATTTTCTCTAATAACATGGATTGGAACTATCATTTCTGTTGCTGATTTAGGAATGGTAAACTGGAAGATTTTAAGTGAGATTATACAATCTGTGATTGCTTTAATTACTATGCTACTTGCTGGTTTATATCCTATCTCATATATTATTTCATTAATCAAAACTCGTGATAGTAAAAAGTTTTCTTTATTTAGTTTTCTTCCTATAATACACATAATTCTTTTTGTTGTTTTCTTCTTTTTTTGGTCTTTTCTTAATAAAGTATATCAGCTTTAAATTCTTCCTAAATATTATCTAACTTTACAAAACTATATAGTTAGGGTTTATTATGAAAATATAGTCATATATGTAAATGTCTATTTTTCCATTTAATGTAGGTTTGTAGTCTCTTATACAAACAGGTATGTAGCCTTGTAATTTGCTTTTTCACTATTATTTGAATAAAAAATAGAGATAAAAATTAGGAAAATAGTACCATCCCAATTTTTTTCTCTATTTATGTTTTATTTAAAATATTCATCTAATCCATCTGCTACACATTGCATCATTTTTCTTTGATATTCTGGATTTGACATCATTTGGTCTTCATTATAGTTGCTCATAAATCCCATCTCTACTAATACAGCTGGCACTTTTGACCAGTTAAATCCAGTCAAATCTCCTCTTTGAACAATTCCATTTATCTGTATCCCAGCTTGTTCCATGTTTGTTTTGATGAATTCTGCACATCTATTACTATCTTCATATATAGGAGCTGTATATTTTCCATCCTTCTCAGGAACTAATATAGATGCACCAGTCTTTGAAGAATTATTTAAACTATCTGCATGTATTCTTACAACCATATCTGCTTTTTTCTCATTAGCAAGTATTGCTCTTTCTGAGTTACTTATATTTACATCATGTGTTTCTCTAGTCATTATTACATTGTAACCTTTAGATTCTAATATATTTTTTAAAACTACAGATGCTTCAAGATTTAAAACATACTCTGCTTTCTTTGTAGCTATACCTTCTGTTCCTGAAGATACTCTTGCTTTTTGAGATGAAGAACCTGGAGCTACTGGTTCTAAATTACTATCCCCTTTTCCTTGATGCCCTGGGTCTATACAAATTAAAAACTTTTTATTTTTTTGAGTTTCTGTTTTATTATCTGATTTATTATCCTCTGACTTATTATCATTTTTGCTTTTTGAATTTGATTTATTTTCATCTTTATCTTTATCTTTTATATTTTTATTTTCATCTTTATCTGTTTTTTCATTTTTAGTAGTGCCTGAATTAATTAAATTTGTTGTCTTGTAAAAATTGGTAACTGGATTTGATGTACCTATAATTATAATTCCCATGGCAATTATACAAGTAACTAACAATCTATATTTTTTCATCTTTTGCTCCTTTCAATGATATACAGCTATTATCTATTTTAAATTTATATGAATATGTATCTATTTTATCATATACCTTGTTTATTTTATTTATTTTTATGAAAACTAAGGAGTTATTGCGTCAGTTTTCCAAGCATCAAAAACTAATTCTTGAGCAACATAATATTGAAGCAGCAAGAAAATTTCAATTTTATTATTAAAATATTTTAATAAGAAAGAGGTGTTCTATGCAATTTAAAAATTTTTATTTTAAAGATAAATCTTTAAGTAAAAGAAACAACTTAGCTAAGTCAAAATTTACAATTGTTTTAACATTTTTATTTTTATTATATTTTTTCTCAAATAATTTAATTTATGCACAAAATTTACAAAAAAGTGAACCTCAATATTTAATACCTATAGGAAATGTTCTTCAAATTGATGCAGAACTAAAAAATATCATCGTTAGAAGTCCTGGTGAAGCATCTCCATTTAGATTAGGTGATGCTATAATCAAAGTAAATAATATAGAAGTTGATGGATATAGTGATTTTGCTAATACACTAAATGCTTTACCAGAAGAAAAACCAGTGTCTATTTTATTAAATAGAGGTGGTCAACTTTTAACAATGAAAACAACTAAACACATATTAGAAAAAATTAGTTTTAATAACTTACTTTCTGGATTTGCTACTTTGACTTATATCAATCCAGAAACCTCAGAATTTGGTGCCGTAGGTCACCCAATAAGTGTTGGTAATTCAAGAAAAATACCTATAAAATCAGGTTCAATTTCTACAACTAAGCACCTCGACATAGAAAAATCCTATCGAGGTAGTGTTGGATGTATAAATGCAAAAAGAGAAAATATTATTGGTAGTTTTACAGAAAACACTGATTTTGGAATAAGAGGTCAAATTAATAACTTTGATATTTCTAGCTTAAAAAAATATAAGGTAGCTTCACTAAATGAAGTTAAGCTGGGAAAAGCTCAAATAATTTTACAAAACAACTCTAATGAATGTAAAAAATATAATATTGAAATTATAGATATAGAAAACCAAAACCATCCTGAGAGTAAAAGTTTTAAAATTAAAATCACTGACAAAAACCTTTTAGCTCAAACTGGTGGTATTGTACAAGGTATGAGTGGTACTCCAATAGTACAAGATGATAAAATAATAGGAGCAGTTTCTCATGCCATTGAAAATGACCCAGCTGTAGGTTATGGTGTATTTATTAAATGGATGCTTTAGATAATAAATTATATAAGTAATTTGTAACTCTTAAATCATCATTAAATAAATGTTTATAATATATTTGGTCTGAAGACATATTTCTTCACTCTACAGACCAAATATATTAAATATTTTACATACTTTAAAACATAAATTTTTATTACAATTATATTAATTTTTATTACAACTATATTGATTCTTATTTATTACTTATTATTGACATAATTTTTATTTATAAACTATTATTTCAAATTTATTAAAAAATAAATATCATTAATATTACTTGTTAGCATTTTTTCCAGTGTTAGGTAAAACATTGCCAAGGTTCTTTTCAGGTATATTTACATAACTTTCTGGAACATCACCTACTATTATAGTCTCACAGATAGGTATCTGAGCTTTAATTTGTTTTGTTGAAGTTATAAGTGGGATTACTACTTTCACTTGAGTTTGAGCTTCTAAATATATCCTATGTCTTGTTTGATTTATGCCTGAAGACTCAAATTCCGTTTTAAAGTTTACTGATACTGTTCCTATAGGTTCAATAGATACTTCAAGTTTAGGGCCGTATTTAGCTAATATAGGACTTCCTAATGCTGTTCCTATAGGTATGTAAGAATCTGCTGTTTTACCTTTTTTTAATTCATCTTGTATTTCTAAAGCTATTGCAGATGCAATTTCATTCATCATAATAGTATTTGCTTGTATCATAGTTATTTTTCCGTTATTATCAAGCTGTATATCCATTAAATCTTCATAATTTATTTTCCCTTCTACCATTTCAGCAACAGCTTTATTTATAGACCTGTTTGCCAATTCAAGAGCTTTTGTTTCTGCTAAAACTGTAATTGTTGGTCTTAAACTTTTATCTATATATATGAAACTGCCTATAAATACAGACAAGAAAAGAATTAACAAGAAAATAGCTACAATTTTTCTAAATTCATTTTTCTTTTTTCTATCTACTATCCTATTCAAATTTATCCCCTCCTATTTATTTATATGTAACTTTGGCATAATTTTTATAATATTTGTCAAAAATAAATAAATAAAAATATAGACTTATTAATACATTTTGTTTATACATATCTACAATGTACAGAATATTATAGCAAATTCATTTTTTCTATTAATTACAAAATTACTCCTATTTGTGTTATAATATTGCATTAAGTAAGGAGGTTAAAATCTTATGAATAACGATAATGATAAAAATGGAAATAAAATAAGAAGAAAAAAGGTTAGTTCATCTAGTAGCTCAAATAAACCAGTTAATAGAAATTCAGCTAACAAAACTCATTCAACTAAAAGCAAGAAGAAATCTAAGAAAAGCGATAAATTTAAAAAACTAAGAGTATTTGGTATAGTATTTTTAGTTTTATTAGTTGTTGGTGCAGCAGGTACTGCTGGATTAGTATTTGCATCATTAAGAGATGTCTCTCCAGTTACAGAAGCTGTTTTAGACAAGCAAACAAACCAGACAACTACAATTAAATACGCTAATGGAAAAACATTATCTACTGCTCCAAGTGTAAATAAAAAGACACCCGTTCCATTAGATAAAATTTCAACTCATCTTCAACATGCAGTAATTGCAATAGAAGATGAACGTTTTTATGAACACAAGGGTGTTGACATTAAAGGTTTATTTAGATCAGTATTAAAAACTCTTACTGGTACTAAGCAAGGTGGTAGTACTATTCCTATGCAGGTATCTAAGATGTTATTGACTACTGAGCAACAAACTCTACCTCGTAAAATAAAAGATATTTATTATGCATATGAGATGAGTAAGACAGTAAGTAAAGACAAAATACTAGAAACTTATTTAAATAACTTCTTCGTTGGAAAGGGTCTTGCAGGAGCTGAGGCTGGCGCACGTGGTTATTTTGATAAGTCTGCATCTGACCTTACTATAGCTGAGTCAGCACTTCTTGCTGGTTCAACTAAAAATCCATCTAGGTTTTCAGCTTACAAAACTTCTAAATTAGATGGAAATGAAACTAAGAGTGACTTAGAGAATAAGTTGTTATTTTTTGTTAATACAACTGATGATGATTTAGATGACCCAACTCAAGTAGACTTTGATATGATTGAGAAATTAAAAACTTGGGAACTTATATCTAGTGATACTTATAGACAGCTAAAAGCAGGTACATTAGTTGTTAGAAAAGCTATAAACAACCCTGAAGCTAAGAAAAGACAAGAAATTGTTCTAAAGAAAATGTTAGACCTAGGATATATAAAACAAAAAGAATATGATGAAGCAATTAATGCTAAGATAGAAATAAAATTACCTAAATCAGCAGATAAAGTTTCTTCATCTGTAGAAGACCTTATTGAAAGTGAAGTTATAAATGCCCTAATGGAACAAGGACATACAAATGATGAAGCTCAAAACTTATTCTACAATGGTGGTCTAATTGTAAATACAACTATAGACCCTAAAATGCAGGATGCTTTGGAAGAAGAATTTGATAAAAATAGCAATTTCCCAGGACATATGGTTGGACCTGATGGAGTTAGCCAGCCACAGTCTGCAATGGTAATTTTAGATTACAAAAATGGTGAAATAAGAGCACTAGCTGGAGGCCGAAACATAAGTGGCAGAAAAACTTTAAATCGTGCTACTAGCCCTCATCAGCCAGGTTCTTCTATAAAACCTCTAGCAATTTATACACCAGCTATTGATACTTTAAAGATTACACAATCAACTGCTCTAAATGATGTTAGAGGAGGATATAAATTTGAAGAAAACACTAAATGGAATCCAAGAACTACCACTAGTGGTCATGGCTCTATGAGTTTACGTAAAGCTCTTGCTAAATCTTCAAATACAATAGCAGTTAAAACTGCTGAGATGCTTGGAGATTCTTATGATGAATGTATAGATATAATGATGGACTACTTAAAGAACTTTGGTATAACAACTGTTAAAAATAGCCAAACAGGAGCAACTGATAGACAGTTCCCAGCATTAACACTTGGTGGTATGGCAAGTGGTATTACTCCACTTCAGATGGCTGCTGCTTATGGTACATTAGCAAATCAAGGAGTTTATGTAGAACCATCTATTTACACTACTATAACTACTTTTGATGGGCAATTATTAGTTAAAAACGCTCCTGAAGAGCATAAAGTTGTAGACCCAGAAGTAGCTTATGTTGTTACAGATATGTTAGAAAGTGTAATTACTGAAGGTACAGGTGGTATTGCATCACTTCCTAAAGGAATGCCTGTTGCAGGTAAAACAGGTACTACAAATAGCGCATATGATGCTTGGTTTGTTGGTTATACACCTTATTATGTAGGAGCAACATACATTGGAGATGATGCTGGTAGAAAAGATGATGCTGGTAACACTATAAAACGTAGAGATGTTCCACATGGAAGTACTAGTACAGCAAAACTTTGGCAAAAAATCATGGCAAAAATACATGCAAATTTAACAGTTACTGAATTTGAAGTTCCTAAAAATGTATATTTTACAAAAATTAATTTAGAAGATGGAGGAAAGCAATCTTCTGGCTCTAAAGCAGCATTTATTGAAGGTACTGCTCCTTCTAGAGTAAGTTCTCAGCCATCTCCTGAAGATACAAAGAAACCAGATAATAATCAACAAGAAGAAGAAAACAATAATAACAACAATAATTCAGGTAATAATGGTGGTGGCTCTACTCCTCCTGATAACGGTGGAAATAGTGGTGGTACTACTACTCCTCCTGACAATGGTGGAAACAGTGGCGGTACTACTAACCCTCCTGACAATGGTGGAAACAGTGGTGGTACTACTAACCCTCCTGACAATGGTGGAAACAGTGGTGGTACTGTCACCCCTCCTGATGGTGGTGGAAATACAACACCATAGTTTAATAAAAGATTACATTTAAATATTAATAAATAATTAAAATTAAAACAAAAATATAAGGAGTTGCCTCAAAGTGATTTTTAGAAATCCTCGATGAGACACTCCTTTTTTAGTAATTATAATTAATGTGGCGATTGTTATAATATTTATATATTACAAACTATATAAACTTATTACAAACTATATAAACTTTATATTTTTTGCTTATTGTATACCAAAAGTTTGGAATGCGTTTAATTTCCCATATCTTTTGATAAGTATATCCCATTCTTCCTTATCATAAAAATCACACTTATTTACACCAAATAATTTGCCAACTTCAATTGCAAATCTACCAGCTGACTCTAAATCACTAAAATGAGTTGCACCTGTAGCACATCCAGCAACAGGCATTTCTGTAGTAATTGCTACTCCAACTACTGGAGAATTTGTAGCAACTGCTGGCTGTAAAATACTATTCAAGTGATACAGGTCATTTCCATATGGTGTTATATCTTGAATAGATAAAGGAAATACAAATGGAGATTTTCCAGTTACAGTCTGTATAATATCTAAAAGATTATCACTAGTTTTCAATATGTACCCTTCTTTGACAGTTGGCGATATTGCAAATCCTCTAGTATTGATTATTCTATTACCTTTAGTAGTATCGATTGAAAGTATTGCATCACAACTACTGTCAACTTCATTTTCATTCATAGTTGTCATATCTATTGGTGAATCCATAAAAGGTGTAGGATAATGCTCTTTAGTTGGAGCATCTGGACAAATATGAGTAGAAATTATAATATCTCCTTCTAGCACATCTCCTTTTCGTTGCATATCTAAAAGTTTCGCTGCTACTGAAATTGCTACTAATGCTCCATCACCATCTGAAACAAAACCTATTACATCTGGTCTTGCTCCAATACCTCCAAGTCTGCCTAAAATACCTAGAGTAGGGGCATTTCCTCCGTTTAATTTACCATTCTTACCAGCAATTGTAAGCTTAACTAAGTCTGTAGAACCTTTACTTGATGATAGCTTTTTTACTATTATATTTTCTCCACCATAGCTTTGTAAGTATGTCTTCACTTCTTCTCCACTTGCAGTTGATTTGTCTAAAATGTCATAAACCTCTAATACTTGTTTTAATATCATATTTAGTCTCCTTTCTTCATGTATTTTTTTAGTAATACATTATTTACTGTACAAAACATCTACACCACACATTGCTAGTACTTTAATTGCTTTTATAAGTGCTATTTTTCCTTCTTCGCCACCAGCAGCTACAGCAAATTCTTCTGTATGAGTTGCAGTGTTTTCTTTTAATTTTATATATGCTTGTATTGCAGGTATTTCATGAGTTAAATTTCCAGTATCAGTTGAACCAATACCTTGAGTTAAATCTCTTTCAATATAATCTTCACCCAATACTTCAAAATTTTCTCTAACTATATTTACCAATCTTGAATCATTTTTTATCTCTTTATATATTTCATCTAATTGAATTACTTCTACACTAGTTCCTGTAGAAATTGCAGCTCCCTTAGCACAATCTTTAAGCATATCACAAATTTCATTTAGGTATTCTATACTTAATGCTCTTACATTAAATATAGCTATAGATTTTTCAGGAATTATGTTATGTATACTACCTCCATCAGTTATAATTCCATGTACTCTTGCATAATCTTTAAGATGTAATCTCATGCTATTTACACTATTGAATAATGCTATTACTCCACTTAATGCACTTCTTCCTTCCCAAGGATAAGCAGCAGCATGAGAAGCTTTTCCACTAAAATCAAATTTTAAGTTAACTTGAGCAAATGATATATCATCAGGTATTGAAGCATCACATGGATGTAAAATTAATGCAGCATCTACATCTTTAAATACCCCTTCTCTAATCATAGTTATTTTTCCACCTACTCTTTCTTCTGCAGGTGTTCCAAATACTTTTACAGTTCCTTCTATATCATATTTTTTTATAACTTCTTTTAAAATAATACCCGCTCCAACAGAACTTGTACCTATTATATTATGTCCACAAGCATGTCCCATACCTGGAAGTGCATCATATTCAGCTAGAAAAGCTACTGTCTTTCCACCAGTTCCATTTGAGTAGACTGCCTCAAAAGATGTTTCTAATCCTCCTACCCCCTTTGTCACATCAAATCCATTTTCTTCTAATAAATTACATAATGCTTTTTGTGATTTAAATTCTTCAAATGCTAATTCTGGATTTTCAAATAAAGATTTGGATACCTTTTCAAATGATGCTTTTTTCTCATCAGATAACAGCTTTATATCTTCTTTGATTTTTAATTTTAATTCTTTCATACTTACTACCTCCTTAAATCATTCCATTTATTTTTAGAACTGTTTGAGATATAAAAGCAGAACCAAAATAAGTAGATGTCATAACTATAAATGATATAACTACTAGCTTCCAACTCAAAGTCTTTAATATGTCTAATTGGTTACCTACAGAAATTCCTGCAAAAGCTAATAATGGTGTTACTGTAGACATAAAATTGATTTTTCCTATATTACTTGCTATAAAATCTCCAACTGGTGATATTGGAAGTGATAATACAAACGCAACTAAAGTCGCCCATGCAAAACCTGGTAAATTTGGTCTCTTAACAAAATTCTTTATTACAATAGCAATTATTACTAATATAAACCCAAATACACTTCCAATCAACAAATCTTTAGCCTGTGTTTTAAGTGCTATAGCCTGTCCAAAGCAAATAATAATATATATGAACATTACTATTTTTATCTGTTCCATAATAGTCTTCAAAGTCTTTTCCATCTATACATCCTCCATTATAAGACATCTCTTGTTTTTCTTTTTTTTCTACTTCTAAACTTCTCAATAATCGGAGCCACTTTACTATAATAATAATTAGCAACTGGTAATGATAAAAATAATTCTATGTATATTCCAGTAACGGCTGTAATCAATCCACTGGTAGCTGAATAAGCTAAAATCTGTTCAGACATATTTGGGACAGTATTCATCAATGATGCTGTTGCAGCCCCCATCATAGAACCACTTCCCATTCCTGATGCCATTGCTAAAGCATATGGATGAAAGCCTATAAGAACACCCAGTGGTGCCAAAAATGAAAATAATAATGTTCCAAAGATACTACCACTTATATAAGTTCCCAATGTTCCTATACCTTCTGGTGAATTTAATCCATACTTATCCCCAATAATTCCTAGTGCTGTGTCACGACATAATGAAAAAGTCCCTCCTAATGCACTTCTTCCAAGACCTAGTGCTACTCCAACAGGTAATGCTATCAACATTGTACCCATATGACCAAACTCTTGTAATAAAAGTGCTGGTCCTGCTTGAAGTAATATACCAACTTTAGGACCTGCGTTAATTCCAAACATTATTCCTAATGGATATAGAGTTAAAGATAAAAGATATGGAGATACATTTATTTCATTATCTCCTATAAACTTTTTTAAAGCTGGTATAACCCTTCCTAACAAATGAGGGGAAACAGCCATACCTATAAAGATAGCCCATAGTATACTAAGTAAAGTTATATTAATACCCATAACTTTAAATGAAATAGGCCCAATTAATTCAGCCAATACTGTAATTATACAGGCTGCTATCAGAGCATTTTTAATTCCTTTCATTTTTATACCTCCTTGCAATTTTTATAATTTTCTTACAATATAAGTATTAGTGATTTAATTATATATTCTCTCATCGATAATGTATAATATAAATGTTTCATTATTTTTATATGCTTTTAGTCATAAAGCAAAAGGAGGATTAAGCATCATGGATTTATTACAATTAAAATATTTTCAAGTTGTAGCTTGTACTGAAAATATGACTAATGCTGCTAAGCAATTACATGTAACACAGTCAGCACTTAGCAAAAGTATAGCTCTACTTGAAATGGATTTAGGTGTAAAATTATTTGACAGGAAAGGAAAATCTATTAAATTAAACTATTGTGGAAATATTTTTCTTAAAAGAGTTGATTCTATACTTAATTTATTAGATACATCAACTAAAGAAATAAAAGATTTAGCTTGTAGTGAATTTGACCAAATCAAATTAATCGTACTTACTGCATCAGGGTTAATTTTAGATGTACTTAGTGAATTTAAAAAATTACATCCAAATATTTCATTCAAATTAATGCAACATATTCCAAAATCAACATTTGACTACGATTTTGATATATGTATTACTTCATATTGCTTTGAATTTAAGTCATCAAATTATGAAGTATTAACTAGTGAAGAAATATTTATAGGTGTACCTTACAGCAATCCACTATCAGAGCTTAATAGTGTGTATTTTAAAGATGTACAAGATGAGAATTTTATATGTTTAGATGAAGGTACAAATTTCAGAAAAATTACAGATAGATTTTGTAACTATGCTGACTTTGAACCTAATGTAGGTTTTGAATGTGATTCTCCTTCAACCGTTTATAATTTGATAAAAGAAGGTCATGGAGTTGGATTTATTCCTGAAAAATCATGGTGTATAGATTATGAATCTTCTATTAAACTATTACCTATTAATGATATAAGATGTGAGCAATTTATTGAGCTATATTGGACAGATAATAAATTTTTAAACAAGTCAACAAGAATGTTTATTGATTTTATAAAAAACTATCTTAATGAAACTACTTAAAAAATAATAAATCTCAATGTTGTACCGAGACTCAAAAGTTAGATTTTATACTGGAATGAACTTTCATTCCAGTATTTTTATTTATTCAAGTTTTTATTGATATTAAATTCTATAATCAACTGGATTACTTTTAGTCTTTTATTCTATTAACGCTGTTTCTTATAATTAGTCTTGGATAAAGTTTTCTTGGGATATGTTCTGTGCTCTTTTTATTTATTGTATTTACTAAACTATCTACTCCATTTTTTATAACTTGCTCTCTTGGGTCATCTATTGTCGATAAGTGTGACCTAAAGTAAGATATTAATTCAATATTATTATATCCTATTACAGATAAGTCTTCTGGTACATTTATACCATAAGTAGTTTTTAATTCTTGTATTATAGAAATAGCTGGTACATCTTGTTGCACAAATATAGCTGAAGCCTTTTTTATTTTATCAATATGATTTCTTAATAGTTCAACTTGAGATTCAAAATCCATTTTAGATTCAATTACATCTGTCTTTAAATTAGCTTCTTCCATAGCATTTAAATACCCTTTTGTTCTATCTTCATGCATTTTTGAACTCTTATCTTCTGAAGTTATTGTTATTATATTTTTATGACCATGGTCGATTAAATGTTTAGTAGCTATATAGCCTCCATATACGTTATCGTCCCAAAAGAAGTTATCTACCTCTCCTACAAAAGATGGCTTAAAATATATGAATACGTGTGGAAAATTATTGTCTTTTAAAAACTCATACTCTTCTTTTTTTATTGATTGAGACACTATTACTAATCCATCAACCATTTGTCCATTAACCATTTTATAGACATTACTATCACCACTAATGTTGTTATTGGGCTGTATTATAAAGTCGTACTTATTAGTCTCAATAGAATTTATAGAACTGTCCATTATATCACTGAAAAATTTTCTAGTGTCTTGATGATTAAAATTATTTGAAAAGATTACCCCTATTCTATTTGTTTCTTTTTTTGCTAGATTTCTCGCATTTACATTAAAATGAAACCCTAGCCTGTTAGCCTCTTCCACTACCTTCTTTTTTGTTTTTTCAGATACATTAGGATTATTGTTTAAGCACCTAGAAACAGTTGAATAGCTAATGCCTAGGTTCCTTGCAATATCTTTAATAGTTACCATCTTTATCCCCTACTTCACTTCATTTTATTTTTGCTAATATAATACTACACCATGTTGTAAATAATTGTCAACTTGATTATGTAAACGCTTGTAAGTATAAAAAAATAGGTAGAATCTAAAAAGATATCTACCTACTTTATACAAAAAATTATCATATATTTAAGTGGTTTTATGGTTTTGCTTTTGGTGTAAATACTACCGACATAATATATCCAAAAAATATAGCTGCGGCTATCCCACCAGCTGTAGCAGTTGTTCCACCTAGGAAAATACCTAAAAATCCATCACTTTGTATTGATTTTATTACTCCTTTGGCAAGTGAATATCCAAATCCTATTATAGGAACTGTTGCACCTGCTGCTGCAAACTTAACTAATGGTTCATAAAGTCCTAGAAAAGTTAAAACTACACCAGTTGTTACATATGTCACCATAACATATGGAGTTTGCATTTTAAAGTAGTCCATCATTACTTGAGCTATTAAACATATAATTCCACCTACAATAAATACTCTTACGTATTCCATTAACATATATATCACTTCCTACTCATTTACTATTACTACTGCATGTGCAACACAAGGTATTGTTTGCTTTTGTAGTGTACTTGTTGGTGATAATAGTGCTCCTGTTGATACAAGCATTACTTTGTTAAATTCTTTTTTTCTTAATTTTTCATATATATATCCTGCAAATACTGTAGCTGAACATCCACATCCACTCCCACCACAGTGAACATCTTGCTCTTTAAGGTTAAACATTTCTATACCACAATCAGTATAACACTTTGAAATATCTACACCCTTCTCTTTCAAAAAGTCTTCTGCTATTTGTTTGCCAAGTGTACCTAAATCGCCAGTAGCAATTATGTCAAAGCTATTTGGGTCATCATTAGTATCTTCAAAATAAGAATATATAGTATCTATTGCTGCTGGAGCCATGGCTGGTCCCATATTATTACCATCATCAATACCTTTATCTATTACTTTTCCAACTGTAACATATTTTACTTTAGGACCTTCTCCATTAGGAGCTAATAAAACACTTCCTGCTCCTGTAACTGTCCATTGAGCTGTCATTGGCTTTTGATTTCCTAATTCTAGTGGAAATCTAAATTGTCTTTCTGCTGTACAATAATGGCTTGATGTTCCTGATAGCACTAAATCTGCAAAACCACCATCTACAAGCATAGAACCTATGCAAAGTCCTTCTGCCATTGTAGAACAAGCGCCATATATACCCAAAAATGGAATTGCTAATTCTCTTGCAGCAAAAGATGCTGGTACTATTTGATTGATTAAATCCCCGCCTAGCATATAATTTACATCTGACAGTTTTTTTCCTGCCTTCTGTATGGCTTTCTGAGATGCAGTCTCTACCATTTTACTTTCAGCCAATTCCCAAGTCTTTTCACCATATAAATCATCAGTCATAATCATATCAAAATAATCTTTTAATGGTCCTTCACCTTCTTTAGAACCTACTATAGTACCAGCGGATATTATTGTTGGTTTATTCTCTAGCTTGACTGTTCTTTTTCCAATTCTTTTATTTTTCATATTTTCACACCTTTTTAATTTTGCATTTTAATATTTAATTTTTTAATATTAATTAAAAATATTAATTAAAATCTGCATGATTATTTCCTAACTAACTACTTCCATAACTATTTTTCAGATTTCATATCTTCTTCATAATTAATAAAATTTAAATTAAATAAAAATCCTCTAAAACATCTTAAAAATATAATAAATAATTCCACATAAAATAGAAGAACCTATACCATAAACTAAAACTGGCCCTGCAATTTTAAATAAGTTTGCACCTACACCTAATACATATCCTTCTCTTTTATACTCCATAGCAGGAGATACTATTGAGTTAGCAAAACCTGTTATTGGTATTATAGAACCAGCTCCTGCTCTTTTTCCGATTAGGTCATAAACTCCTAATCCAGTTAGAAATGCCCCTATAAATATCAGTGTTATTGATGTAGCAGAACTAGCACCTAATTTATCAAGACCTCCAACTTTCATGTATAAATCACTTATGGCTTGCCCTATCATACAAATAATTCCACCTACAATAAATGCAAGTGTATAGTTTTTTAAATATGTAGGTTTTGGGCTTATTTGGTCTACATATTTTTTATAATTTTTATCCATACTAAACACCTCTCTAAAGTATTATTTGTTAATTTTAAAAAAATAAACCTATTATTTATTTTAGACACTCAAAGTTTTGTCAAAAAATAAAAAAGATGCCTAATAAAGAAAATAATTTATTTTCTATCATAAAGACACCTTGTTTTTTAATATTTTTTATTTGAACTTATAATTTTTTAATAGTAACTTAAAAACTTAATATAAAAATTCTAAAAAGTTTAATATATCATAAGTATTATCATGATATATATTCTTTTAACTTAGATAATACTTTTTTCTCTATTCTTGATACTTGAACCTGTGATATATTGAGCATTTCTCCTATTTCACTTTGAGTCATATCTTCAAAATATCTGAGAACTATTATTTGACGTTCTCTCTTATCCAGTCTTCCAAGTATATCCTTTAATAATATATTATCTACAACTTTTTCTTCCTCACTTTCTCCTTTCATGCTTATCTTATCAATAAGGCATATTGGAGAACCTTCTTCTTCATGAATAACACCTTGCAAATACTCTACATTAAAATTAGCTTCCATAGCCATTACTAAATCTTCTTTTTCTACATCTAATGCTTGAGCTATTTCTTCTATACTTGGTTCTCTGCCTAGCTTTTTAGTTAAAGCTTCACTTTCCATCTTGGCCTTTACAGCTATTTGCTTCAATGACCTTGATACTTTTATCATACCATCATCTCTTAAGTATCTCTTTATTTCACCTAGAATCATTGGTACTGCATAAGTAGAGAATTTAACATTAAATTTAGGGTCAAATTTATATATTGATTTTATTAAACCTATAGAACCTAATTGAAATAAATCTTCTCTATCATACCCTATATTTAAAAATCTAGATACAACGCTCCTAACTAGACCTAAATTACTTGATATTAATATTTCTTTTGCCTCTTCATCTCCATTTTGAACTTTATCAATAAGTTCTAGAGTCTCTTCATGACTAAGAAGAGGTTTTTTTTCTTCTCTGGCAACAGTTACTTCCATAATAAAACCTCACTTTTGGACTTTATTTAGGCAAATTTATTTTTTTAGTCATTTCAATTCTAGTGCCATTATCTTTTCTAGAACTTACCTCTACATCGTCCATAAAGCTTTTCATAACTGTGAATCCCATTCCTGATCTATCAAGTTCTGGTTTTGATGTATAAAGTGGTTCCATTGCCTTCTCCACATTTTCTATTCCATACCCTTCATCTTCAACTACGATTTTTATAGTATTTCCCTCTATCTCACATTTCAAAAAAACAAACTTAGAACTGTCTTCTTCATATCCATGTATTATAGCATTTGTAACAGCCTCAGAGACAGCAGTCTTTATATCAACTAATTCATCTACTGTTGGGTCTAATTTTGCTGCAAATGATGCTACTATAACTCTTGCTAAACTTTCATTTTCTGATAGTGCCGAAAATTTAACTTCCATAATATTATTCATCACATACTCCTCCCTACAAAGAACTTAGAGCTTCTTCATACGTATCATAAATGCCAATAATTTTATTTAACCCAGATAAATCAAAAATTTTCTTAACTCGTGAACTTATATTAATTACTGAAACTCGTCCCCCTTCATTAGAAATTTTTTTATATCTACCTATGATGACACCTATACCTGAAGAATCCATAAAATTAATATTTCCAAAATCAAATACAACATTTTTTACTTGATTAACACTTAATAAGTTATCTATTTCTTCCCTTATTTCATTAGCTACATGGTGGTCTAGTTCTGAGCACATAAATTCTATGTATAGATTCTTATGTTCTAAGGAATATTTTACCATCAAAATCCCTCCTTCAATAGTTTTGTAAAAATAGTAACTTTTAATCAATTCTATAATCGCATTTCTATTCCTTCAATGAAATTTAACTAGTTTTGTCGTATTATTTCTACCATCGTTTCATTATATGTTACTTGACCACCAATATCAGATATACCAGTATCTGTTAAACTATTAGGATTGCCATGTTTCTTCCACCATCCAACATACATTTTTACTATATAATCACTTACTCCACTATCTATATTTATCTGTACATCTATTTTTGTTTTTTTTGACTTTAAAGTTACAATATCCTTATTGTTAACACCTATTTTTCTAGCCATAATTTGATTTATATACGCTTGAGCTATAGATGTCTTATCCATAAAGTGTTGACTAAACAAAGTATCTGCATGGTGATTAGTTAGCAGTCTAAAAATATTTTTCCTATTTTCATCTTCAAAGTTTCTAGTTTTATTACTTATATACACTGGAATTGGACTAATTCCTAAATCTCTTATCCTTTCTGAATAAAGTTCATATTTTCCAGATGGAGTTTCGAACTTCTTATCTTCCCAAGCAATAGGATTATGTATAGTAAAATAACTATTTTTAAGTTTCTCTATATCTAGACTTTTCTCAAAACGTTTAAGTGGCTCAATTACTTTTTCTAAGTATTCTTTTTTTGTTACAAAAGGATAACCTTCTAGTTTCATCTTTTTAGCTAACTCCATAAAAAAATAATACTCATCCATCAATTCATGCTTTGGTGTTACTGCTCTTTCATTGTATGTTATATATGGATTGGTCATTGAACTATAAATTATATCTTCACTTTCAAGCGTATTTGTACAAGGTATAAATAAGTCACATAAAGTAGCTGTGTCAGTCATAAACATATCAAAGCATACTTTAAATTCAATCTTTGAAAAAACTCTTTCTAACTCTACTAAATCTGGCAATTGATTTAACATATTACTTTTAGTTATTACTGCCATCTTTATAGGAATATTTCCTTTTAGTGATTTACTTGACATCTTATCAAACTTGTTCAATGTATTATTTGGTTTCTCTAATGTATTATTAACTTCATCTGATATATTGTCTTTTAAGGATTCTTCTATAAACTTGCTAATATTACTTACATAAAACTCCCTATCTTCGCCATATGATTGGCTATTATAAGGGTCAGCATCTATCACATTTGGATAAACCTTATTAGCATAATTCACTCCACCACCACTAAATCCTATTTGACCTGTTATAGCTCCTAATGCATCTATCGCTCTTATTGTATTTCCTCCATTTTTATACTTTTGAAGACCATAACCTACATTTATACTTGAATATTTATTAGCATATAAATCAACTAACGCACTTATATCCTTTTCTTTAACACCACATTCATCACATAAAAAGTTTAAATCTAGTGAATCCAAATATTTTTTATATTCCTCAAAACCAACAACATACGAATTTATATATTCTTCGTCCTGCAGGTTATCTTCTATTATAATTTTTGCCATAGCCATAGCTAATGCTCCATCTGTTCCAGGGTTCACTTGTATGTACTTATCTGCCATTTGAGCAGTCTTTGTATATATAGGGTCAATGACTACTATTTTTATCCCTTTTTCTTTGGCTTTTTTAATTATTTGCATAGTATGAATGGTAGTATATGCTGGATTTTTTCCCCATATAAATATACTCTTGCTGTTTAGCATATCTTCTATAGCATGTCCCTTAGCTACTCCAAAGTCATACTTTTGGGCATGCATTCCTGCACTCCAACATGGCCCACCCTTATGCCTACTAACTCCTCCATAAAAATTAAAAAATACATCTCCTATATATTTTAATATAGACCCACTTCCATATTGGTCATAGTGCATAATAGATTTTGATGTATAGTGTTCTTTATAAAATAGGAGTTTATCTGCCATTATCTCTAATGCTTCATCAAAAGAAATCTTTTTCCATATACCATCTACCTTTAACATTGGAGTCTCTATCCTATCTTTATGATTTAATCTATCTAAATGAGCAAACCCCTTTTTACATATAAATCCTTTTGTATAAGGATGATTTCTATCTCCTTCAATTTTTATCACATTATTTCCTTTAGTATAAACATTAAATTTACAACAATCATGGCAATCTAGTGTACATCCATGACTTAATTTCTTTATTGTATCCATAAAATATCTTTATCTCCTTATAAAAGTTACATATTCACTATATTTTCATTAAATTTCATATACTTAAAATACTCTGTTTAAGACATAAGTATATTTTATCAAAATAAATTTAAAAATACCTTATAAATATGATATTCATATAAAATTACTTTTAAGCAAATTAAATTGAGAAAGTACTATGCTATCATTAGAATTACAAGAAAATGAGGAAAAAGGATATACAGCTATTGAGCTATGTGCTGGTTTCGGCAATGAGGGTATTTATAGAATTAAAAAGGCTGTTGGACCTAAGGTTGCTGTGGGTGCAGTTAAATTTGATTTTCATCCAGCCTTTGGCTTTAAGAGTGGCGATGAAATATTCTAGTAAGTGGTGTTTTTCTCTATACATGTGCCTATCATAAAGTGATAAATCAATCTCTTACTTCCATTATCAAATGAAAATCATATATTAATTTTTATTTGATTATTTATTTTCTAATATATTTTTTATACTTATGTAAATAAAGCACAAACAAAATTTAAAATGTCTTTAATAATACTATTATATAAAACAATAAAAGCCTTATGTTGTTGACTCTTACAGATTATTTATCATCTGTTTTGAAAACACATTAGGCTTTTTAAATATTCAATATACTATTTTATATATCTTTCGATTATATTTTTATATACTATATATTATTTTTTCTTTTTATTGGCTTTTTCTATATTAATTTTGTTACCTTTTATCTTAATATCTTTCATTTTTTCAATTACTGTTTTTGCATCTTTTTTAGGTATTTCAACAAAAGTATACTTATCATATATATCTATAGTTCCTACCATTTTACCTGGTATTCCAACTTCTCCAGCTATAGCACCAACGATATCTTTAGCTTGTATTCTTTGATTTCTACCAATATTGATAAACAATCTAATCATACCATCTTTAGCTCCAGTAGCACCTTTTCTATCTCCACGTTCTCTTCTAGGTTTTTCTTCTATTATTTCTTCTTTCATTTCTTCCCCTAGAGATAACTTAACAAGTGCAGCAGCAATATCAACCATTGCATAATCTTCATCATTACAGAAACTTTCTAACCATTGTAATTGTTTAGTTAAATGACCTTCTTCTATAGTTTGTTTAACTTGTGCAAAGAAAGAGCCTACTTTTTTCTCTTCAACATCAGTTATTGTTGGTATATTATGCTTGATTAATTTAGATTTAGTATATCTTTCTATATCTTTCATCTTTCTCATTTCTTTTCCAAATACAAAAGTAAATGACATACCTTCTCTACCAGCACGACCAGTTCTACCAATTCTATGAACATAGTACTCTTCATCTTGTGGTAAATCATAGTTAAATACACATTCAACATCATCAACATCTATACCTCTAGCCGCAACATCAGTAGCAACAAGTATATCTATTGTACCATTTCTAAACTTATCCATTACTATATCTCTTTGTGTTTGTTTTAAGTCACCATGTAATGCATCTGCAAAATATCCTCTTGCTTGTAAATCTCCTACTAACTCATCTGCTTTTCTTTTAGTATTACAGAAAACAACAGATAATTTAGGGTCATACACATCAACTAATCTACATAATACTTCCAATTTATTTGATGATCTAGTTTCTATATAATATTGTTTTGTATTTGAAACTGTAAGTTCTTTTCTAACAACTTTTATATGTTCTGGGTCTTTTTGATATCTCTTAGTTAAATCTAAAATTCCTCTTGGCATAGTTGCTGAAAAGAAAGTTGTTTGTCTTTCTTCAGGAATCTTACTTAAAATCATTTCTATGTCTTCTCTAAATCCCATATCTAGCATTTCATCTGCTTCATCTAGTATAATCATTTTTACATTATCCATCTTTAATGTTTTACGATTAATATGGTCTATTGTACGTCCAGGTGTACCTATTACAACTTGCACACCACTCTTTAGAGATTTTATTTGTCTATCTATTGGTTGACCACCATATATAGGTAATGTCTTTATTCCGTGCGAGTATTTAGCTAGTTTTCTTATTTCTGTAGATACTTGTATTGCAAGCTCTCTTGTTGGGCAAAGTACTACAGCTTGTAAACTTCTATTATTTGGGTCTATTGTTTCTAGTATAGGTATACTAAAAGCTGCTGTTTTCCCCGTACCAGTTTGTGCTTGTCCTATAACGTCTTTACCTGACAAAATTGCAGGTATAGACTGTGCTTGTATAGGAGATGGCTCTTCAAACCCCATTTCAGCTATAGCTTTTTTTATTCCCTCACTTATTGGTAAATCTTCAAACTTTGTTATATTCATATATTATTCCTCTCCGTTATCAATTAATCTTAACCTATCCATTATATACTTTTTTAGGATATTCTGCAATTAATATTTTTAACAGTATGATTAAATAATATACATAAAATACAAAATTGATATATATATAAAATATGTAAATAACATTAATACACCTTGTAGTCTACTAAGTCTATTTGATTTAAGAGTTGGTACTATTACTAATAACAATAATAATATCATGAATGGTATATCAAGTTTTCTATTTTGAGATAATATTGGTATGTTATTTGGTATTGCTGATACAGCTATTACTGATACTATATTCAATATATTTGCACCCAGAATATTTCCTACAGATATTTCATGATGATTTTTTCTTATGGCAGTAATTGAAGACACTATCTCTGGTAAAGAAGTTCCAAGTGCTATTATAGTCAAACTCACTATACCTTGAGGTATATTAAGAAAACTAGCTATTCTTACACCACTCTCTATAAGAATTTGAGAACCTATTATCATCATTATTAAACCTGTAGCAAAAAGTATTAGTATTTTTATAATTTCTGCTATAGAAAAACCTCTGTACTGTTTACTCTTCTTTATAGGTATTTCTTTAATAGTATCTTTTTGAATACCTCTATTTTTAGTATTCGATTTTCCTACAACACTCTTATAGTTATTAACCATATAAAAAATCAATATTATTATAAGTAATAATGAATCTCCTCTTGTTATAACTCCATCTAACCCCAATAAAATTAAAACTATAACAGATACTATTAATAGTAAAGACTTAGAAAAAAACATTTTTTTATCTACATTAAATGGACTTAGAAAAACAACTAAACCTAATGCTAACCCTGTATTACATATTATAGAACCAATTGCATTTCCTAAACTCATTGTAGTGTGACCATCAATAGAAGCAAGTAATGACACTGTAAATTCAGGCAATGTTGTTGCAAAACTAACAATAGTTGCTCCAAGTATAATTTCTGAAATATTCGTTTTTCTACCTATCTCTACAGTACAATTTATAAAGATATCTGCGCCTTTAGTAATTAATAGGAAACCTACTAAAAATAATATCACTGTGATAAACAATATATCACCTCCCCCTATTAAATAAATATTCAAGTTATCAAGATGTATGCTTTTTCTTTTTTGTACTGAGATTTATTTATTTCTAATTTATAATTTTTTCAAATATTACCTTATTATTTTAGATATTTATTTGTTTCATTTTATTAATATATGGGTATAATTTCATCACATTACTAACATATAATTTGTTTTATACTTTAAAACGACATTTTTTTATTTTTCTTGTATACAGAATACGCATAATATGTTATTATTATATTAGAAAATATATTTTTAAAAAAATATATAAAACAAATTAAGTATATAAAAATTAATTTTAACAACATTATTTATCATTTAAATCTAAGGAGGAAATACTTAATGAATGCATGGCAAGGATTTAAAACAGGAAGATGGACTAAAGAAGTAAATGTCAGAGAGTTTATACAATTAAACTATTCTCCATATGAAGGAAATGACTCTTTCTTAGCTGGTGCTACTGAAAACACTAAAAAACTATGGGACAAAGCAATGGTCTTATTTAAAAAAGAAAGAGAAAATGGTGGTACTTTAGATGTAGATACAAAAACTATTTCTGGAATAGCTGCATATGCTCCAGGATATTTAGATAAAGTATTAGAAACAATAGTTGGATTACAAACGGATGCCCCTTTAAAAAGAGCGGTTATGCCATATGGTGGTATAAAAATGGTTGAAAATTCATGTGATGCTTTTGGATATGAATTAGACCCTGAAATAAAAGAAATATTTACTAAATATAGAAAAACACATAACCAAGGAGTCTTTGATGCATATACTCCAGAAATGAGAGCTGCTAGAAAATCTGGTATAATAACAGGTCTTCCAGATGCTTATGGTAGAGGTAGAATAATAGGTGACTATAGAAGAGTTGCTTTATATGGTGTTGATGCCTTAATAGAAGATAAAATTGAACAAAAGAAATCGTTAGAAGTTTCTTGCATGGATGAAGAAGTTATAAGACTAAGAGAAGAAATAACTGAACAAATATCAGCTTTAAATGAACTTAAAAAGATGGCTGAATCTTATGGCTTTGATATATCAAAACCAGCAACTAACTCAAAAGAAGCTGTACAATGGTTATACTTTGGTTATTTAGCTGCTGTTAAAGACCAAAATGGTGCTGCAATGTCTTTAGGTAGAACGTCTACTTTCCTAGATATATACTTTGAAAGAGATTTAAAAGCTGGAACAGTGACAGAAGAAGAATTACAAGAATATATGGACCATTTTGTTATGAAATTAAGAATGGTTAAATTCTTAAGAACTCCTGATTACAACAATTTATTCTCTGGAGACCCAACTTGGGTAACTGAGTGTATAGGAGGTATGGGAGTAGATGGTAGAACATTAGTTACTAAAAACTCATTTAGAATGTTAAATACTCTATATACATTAGGACCATCACCAGAACCAAACTTAACAGTTTTATGGTCAACTAGATTACCTCAAGGATTCAAAGATTTCTGTTCTAAGGTATCTATAGATACAAGTTCAGTTCAATATGAAAATGATGATTTAATGAGACCATACTGGGGAGACGATTACGGTATAGCTTGTTGTGTATCTGCAATGAAAATAGGTAAACAAATGCAGTTCTTCGGAGCTAGAGTTAACTTAGCAAAAACTTTATTATATGCTATAAATGGTGGTATTGATGAAAAATCTGGTGCTCAAGTTGGACCAAGATTTGAGCCTATAACTTCTGAGTATTTAGACTTTGATGAAGTTATGAGTAAATTTGAACCATTTACTGATTGGTTAGCAAACTTATATGTAAATACTTTAAATGTAATACATTATATGCATGATAAATACTCTTATGAAGCATTAGAGATGGCATTACATGATAGAGATATATTTAGAACTATGGCTTGTGGTATGGCTGGATTATCAGTTTGTGCGGATTCATTATCTGCTATAAAACATGCTAAAGTTAAGACTATCAGAAATGAACAAGGAATAGCTGTTGATTTCGAAATAGAAGGAGATTATCCAAAATACGGAAACAACGATGATAGAGTTGATAGTATAGCTGTAGAGCTAGTTGAAAGCTTCATGAATAAGATAAGAAAAAATAAAACTTATAGAAATTCTTATCCTACTCAATCTATACTTACAATAACTTCAAATGTTGTTTATGGTAAGAAAACTGGTAATACACCAGATGGTAGAAGAGCTGGTGCTCCATTTGCTCCTGGTGCAAACCCAATGCATGGTAGAGATACTAATGGTGCTTTAGCTTCATTATCTTCAGTTGCTAAATTACCATATGAGCATGCTCAAGATGGTATATCTAATACTTTCTCTATAGTACCTGGTGCTTTAGGAAAAGATATGGATGAAAGAATAAATAATCTTTCTGCAATGATGGATGGTTACTTCGCTCAAAATGCTCATCACTTAAATGTTAATGTATTTGATAGAGCTACTTTAGAAGATGCTATGGAACATCCAGAAGAATATCCACAATTAACTATAAGAGTTTCTGGATATGCAGTTAACTTCATAAAATTAACTAAAGAACAACAATTAGATGTTATAAACAGAACATTCCACGGTAAAATGGCTTAGTCTTTAAATTTTTATACTTTAGCTAAGATTACTACTGTGTAGAAAATAAAAATAAATGGCTATCTTATACTTGAATTATTTCTGGTATAAGATGGCCTTTTTTAGAGAAATATTATAACTATTAATAAAGTTATCAAAATATATTGTGAGGTGAACTCTATGATTAAGGGAAAAGTACACTCTATAGAAACATTTGGTACTGTAGATGGTCCAGGAATAAGATACATACTATTCTTTCAAGGATGTCCTCTTAGATGCAAATACTGTCATAATAGAGATACATGGGATACCAAATCTGGAAAAGAATATACAGTTGATGAAATAATAACTGATGCTCTTAAGTATACTTCTTTTATGAAGTTTTCTGGTGGAGGTATTACTGCTTCTGGTGGCGAGTCTACTCTTCAACCAGAGTTTTTAAGTGAGCTATTTAAAAAAGCTAAAGAAAATAACATACACACTTGTCTAGATACATCTGGATTTGTAGATATAGAAACTATAGACTCAGTTTTAGATAATACTGACTTAGTTTTGCTTGATTTAAAACATATGGTTGAAGAAAAATCTATTGATTTGACTGGTGTGGGTATGGATAAAGCTTTAAAACTTGCTAAACACTTAGAATCAAGAAATATTCCAGTATGGATAAGACATGTTTTAGTTCCTGGAATTACTGATGATATAGACAACTTAGAAAAATTAGGTAAATTCGTTGCTACATTAAAAAATGTAGAGAGATTCGAATTACTGCCATATCATTCTATGGGAATACACAAATGGGAAAATCTAGGTATTGATTATGAATTAAAAGATGTTCCTGATGCTACCAAAGAAGATATTAAAAAAGCTAGTGAAATAATCTCTAAGTTTGGAGCAAAAGTGTATAATAGCTAATACTACTTGAGATTAATAGTTATCACAATAAAATAAGGTAAAATATAAGATTTAAAAAACCTTATATTTTACCTTATTTTTAGTATACTTTATCTACACTCATCAATTTGATAATTGAAGTCTATAAAACTCAGATGCACTTACAGGTCTACCAAATAAAAAACCTTGAATAATATCTACACCTAAACTCTTCACTATATTGTATTCTTCATAGGACTCAATACCTTCAACACAAACTTTTAAGTTGATAATATGAGCTAATTTAATAATATATTCTAGGAAGGTATGTTCATAACTATTATATGTAATATTCTTAACAAAACTTCTTTCAATCTTTATTATATTAACAGATAACTCTTTAAGATAATTTAAAGATGAATATCCAGTACCAAAATCATCAATTGCAATATGTACTCCAATACTTTTTAAACTAATAAACTTATCATTCAATAAATTTATATCTGGTACCCAACAATTCTCTGTTAATTCTAAAATTAAAAATTCAGGTTTTAATTGATATTCTATCAAACATTCTATTATAAAATCTCTAAAAAAATCTTCCTTTAGTTGAATATATGATACATTTACAGATATCTTGAAATCTGGATTTACTTTATGCCATTCTTTACACTGTTTTACAGCCTTTTTTATAATCCACTTTCCTACTGGTATAATTAGATTACTTTGTTCTAGTATTGGTATAAATTCAACAGGAGATACTTCTCCATAAGTATTTGAATGCCATCTCAAAAGTGCCTCTGCCCCTATGACATTTTTGTTAAATGCATCTACCTGTGGCTGGAAAAATAATTCAAGGTCATTAAAATCATTTTCAACACACTCTCTCAACTTCTGTTGCATTGAAATTACTTTTAACTTATTTTCATAGAGTTCTTTTGAAAAAAACTTCATTCTATTTTTACCACCAATTTTTGCGATATCTAACGCAATATCAGCATGTTTAAATAAGTCCAAATAATTATCTCCATCTTCTGGATACATAGCAACCCCCGCAGTTATTGTACAATAATATTTATTTGATTCGATTTCATGCTGAGTATTTGTATACAATTGTATTTTTTCATATAAATTTTCTATAGTTTCTTTATTGCACATAGGGTAAAAAAATGCAAATTCGTCTCCATCTAATCTGTACAATCTAACATCCTTAGGTAAATATTCTAAAACTTCTGTAGCAATTGCACGCAAAACCTTGTCACCATAAGAGTGTCCATATTTCTCATTTATATTTTTAAAATTATCAATATCCATGATAAACATAGCTCCACTTGTATAGATTTTCTCTTTTGTAATACAATTCATTCTGTATTCAAATTGTTCTCTATTCCATGTCCCTGTGATAGAATCAAATTTATTCTTTTCGCCTATATTCTTTATCCTACCAACCATAATTATAGTTTTTTTATCATCTGATACATAAGCTTTACCTCTACAAGAAACCCATACTATCTCTTCATACTTGTTTATTAA
This sequence comes from Clostridioides sp. ES-S-0010-02, assembly GCA_020641055.1. Classification (NCBI taxonomy): domain Bacteria; kingdom Bacillati; phylum Bacillota; class Clostridia; order Peptostreptococcales; family Peptostreptococcaceae; genus Clostridioides; species Clostridioides sp. ES-S-0010-02. Next base: position 3,533,763 of record CP067345.1, read on the forward strand.
TCTATACTCTAAATTGTGTTCATCCTTTTCTCCATTTAGCAAGACTTGTATATCGTCTTTCCACACTTGAACATCATCTGGATAAATAATTTTGCTCCAACAATCGACTAAATCATATTCTATATCTTTACTTAGATTAAATTCATCAAAAACGGTTGAGGATATTTTAAAATTATTCTTATTTATATCCCAAAAAAAAATATAATCTTCTGTATTTTGAGATAAAAGTTCAAAGAAAATTTCTACCTGATTTAAATCTAAAGAGTTTAGTTCTTCTCTCATCTTTTCCCCCTACAATATAAGTAATATAGTAAGATTATAACCCTACTTATAATAAAAATAAAAGTAGGGTTATAATTTATTACTATTGGTGTAGTTTAATCAACAAAATATTCTTATTTAGATTATACTATTTTACTAATTTTTTTATCTCATTAAATGCATCTTCATTTCCATTTCCTCCTACCTTAGTTATCTTATCAAATTTCTTACTTTTAACTAAAGTTTTTTGAGACTCATCAAGTGATTTTGCTACAATCATTACTGGCGATTTATTTTTACCTGCTAAAACACCTACTGTTAAAGCATCTATTAAATCATTTTCTCTTAACATCCCATTTTTTGTTACATAAAGATTTCTTAGTTCTTTATCCTTATAAAACTCTTCTATTACTTTTGAATTTGTTTTATTTCTATCTTCTCCACCTATTCTCTTTGGATTTGGAAATTGTTTTTCTATAGATTTTGGCAAAGAAGTTTCTCCTCCTATAATATAAGATTTTGATATTTCTTCTTCATCTATAAATTTTTTAATAGATATCATCTCATTTTTTACATTTGTAAGAATTATTGGAGTTTTATTTTGTGCTGAAATACCACCAACACTTATTGCATCTGCTAATCCATCGTGTCCATTGACTACAGATACTTTTTCTACATCTACTATTTTATCTATTTCTTTAGCAAGTTTTAGAGAAGTTGAATATCTATCCACTCCACCTATTCTTACAATAGTAAACCCTTTTAATTTTAATTCTTTTTCTAAATCGGAACTTAATGTATTTTCTCCACCTATTATATAAATATTTTTTGCTTTTAATCTTTTTATCTCTGCTTCTGTATTTGTATTTAATTTATTTTTTTCAGTTAATAAAATAGGTGCATTTTTAGTAGATGAAAATGGAGTTGCTGATAGGGCATCTGGTATTGATGTACTATTTACTAGTATCACATTTTCAGCTGATTCAAAACCTCTTTTACTTATTTTTATAGCAGTTTCATATCTATCATCACCTGTCAAATTTTCTTCTGATGGGCTAGTTGTATTAGTAGATGAGCCTCCACTACTTCCACCACTACTTCCTCCACTATTTCCACCTGAATTATCATCTCCACCTGAATTATCAGATATCTTTTCCCATTGAGCATAAAGTGTTATATTATCATCAACATTAATTATCTCACTTCCATCACCTTTATATGGAGTTCCACTACCATCTGGTTTTGTATTCCATCCAATAAATTTGTATCCTTCTTTTGTAAGATTTCCTGTATTCGCTTTTACACTTGTATTTGCATTTCCATCATGCAGTTCATCTTCAGGTACATCTCCTTGTCCACCATTATTTTCATATTTAACTCTGTATTTATCTGTCCAAAATGCATAAAGGGTTGTATTTATATCCTTTATGTTAAACTTTTCTCCTGATTTATATCTACTGCCTGTATCATCTGCTTTTGTACTCCAATAAAAATTTCCTCCTCTACCAGAGGGTGCTACTAAACCATTATCACCAAGTACAGTAACTTCATCTCCTTTTCCATATACATTATTATCTATTGGAGCTGTACCTGTACTTCCATTTTTATCATATGTTATTCTACATTCCTCTTTCCATTGTGCAAATAAAGTTGTATTTTTCGTAAGGTTAAATTTATCACCATCTCTGTATGAAGTCCCTTCACCATTATTTTTTGTATTCCATCCCATAAATATTGATCCAACTTTAGATGGTATCTGGCTTGTAACAGTTACTTCAGCGCCTTTTTTATGTTTTTCTTCTGATATACTTCCTGCTCCTCCATTTAAGTTATAATCTAATTTATATCCCCATTGTGCATATATTGTATCTCCTGAGATATCTGGCGGAATAGGGTCTCCTTCTTTAAAAGATGTACCACTTCCATCTTCTTCTGTATTCCACCCTATGAATTCTTCATCACCATTGATAAGTCCACCTGACCCTGGGAATTTGTCAGCCTCTCCTGGTTTTGGCAAATCTGGAAGTGCACCTGTTCCTCCATTACCATCCAGTTGCAAATCATACTCCCATTGTGCATAAAGTTCTATGTTAAAATTGTCATACCTGTCTAATAATACCTTAAAACTTGAGCCTAAATTATAAGATTTTCCTGTGCCATCAGCTTTTGTATTCCATTTTGTAAGTTTATAATTTGTTTTTTTAAGGCTACCTTCATTTTCTTTAATTTGCAAATTATCATTCTGATGATACTTATTTGAATCTGATGGAACATTACCTGAAGTATTTCCATTTCCATTATATCTTACCTGTAAAAAGTCTGGAACCCAAATAGCATAAAGTGTTATATCTCTGTCTATATCCATTCCTGCTAGCTGTTCTCCTTCTGAATATGGTTGAGTACCACTTGCCAAATGGTCCCTTGAGACACTCCAAGCATTACTATGATAGTTTCCTCTTGTAAGGTTGCTACTTAGTGCTAAATAAGAACTAAAGTCATCAAGGTTATATACTTTTGGACCTGTTATTACTGGTCCAGAAATAAACGTTCCTCCACTAAGTATAGCTTCATTTATTGTTCCTCCAGTAGCTCCATTATCATCATAAGTTATTGTAATATTATTAACTCTCCTTAAGCTTTTATCTTGAATCTGCTTATTAAATATCTTATTTAAATCATAATCAGCAAAAACATTTGAATAATTTAAAGGAATTATAGCAAATGTAAGTATGCATATAGTTAACTTTTTTAACTTTTGATTCATCAAACCCCTCCTCCTCATATACAAAATGATTTTATTTTTCATTTTGTAAAACAAAGAAATACTGATAAAATCTATATCAGTATTTCTTATAACTACTAGAATCTTATTCTTATATAAATATTAAATAAGATTCTAGCTTATAAATTACAATAATAAACAACTTACAGTACTAATTTTTTTGCCACACTGCATATAATATGATATTTCTCTCTTCCATAGTGATTGTACCTGATACTATTGTTGATGGATCATTTCTAACTGTACTCCATCCTACAAATGTATAAGTATCGGCATCAAGACCATTAACATTTCCTAAAACAGTCACAGTATCTCCTTTTTTATATTCTGTTGTATCAATAGGAGTTGTACCTGAAACAAATACTCCTGAAGGGAAGTTTGAACTATAAACCACCCTATAAGTTTTTTCGGCTACAGTAAAGTAAATTGTATTTGGAGTAATTCCAGAAGAATTAAGTATAACTGTTTGAGACTGACTTGCTGGGTCTAATTTATATCCAGCAGGAACCTTTGTAGAATCTGGAGTTATTGTATGGTTTCCAAGTACAGCATTAACAACCTCTGTGTATGTATCTCCAACTCTATTACCATCTTTATCTTTAAAACCAATTGTTAAAGTACGTTCTGCTTCTGAAGGCATCTTACTTACTGTAAAGTAAACTCTATCTGGTACAAGACCACTTGTACTAAGATTTACCATTTCAAATTGATTATCTGGATTAAGTACATATCCATTTGGTACCTTTGTAGAATCAGATTCCACTCTATGATTTCCATATTCAGCTGGTAGTGTAACTGTATATGGGTCTCCAATTATTGCTTCACTATCTTTATCTTTAAAGTTAACTGTAACTATACGATTTACAAGTGGAATATCAGGACTTACTGTAAAATAAACAATACTCTTGTCAAGACCTGTTGGTTGTAAATTAACAGTCTGAGTTTGATTAGAAGGAGCAAGCTTATAACCATTAGGAACTTTTGATGTGTTTGGTGTTACATCATGTGAGCCTAGTATATCTGGAATTTCTTCTATATAAGTACTTCCAACATTATTTCCATCTTTATCTTTAAATCCAACTATAAGAACACGATCTTCTTCTGGAACTCCTGCATTATCAGGAATAACTGTAAAATCAACTACATTTGGATTAACTCCATTTTGAACAAGATTTACTACTTTAGATTGACTTGCTGGATCTAATTTATATCCAGCAGGAATTTGTGTAGTATCAGGTGTAACAGTGCTATTTCCATACTTAGCTGGAACTTGAGTTGTATATGACCCAACTATAGCTCCTGTTTCTTTATTTTTATAATTAACCTTAATAGAAAGTTTTGTATTTGAAATCTCAGTAGATGCATATGATGTTCTTGTAGCGTTTCCATTACCTGTATTAGGTGATGTATAGCTCCAACTTACTCCAGACATGTCTCGATTTGTAACAAAAGAATAAATTCCTGTCATTTGACTTCCTGTTATCCCTGCAGATGGTATGCCATTAGGAAATCCATAGCTTGTTCCATAAATAGTTGAAACTTTTTCCCCATTAATTTGTAATACCCAACCTTCTTGAGAACCTCCTTTTGGATCATTCCCCCATACATATTTTACATTTAATGAGTTACCACCACATGGGACAAATAATGAGAAAAATGTTACATATCCATTTCCCATATTTGCACGAAAATCTACTTGATATCTTCCATTAATATCATATCTTCGCTCTGTATTTTGTAGTACTTCATTATTAACTTTATCTGGTAAAGTTTGTCCATATGATGGTACTCCTACACCAACAACTAAAGCTAAGGTTGCCAAAAAAGATGTTAGTTTACTCAATCTGTGTTTCATTAAAAATCCCCCTCCAATATTTTTTATTTCAAACAGATTTTTCATACTTTATTTTGCATAGTCTTTATCAAAACTATTTATTTAAAGTCTAATTAATCTATTATGAAGTCTATCTTAAAAGTGAAGTTTTTATAGTTTATTTAATTTTCACTTGAAATCCTTTTTATTAAATAAAAAATATATTTAATTTTTACACAAAGATATTAATGCTCTATAGACTAGACATTTTAATTTTATTTTTGTAGAATTAAACAACCTAAAAAACAATAAAGTAAGATATTTTATATATTTATATTACTTAAAGCAATTAACTTTAATTGTTTTCAATTTCATAAAAATTAGTTGTGATATAAGTATGATATGTATTTAGAGTATCAATAATTTTTTAATTAAAATAATTATTTCAATTAAAATAATTATTTTAATTATGGTTATTATAGTTTCCGTTTGTTATAAAAGGGTTTTTTTTTATGTAAAAAAAACTATAAGAATATTATAAAAAATGTATATCAAATCCATTCAAAATTTTTTGCCACTTCTAATAATTGATTATCAGTAAAAGTACAGAACGACTGTTTACAAGATAAAGAAATAATTATAATTTTAATAGCATATATATATAATTTTAAAAAAAAAATGTATATATATGTAAAAAAAACTATTAATCATATAAATAGTGACTTTTTTATAACTAAGGGTCACTTTTTCCTTTATTTTACATTTATTGTATCATGATTTTTTATTTATTTCAATCTTATACCACTTTTTTCCAAAACATTATTATTATTTTTTTATCTTTTTCGACTTTATATTCTTTATACATAATACTTAAATTAATTAAACTCATTTTATTATTCTATAAACATAAAATAATAGAAGACAAGATTAAAACAAATAATTTTTTATTTTTAACCTTGTCCCTTCTATTTTCAATTACATAAAACTTTATAACTGTATCTCATAATCCAAATAAAAATGTATCTATCTAAATAGTAGTATCAATTCTTCTATGAGGTTTGTTTTCTAAATTAGCAATTTCCATTATGTATTCTACTTTATCAGTTTCTGTATATATTTTGTTTTCTTTTTTAACATTTTCCTCTTTAATATTTTCAGTACTATTTAAAACAGAATTTTTATACTTATCAACTGAATCATTTGATATAATTATATGTTCTTCAGTAATAACATCAATAGATTCTTGTTTATTTTCATAAATTTCTTCTTCCTTACTCTTTTCATTTACTTTAATTTCTTCTAGCTTTTTATTATTATCTTTAATTTTATCTGTACTAGCATATAGTTGTTCTCCAAAAGACATATTAATCTGGCTTAAACCGCTACTTAATTTACCACTCTCAAATGAATCAAATTTGGTAGGTGAATGACGAGTTTGACTACTCATTTCCATATTCTTAGTACGAATATCATCAAATAAACTAATTCTCATACTATTAGTTTTAGAAATATTTTTTATATCACAATCAGATGACACTAAAGTCTTTGTGGTATAGTAAGTTAATCCTTTTGCATAATCGTATTTATATTGAGAATTTTCTTGATTAATATCAGATTGTTTAGATTCTTTTTTAAGTGTACCCTCTTTGATTAATTGACTTGCATATTCCTGTTTTTGATTTTTCAAATCATTAATTTATTGTTGTAATGCTTCAATTTTCATATTTTTTATCTTAGAATCCATATTTTTATCAGTTTTCAAATCTGTGATAAAACTTTCTAGCTTCTGTATTTGCTCATCAAACTTTTCTAACTTGTCATTACTTTCATTGCTATAATTACTCTGATTTACATGTGTACTTCTTGTATTAACAGATATAGACATTATAACTACTCCTACTCAGATATTCTAAACTCTAGAGACTTTATAAACTACATTTCTAGCTTGTGGTAAATTCCCTTCTGGAACACCAACAGCAATACCAAATGGTACAGAATATCCTTCTGGTATATCTAGTAATTCTCTATATTTTTTATTTGTATCAAACTTCATCTTTATTGAATCTGATTCTTTTACATCATTGTCATCCAATACACTAACAAGACCTACAATATCCCCTTGCTCAACAGGTGTAAACAGACCCCTAACCATTCCTATTATGCAACTCCCAAGCCCTAAAGCTTGTGCAGCTGTTGTTATGTTTCCTGTAAGTATTCCCACATCATATGGAGCCCATGAACTCTCTTCATCATAAGAAATAAATAAAACAGTTGGTGCACCATAAAATAATTTAAAATTTTTATTTATTTCAACATTACTAACTTCATGAATTCTAGAAAGAGTATCATCACTAATCTCTTTTAAAAGTTTCTGGTCTTGTACAACAGTTATGTGCCATGGCTGTTTATTACACCCTGAAGGTGCTGCAAATGCACAATGTAATAATGTATCTAATTGTTCATCTGTAATTTGCTCTGTTGTAAATTTTCGTATACTTCTACGTTCTTTTATCAAGTTTATTGTTTGATTATCTTGTAAATTATTCATTATATCGATTCCCCTTTTTATGTATTTGTTAGTTTAAATACAAAATCTTTAGAAAATTAATTTTATAATTAAACTACTTTATATTCTTATTATAATTATTTTTAGTTTATATGTGAAGCTTTTATAACATCAAAACATCAATATATCTACCTCACAAATAAACTTAAATACAAAACTGGTATCACTCAACTATAGAAAATATCATTTTTCTATAGAACGATTAATACCAGTAAAGTTGATAAAATTTACTATATTAATTTAAAGGACCCCAACCAGCTTTTGTATGAATCTCTGTTTTTACAGATTTAGTCTTACCATCAGCTGAATCAACATTCCATGACCTACCTGCAACAGAAATACCATTGTTACCTTTATACCATCTACCTTCATCATAATCATAAACTAAAGATGTGTACCAATTACCTCCAGTCTTATCATTTGCAAATACAACTACAGTAGCATCAGATTCAGTAGGGTTATATGCATATGGTTGTATATATAATGTTGCCTTACTTAAATTATATTTCTTTTTAAATTCATCTGGAATTGTAGGCCAACCATTTTTATATTTATTATTTAGTAAATAATTTCTAAAAGCATCATTCCCTTTTGAAGTCCCTGGTATTACAGAAGGGTCTACTGCAAATGATGCAATCAAGTCCATCATACTTTGGTGTACATCTCTAGCCATCTCAACACCATCTGGATGTTCTGTACAAGTAACATAAACTTTTGCAATACTTTCTTCTCCAGTTATTCCATCATAACCATCATCAAACTTTGCTGAATATGTTCCACCTGACTTACACTTTGGCTCTGTTTCAAAATACTTACCATCCGTATTTTTTAATACATCTTTTATAATTTCTTTTTTATCTTTGCTAGGTTCCTCAGCCACAGCAATAACAATTTGAGTCTTTATATTTTCTCTATTAGAAAGACATGTTACTGCTTTACTTTTCTCTATATTTTTAAAAAGCGCTGGTAACGCAACTATAACCAAAATTCCTATTATAGATATAACTACCAATAATTCAATTAGTGTAAAACCCTTTTTATTCATAATAATCATTCCCATTAAATAAAATTATAGTGTTTAATTTAATCTGCTATACAGTAATAAAGTGTCTACATAAAGTCCTTCCAACAAAAACTCCCAAAATACTTAATGCCAAATTAAAAAATATGTTTAGTCCAAATAATATATAATTCCCACTATCAAAAAACTTTACAGTTTCGAAGCTAAAAGTAGAAAATGTAGTTAGTCCTCCCATTAAACCAGTTGTCAAAAACAATTTTAAATTATTAGAAATAGAATCTGTCCTTATACTCATTTCCATTACAAAGCCAATTAAAATTCCACCCAGAATATTGACCACCAAAGTCCCAAATGGAAACTTAGTTCCTACAAACTTTAGAGATATTAAATATCTTAATATAGCTCCTAAAAATCCACCAATACCAACATATAATACTTGAATCACATATAACACCTACCCCAAATAACTAAATCACTTCCATATTAAAATTCTATGTCTTCAACCTCTATTCCGTCAATTGCATCCTGTACTAATTTTTCAATATCAAGTGACAACTCAGATTTTTCTATTTTTTCTAGTCTAGGTTTAGTAACAGGTTTTCTAGGAGAAAATACGCTACAGCAATCTTCTTCAGGTATTATAGATGTTTCAAAAGTCCCTATTTTCTTAGCTATATCAACTATGTCTGATTTGTCCATAGCTATAAGTGGTCTAAATACTGGTAAATTTACAACAGCATTAGTGCAAGTAAGCCCTTGTATAGTTTGAGATGCAACTTGACCAATACTTTCACCTGTAATCAAAGCATCACAATGTCTTTTTTCAGAAAGTTTTTGTGCTATTCTCATCATAAATCTTCTTGAAAGAATAGTCGCTTCTTCTTCATTACAATTCTCGCCAATTGCTTTTTGTATTTCTAGTATATTTACCTTATGAAGCCTTACTCTACCACAATATTTAGCTAATATCTTAGCTAAATCTTTAACTTTTTCTTGTGACCTTTCACTTGTGAATGGATAGCTGTGAAAATGCACTGCTTCTACTTCCATACCCCTTTTTGCGACCATCCATGTTGCTACTGGACTATCTATACCACCAGACAAAAGAGACATCGCTCTACCATTAGTTCCAAGTGGTAATCCACCGTATCCAGGTATAGTATCACTATAAACCATAGTATGAAATTCTCTGTATTCACATTTTATTTTAACTTCTGGATTTCTTACATCAACATCAATTCTATCTCCTACCTTTGATAATAAGTACCCACCTATATCCATACTCATTTCTTGAGAAGTTAATCTAAAAGACTTATCTCCTCTTCTTGACTCTACCTTAAAAGTTTTATATCCAGCATCTATTTTTTCTTCTAGCATCTTTAAAGCTATTTCTTTTAATGTATCATAATCTTTTTTAGCTCTTACTCCAGGACACACACCTACTATACCAAATACTTTTCTAACTTCTTCAATAACTTCTTCATAATCATAATCTTCTAAATCGACATATATTCTTCCATACTCTTTATATACATTAAATTTGCCAATTGGCTTTAACATATTTCTTATATTTCTTATAAGTCTATTCTCAAATATATATCTATTTTTTCCTTTTACTCCAATTTCTCCATACTTTACTATTAATATATTATACACCATTTCACCTCTTAAACTACTTTCTTCTTATTATTTATACAGTATTCTTTATTTCTTTCTCATTATTGACCTTAAATCACAAATTGATTCTTTTAATACTTTCACAGCTTCAGATATCTCATCTTCTGTATTCATATCAGATAGGCTAAACCTTATTGTTCCATTGATTTCTTCATTTGTAAGACCTATGGCATTCAAAACATGACTACCTTTTTTCTTAGAAGAACATGCAGATCCAGTTGACACATAAATTCCTTTTTGCTCTAGGTAATGAAGTAAAACTTCTCCCTTTGTACCTATAAATGATACATTTAATATATGACATACGCCATCTTCTGGAGAATTAATTTTTATATCTTCTATATTCTCAACTATTTTATTTCTAAATATGTTTTTTAAGTTATTTATCTTCAAAATAACAGCATCTAAATCTTTACTTAATATATTTACAGCTTCTCCAAGCCCATATATTCCAGGTACATTTTCTGTTCCAGACCTAATTCCAATTTCTTGTCCTCCTCCTGTTAGCATAGGCTTTAAGCGATTATTTTCCTTAATATACATAAATCCAATTCCCTTTGGACCATGAAATTTATGTGCGCTTACACTCATAAAATCTATATTGTATTTAGATGGTCTAAAGTTTATTTTTCCATATGATTGAATAGCGTCTACATGGAAATATATCTTCTCTTTTAAAGACTTCAGATATTTTCCAACTTCATCTATTGGCTGTATAGTTCCTATTTCATTGTTAACATGCATCATACTTACTAAACATGTAGCTGATTTTATAGCATTTTTCAAATCTTCTATATTTATCTTTCCATCTTTTCCGACCTCTAAGTAAGTTACTTCAAATCCATCTTCTTCTAAATCTTTTAGTGTGTTTAAAACAGAAGGATGTTCTATATTTGTAGATATTATATGATTTCTTCTCTTCTTATTTAGATTGGCAATACCTCTTATTATAGTATTATTACATTCTGTTCCACCTGATGTAAAATAAATCTCTTTATCTTTCGCGCCTAGAGATTTAGCTATAATTTGTCTTACTTCTTTTATACCTTTTTCAACTTCCACACCTTTTCTATGAACAGAAGAAGGATTTCCATAATCCGTACTAAGTGCATATACCATTTTATCTATAACTTCTGGATAAGGTTTTGTAGTTGCACTATTATCTAAGTATATTTCCAACTTAATTACACCTGCCTTTATTTAAAATCTTCAACTCTAATTATTATACCATTAATTACAGTATTTTTTTTGTTAATCTTTATTAAAAAGATAATCTTAAGTTTATAGAATCTTCTTTCATAAAAATCTAGTTTTTCACTTAACTACAAAATTTTATGCTAAAATATAATATATTTATACTATACCCTACAAAAATACGTGATAACATACAATATATGATAAAATAATATATTATATAAAATAAATATATTATATTATACATATACTTATTTTTGCTATAAAGTCTATTTTTATAAGCTTACTTGTTATAAAAATAACTTTTATAATTTATATCAAAAAAAATATTGATTTTTGTGTCGCATTTTGTTATAATAAATTAAGGTTATCCCCCTGGTAACCCTAGTTAGTTAATATATCTATTCCCAATACCCTTTCATAAGGATATATTTTATATTTATTAAAAATCGAATTAATATCGGAAACTAATTCGATGGAAAAAAAGAGCTTACCCCGAGCTCTTTTTTTTTCTGCAAAAATATAATATTAAGCTAAGATAAAGTTAATGTAAGTATAATTTTAATTTTAAAAATCATATTAATTAGCACTAAAAAAGGATGTATTGAATTTCTAATATCAATACATCCTTTTTTTATATATTATAACACTTTTGCTAAGAATGATTTTGTTCTATCGTGTTTTGGATTTCCAAAGACTTCTTCTGGAGAATCCTCCTCAAGAATACTTCCTCCATCTATAAAGATAACTCTATCTGCAACTTCTTTAGCAAATCCCATTTCATGAGTTACAATTGCCATTGTCATTCCTTCTTTAGCAAGTTCTTTTATAACATCCAAAACTTCATTTACCATTTCTGGGTCAAGAGCAGATGTTGGCTCATCAAATAACATCATATCTGGTTCCATAGCAAGAGCTCGCGCTATTGCTATTCTTTGCTTTTGCCCTCCAGATAATTGTGATGGATATGAATCTTTTTTATCTAAAAGACCAACTCTACTTAATAAAACTTCTGCTTTTTTTTCTGCTTCTTCCTTAGTCATTTTTTTTAATTTAATTGGTGCCAATGTTATATTATCTAAAATAGTCTTATGTGGGAATAAATTAAAGTTCTGAAACACCATACCTATATTTTGTCTAACTTCATCAATATTAGTTTTTTTATCAACTAAATTTTTTCCTTCAAATATTATCTCTCCACCTGTAGGTATTTCTAATAAATTCATACATCTAAGAAGTGTACTTTTACCAGAGCCACTTGGACCTACTATAACCATTATTTCGCCTTTAGCGATTTCTAAGTCTATATTTTTTAATACATTTAAATCTCCAAAAGATTTACTTAAATTTTTTATTGTAATCATATTATCACTTTCCTTTTTACTATTCTATGTTTTCCCTAAATGCTAAACATGCTCTCATCTAGTTAGACACAGATAGTTTCTTTTCTAATAATCCAACTAATCTTGATAGAGTAAATGTTATAACAAAATAAATTGCTGCTGCTACTATTAATGGCTCTAATGCTCTGAATGCTGCATTTTTTACTATATCAGCAGTACGCATTATCTCAACAACACCTATTACAGATATTATTGAAGATTCTTTTACAAGTGTAATAAACTCATTTGCTAATGAAGGTAGTATATTTTTTATAGCTTGAGGTATTATTATATATCTCATAGTTGACCAGTAATTTAATCCTAATGATCTACTTGCTTCCATTTGTCCATTATCAACTGATTGTATACCTGATCTAAGTATCTCTGCCACATATGCACCAGAGTTTACTGACAATGCAAATGCACTAGCTATAAATTCACTTGGTATACCAAATAACATAGGGAATCTTATTCCTAATTGAGGTAATCCAAACCATACTATATATATCTGTACTAATAATGGTGTTCCTCTTAAAATCTCAATATAGATTGATGATATTACTCTTAATACTTTACTCTTTGATATTTTTGCCATACAGATAATTATACCTATTACAAATCCAAAGCATAATGCCACAAGAGAAATTCCTACTGTCACACCTGTTCCTTCCAAAAAAGAAGTCCCAAATCTACTTAAAAAACTAAAATCTAAACTCATAATTTCATCTCCCACATAACTTTCTTACTAATTTGAAGCAGCTTCAGTAGATGCTTCATTTAAAAATTCTTCTATTTTTTTACCATCTTGTAATTCTTTTATTTTTTTATTTAATAATTCTATAAAGTCTTTGTTGTTATCAGCTTTTTTAATTGCTGCTGCCATACCTTCTGTTACATCTTTACCAACTTCAGTATTTGCCATTTTTATTCCATCATATTTTTTAACATTTATTAAAGAAACTGCTTCATTAACAACAACTGCATCTATATTTCCATTTTTTAATTCTGTGATTAGGTCAGGTACTGCTTTTAAAGATTTTGTAGTTGTCATTTTTAGAGTGTTAACTACATATTCTTCTTGAATGCTTCCTGCCTGTACCCCTACTCTAAGTTTTTTCAAATCGTCTTCAGTTTTTACTTTGTCTATATCTGCATCTTTAACTATAACTGCATTTCTACTTAAATAATATAATTCTGAGAAATCAACACTCTTTTCTCTTTCTGGTGTTGGAGACATCCCTGCAAGAACCATATCAACTTGGTCTGCATTTAAAGCACCTATTAATCCATCAAATGACATATCTTTAATTTCAACCTTTACACCAAGTTCCTTTGCAAATTCTTCAGCCAACATTACATCAAATCCTTTTATTGAATCTTTACCATCTACTACTTTATGAAATTCAAATGGTGGGAATTCTGCACTAGTACCAACAACTAATTTTCCACTTTCTTTTATTTGCTCTAATTTTGTTTTTTCTTCTCCACCACTACATCCTACTAGCGATAATGTTAATCCTAATACTAATCCTAAACTTAATAATTTTTTAAATACTTTCATTTTAACTACCCCTCTCTTTTAATTATAATTTTCCCTCAAATTTTTAATACTTTAATGTTTCGAGTTACAAAAAAAGTCCCTCAGTCTTTAATGACTAAGAGACGACTTTACCGCGTTACCACTCTTATTGATAAATACTTATACAACCTTCAAAATTTGTGAATTTTAGCCTTTATAGCTACAGGGATATTTTAATTTTAAAATCAAAAAAGTCCCTTAGCTTTACAGCTAAGAGACGAATTATATCCGCGTTACCACTCTTTTTGATAAGTAAGTACTTATCCTCTCAATCCCTTAAGGCGGGCAAACCAATTATCATACTAACTAAAACTTCTGATAATTTCCTCCAGAGCTCTCTTCACATAGACTTCATTGCTAGGCTTACACCAACCCCTAACTCGCTGTAAATCCATATATGCTACTTTCTCTATCACTGGATTTGTTTCCTTAAATTGTTAATACAATTGTACTTCCTTCTAATATTTTTGTCAATAAGTTTTTTATTTTTTTAATAATTTTATTTTCTAAAATTTAGATATTTTATTACATGCTTGTTGATATTATCCATATATTTATAAATAATGTATTTCTTATTTATTTCTGTTCTTTAGGTAATTACAAATAATATACTTCTTATTTGTTTCTATTTCTTAAATGCTTATAAATAATATTTTTCTTTTTATTTCCATTATTTAAATACTTATAAATAATATTTTTCTTTTTCATTTTCATTGCTTAAATACTTATAAATAATATATCTTATATTTATTAAATTTTATATACTAAGTTAAATAATATGGATTATATTCTTCAATAAACAAGTTTTCAAATCTAAAGTTCGCTCTCTATCTTTAAACTTTATCGTAAACATGTTTCCATCTTTTTTGATTATTTCGCCTTCGTGAAATTTTTTATGGTATACCTTATCACCAACACCAATACTATCAATTTCTTTTTTAGTTGGAGATTTTATATCATTGATAAACAATGATTTATCAACTTTTTTACCATATTTATTTAAAGTAGAACTTATACATAGTTTTTCTTCAGCTCTTGTAATAGCTACATACATAAGTCTTCTTTCTTCTTCTAATTGTTCCTCTTTTTTTTCTTCCTTACAAATATCATATGATTTTTCATGAGGTATTGTTCCTTCATTTGCACCTATAATATAGACATTCCTAAATTCTAATCCTTTTGCACTATGCATAGTTGTAAATATAACACCATCAGTCTGTTTATTCTTGTTATTTTCCATTAACTCAATCTTTACTCTCTCAATATGGTCTAAAAACTCTGTCACTGTATTGAAATTTGTAGCAGAACTCTCAAGTTCGTTTAATATCTCTACAAGCCCATTAGTCTTTATCTTTCTATTGCTACAGTAATCCAAGACATATCTATCATAATCAAGACTAGTTCTAATATAAGATATTGCATTTTTAGGATTTAAAGTATTCAAATAGCTCAAGTCTATCTCCAAATCTGTTATTGTTTTGACTTGTTTGGGATGAAGGTTACATTTGTTTATTAGTGCTGTTACAAAATCTTTTTCATCTTTAACCATATTTACATTATCTTTAGATATATATCTAAATGGCTTATTTATAATTCTTAACCAATCTTTATTTGATTTTGGATTAATACCTATTCTTAAATATGCTAGTATATCCTGACTTGCCCAATGGTCATATATTGTAATTACTGAATCTTTTACTACAAATGGAATTCTCATATCCATAAATACATCTACTAAGGCTCTTGACTGTATATTAGTTCTATAAATTACTGCAAAATCTGAATACTCTACATAATCCTTTTTTATTTCGTCAATTATTTCCTTGGCAATATGCAAAGCTTCTTCCTCTGAATCATATGGAGAAATATAACTCACAATGCCTCCCTTACCTTGACTACATTTAATAACTTTTTCATATCTATTTCTATTTTTTTCTATAAGCCTGTTTGCAGTATTTACTATTTCACTTTTAGACCTATAATTTACATCCAGCACTATTTTTTTAGTATTATTAAAATATTTTTCAAATTCAAGCAAAAAATCTGGTCTAGCTCCTCTAAAACCATATATACTTTGGTCTTCGTCTCCAACCGCAAATATGTTGTTTAGTGGATTACAAATTAACTTTAAAACCTCAAATTGCACTTTATTTATATCTTGGAATTCATCTATCAATATATATTTATATACATTCCTAACCATTTCTAAGGCTGATTTATTATTCAAAAGCAAATAATAAGTCTTTATAAGCATATCATCAAAATCAATCTTATTAACTTTTGATTTTTGCTCTTCATATAAATTATATACTTTTAAAAACTCATCTTTTGTCAACACTTCTGAGCTAAATTCATTCTTATCCATAAGTTCATTTTTTACATAAGATATTTCATTTATAACTTGACCTATATTTTCATCATCATCTGCATTTTCTATATTTAGACTTTTTAATATTGCCTTTATTGTTATCCTCTTTGACTTTTCATCAAATATGCTATCTAAATTGTACCTTTCAAAATACCTCAAAATCTTAAAAAACACAGAATGAAAAGTGCCATATGTTACCTTATTGAGTCTTATATCATCACTTAAACTCAATGCTCTATTTTTCATTTCTACTGAGGATGCTTTGGTAAAACTTATCGCCAATATTCTTGCTGGTGCTATATTTTTGTTTACTACCATATTAGCTATTCTATATGTAATTACCCTAGTCTTACCTGAACCAGGCCCTGCAAGTATCATGCAAGGCCCATCTATATGTTCAACTGCTTCTAGTTGATTTTCATTTAACTGTCTTATATCTATATTTGTTGTGATTATTATATCCACCACCTTAATTTATAATCATCCTATTTTCTTTTTTAATTATAAACTAAAAGTATCCTAAAAATACATTTAATTTTTCTTCTATTAAACTATATCATCTCTATTTTCATAACATATCTTGAGTTCCTGTTTAATTTTATCACTTATATCTTGAGGAACAAATTCTGGTTTACCAATGTAATATCCTTGAATATAATCTATTCCAATAGCTACTAATGCTTCCATTTCACTTTTGGTTTCTACACCTTCTGCTATAACTTTAATATTTCTTTCTTTAGAATATGAAATAAGGTTTTTTAGTATTTTTCTTCTATCTTCATCTTTGTCAATACCTCTTACAATAGACATATCAATCTTCACATAATTTGGCATTATGTACAGTAGTACAGCATCGCCATTGTAACCTGTTCCAAAATCATCTAAAGCAATTTCTATATTCCACTGATTTATATACACTTTCTTTTTGTCAATAAAATCTTCACTAATCTTATCATTCTCTGTTATTTCTAGCACTACCCTATTTAGATAATTACCATATAAATCTTCTATTTCTTCAAAATCAACTTTTGATAAATTATTATTTGGTATAGAATTTAAGAACAATTTACACACTCCAAACTGTTCCCTATATCTCTTAAAAGATTTAAGTGCTTTGAACCATGTGATACGTTCGATTTGATATAACTTAGACTGTGAACGAGCCAATCTAATAACATCCATTGGAGAACTAAAAGTTTCCATTTTGGGTCTCATAAGTGCTTCATATGCAAATACTTCACCTTTACAATCCACAATAGGCTGAAATGCATATTCAACCAATTGACCATCAATTAATTTATTTAACTCTTCTCTATTATGCAACAAGAATGAATCTTTATTATATATATTGACATCAAATTCACTTACTTCGCCTTTAATTGTATTTTTAATTTGATACATAGCAAAATCTGCATATTTCATTAGTTCATCATAGTTAGTTGAATCGCTAGGATACCAAGAAATTCCTGCTGATGCTCTTATTTTAAATTCTGTCCCATCATGAAGCTTTAATAAAGTATTATTCATCTGTATCTTAACAGAGTTAATAATAGTTCTTATGCTATCTTTACTTTCATACCCATATATGAATACATAAAACTCATCCCCTGAAAGTCTAGAAACTATACCATTCCATGATATAAACTTTTTAAGTATATCTGCTGCACATCTAATATATTCATCACCAGCATCATGACCATAGGTATCATTAATATATTTTAAATTATCTAAATCCCACATTATAAATGCAGCTATTTTAATCTCTTCTTTATTTTCAAATTTTTCTCGTACTTGTGAATAAAAAGCTCTCCTATTTAGAAGATTTGTTAAAATATCAAAATCTCTTTCATACTCAATTTTCATTTTCTCAATAAACTCTTTTGTAACATCAACAACAACACCTAATATCTTTAAGTCATCTTCAACAATATTTAATCTTATCCACTTAGAAGTTTTATCTTTAGATTCAAATTTATATATGTATATATTTTCTGTCTTATAATTTTTCTGTAAATATGTATCCATTTCATTCATTTTTTTTATAAATTTACTTTTTGATATATATCCATATTCTTGAAATTCATCATCCGTAGTAAATATACTAAAAAATCCTTTTGTACAAAAAACATTATCTCCATTTTTATATAATTCAAAAGCTCCAATTGGCATATCTGCAATTTCAATAATTTGTGATAATTTTGATGAGGAATCTGCAACATTTGCACTAAGTAGCTCTATGGCTGAAGATAATTCATCTATTTCAGATATGTTTATTTTATCAAGATTTACTGGTTTTGATGGATTACTATTTCTAACTTTATTAACCAAAAGAACAATTGGTTTTGTAAACAATCTCGACGCAATATAAATACCTATAAGCCCTATCACTAAGGAAACTGCAACAGACACTATTACCAAGGTTTCCACTCTTTTTGAAAAACACAATAAACTTTTTTCTTCAATAATTCCCAAAAGAGCCCAACGCTCATTTTCAAATGGAGTATTGGAATTGTATAAATCTAAATATTGTACACTAGCATAAGTACTTTCTTTAATTTTACCATCATCTTCATTTTTAACTTTATATACATTTTTATAAGATTCTTTTTGCTCAAGGTTCGAATGTAAACCATCCCAAAATTTGTCTTTAAATGTATAACCATTCGAAACAACATTTTCAAATGCCAAATCATCATTTCTATCTACGCCTAAAATATAATTACCTTTTTTATTTTCATTTATCTCCCCATATGGAAGCAACTCTCTTAAATAATTTATACCTAAATCTATTCCAAGTACTCCATATACAGTTCCATCTTCATAAATAAGAGGAACTGAATATGTTATAACTCTATCGCCTTCATTTGTTAATAAGAACTGACTTCCCCAGTATCCTAAATTAGAACTTGATGTATTTGGATTATCAATTGCAGCTCTAAATGGTTTATAAAAGAAATTATCTCCTTTTTCCTCATTTTCACTTTTAAAGGAAAACTTTGGAGCCCAATAACTATCCATAGATATTCCAAAACTTCTTGCTATCTCTGAGGAGCCTCTTTCAATTAGCAAATCAGAATTATCATTTGGGTTAAATTTAGGGTCTAGGTCTCTTATATACAATCCTGTCTTACTTATTTCATCTTTACTATTTATTGAATCATATTCAATATCTTTGTTATTTAAAATTATGAAAGAACCTGTAACAGAATTTTTTCTCAAAAGATATATTAAATCTTTTGATATATTTTTTATAATTTCTTTATTAATTTCTTCGTTTATACCCACATCTTTAATTGAGACATTATTTTCATCTAAAACCTTTTTTACAGATGAGTTAATAGCTAGTTCTGTCTCGCTTGTCTTTGACCATCTTTGTAACATCTCATTTTGTATATAATTTTTACGATTAATTACTCTTTCATTTAAAATATCAAATGAATTATCATTTAGTCTTTTAATAGTTCCTCCCCATAAAATTGTGGCACAAAATAAACTTGTTTGAATTAGCATAACAATAATTAGAGGAAATATCATCTTTTTCATTATTGAGTTATTCTTTTTTAGATTATTTTCCATATTTATTCCACCCATACCTTTGTGCATTTTGGTACACGTTGCCAATTCACCTACTCTTTTACAGCATTTTCAAGCTCAGTCTTAAAATTTAAAAACCATGCTGAAAAATTTTCATTATTATTAAATTGTGCTACTGCATTCTCTTTAGAGGTTCCATTTTTTATTAATTCATTTATTTTATTTAAATCTTCTTTAGCTTTATCAATCATTGAATACTCAAGGATTTGTCTGGCTTTTGTCCCACCATCAAATGCTTTATTAGTGTACAACTTACAACTATTAATCTGTTCAATAGATGAAACAATTGAACTTTCCACTTTACTTGATACCTTTAAATCGTCTTTATTCATAACATCCTTTATAACATCCAAATTATTTGTTTTTTTCTTTACTGGTAGATATCCAGAAGCAATAGAGAATTTTACATTAGACTCTTTATCTGTAAACCATTTTAAAAATTCTACTGATGCATACTCTTCTTCTTTAGTAGATTTTGTTACAGCCATTCCTGCCCCTTGTTGTACAGCATATTTTTCTTTATCTTTAAAACGTGGAGCTTGAAAGACAGATGTCTCAATTTTATAACTCTCATTATCATTTAACATTACTTCATCTGGAAAATATGATGCTCCTGAACTAGAGCCAACAAGAGCTAGTATATCTCCTGTTTTTGCATCATCAGAACGGAACTTACCATAAGATGCAAAATATCCATTTATATATGGGACATAAAAATTATGCCATAATTTTTTCATAACCTTTTCATCAAGATTCAATGTAACTTTTCCATCTTTAACTGAAAAAATTTCTACTCCTAACTGCTTACTTCCTATAATAATATAATTTGCTAGAGCATCTCTTCCAAAAAATGCTTTACCATCATTAGGCTCTTTTGTTAAACTATCTGTCCATTCATAGTATTTCTTTGATGTCTCTACTAATCCTTCAATTGTTTGTATATCATTTATATTTGAATTTGTTGCTTTGGCAAACTTATCCCAATCTGTCTTATTTAACATCAAAATCTCAGTAGACTTTGCAATCGGAAAAAGCTTAAGTTCGTTATCAGAATTTAGTCTACCTTCATCTACATATTCTTCTATATACTCATTTAATTCATCCTTACTTATGTACTTATCAATATCTACTAGTAGTTTTAATTTATCCATTTCATATGCAGTATCTGAGTACGCTGCAAAAATATTTGGAACATCTTCAGAACCAACCTTTTTATTAGCAGAATCCAGCACCTTTTCAGATAAATCAACTACATTTCCCTGACTAAACGCTTCAACAATAATTCCTTTTTCAGCACCTACAGTGTCATTAAATTCCTTAACTAGCTTATCAAACGCCATTTTTTGCTGTCCATTATAATAATGCCAAATTTCTATTGATGTCGGATTTTCTGGATCTAGTTTATAACTCTCTTCCTTTTTCAAATCACACCCTGTAAGTAATAAAATAATCATTGATGTGATAATTAATTTTACAAATCCACTCCTATTCATAAAATCGACTCCTTCAAATGTATAAAATTTATTATAGCATTAAAACCGTAACTTAATTACTTATATTAATTATAAAATATTTACTGATATATTTAAATAGGACTAACAGTATATTTAAAAGCAACTAGAAAACAAATGATTACAAATATTGAAAATATACCTTTAGCATAATTCTTCTCTCTAAATGCACCAAATGATACCAAACCTTGTTGAATAGCCACTGTAATTACTAAAAGTGTCATTATTATATTAAGCTGAACTAACTTAAACAGATAAAGTAAAGAAAATATTACTAAAAGAACACATAATACAATACTAGATTTATTAATAATAGTAGTAATCTTATCTTCTTTTTTATGTTGTTTATTAGATTCTTTTAACTTCTCTTTATTTAAAGTTTCAACCTTTTTATTATACCTTGCCCTTGTTTTATCTTTATATTTTGTGTTTTTATTCTTATTACCCATTTATTTACTCACCTTTGATATCAATTTTAAAATTGAGTCCTTTCATAATTTAAATATTATATATTTAAGATACCATATATTATCACAAAAAGGTAACTTACTAATCATCTATTTTTAATTTTCGCATAAAAAAGCTATCCCTTATTAGAAATAACTCTGTATTGAGATAGCTTATTTAACTATTTATTTTCTCCAACATTTTCTACATCATCGAACTTACTATCAACCAAGACTATATCAACTCTTCTGTTTTTTGATTTGCCATCTGGAGATGAATTGTCAGCTATTGGTCTAAATTCACCATATCCTACAGCAGACAACTTATTTGGTGCAATACCTGCACTATCAATAAGAAGTTGGACAACATTGGTTGCTCTCATAACTGATAAATCCCAATTAGATTTAAATTCAGAATTTTTTATAGATAGGTTATCTGTATGACCTTCTACTCTTATATAACTATTCATTTCATTTAACATCTTACCTATTTGAATAATCTTATCTCTAGAATCATTTATTATAACAGCTTTTCCAGTATCAAATAATATAGTATCTTTAAGGCTTATTACTAGTCCTCTATCTTGAGCTTTTAATGATACCGAATTTGCCAATCCACTTTCATTTAAATACTTTTGAATATTTTCACCAACTTCTTTAAACTCAGGATTTTGTAAACTATCTAGATTATTATTGTTTTGGTCAACTACTGGTTCTATTTTATTTTGTCCACCTTCAATAACTCCAGATGAACCACCAAATGCAGAACTTAGAGATTGAGATAATTGTTTATATTTCTCTGCATCAACATTACTCATAGAATACATTATGACAAAGAAAATCATAAGTAATGTTATGAGGTCTGAATAAGTTAAAAGCCATCGCTCATTATTTTCTTCTTTTTCGTCTTCATCATGTAACATAAATATTCCATCCTTTTATATTATTCAATTCTACCATCAGCTTCTCCAAGTTCAATTAATTCTTTTGAATTTAAAAATATCTTTAATTTTTCTGTCATTAAATTAGAATTATCTCCCTCAAGTATAGATAGTATCGCTTCTATCACTAAAAGTCTTTCATTAGTTTCTTGCTGATTTATAGCTTTAAGCTTTGATGCTATTGGTAACCAAATTAAATTGGCTGAACCAACACCGTATAAAGTAGCCAAAAACGCTACAGATATCTGAGGTCCAAGTGCATCTGGATTACTCGAAAGATTTCCTAAAATATGTACTAATCCCATAACTGTACCTATGATTCCCAGTGTAGGTGCATACCCTCCTGCTGAATCGAATATTGCTATTCCTTCTTTATGTCTTTTTGATGTTATTTGTATTTGAGATTCTAATATATTTCTTATTGTAGCTGCATCAACGCCGTCTACCATAAGTTCAAGACCTTTTCTAATAAATGGGTCCAATTCATCATTTTCGCTTATTTCTTTATCAATACTAAGAAGACCTTCTTTTCTGGCCTTGATTGCAATTTCTTTGAAATAAACTATGTTTTCTATATTGTTAGGCTTTTTATTTTTAAAAGCTAACAACATTATCTTTATGGACTTTTTGAATACAGGAAATGGTGTTGAAGCACCAACAGCCCCTATAGTTCCACCAAAAACAACAAGTGCTGATGAAAATACAAATAAGGCTCCAATGTGTCCCCCATCAATAACGAAAGCAACCACTAAAGATGCTATTCCCACTATAAAGAAAATTAAAGTTGTCATATATTACCTCCTTTCTTTAATTATGTCTGCTAGGTTGTTTTTATTAATAGACATTACAAAAAAGACTACCTTCAACAAGGATAGCCTTTGATAATTGGCGGAGAAGGAGGGATTCGAACCCTCGCACCGGTTACCCAGCCTAATCCCTTAGCAGGGGATCCTCTTGAGCCACTTGAGTACTTCTCCTTATTTCTATGCAATTAAATTATATAATAAAATTATATTTTAGTCAATTAATTTATGAAATTTAAGGTATTTTAAGTCATTAAATATCTATTTTCACTTTTTTACTTAAATGTAAGTTTGAAATATGGTAAAATTATCTTGCATAACGCTTATAATATTATTTACTAAATATACACACATTAACATATAGACATAAATCCTTAATTCATCATAAGTTATGCTTAAAACTAAAATAATATTAATCCAAGGAGGATTTTCCATGTTACCACAGGAAAGATATGAGAAGATTTTAAGTATTCTCGAATCAGATAATATAATTAAAATAAATGACATAGTCCAAATGTTTGATATATCAATAGAAACAGCACGAAGAGACCTAGCACATATGGAAAGTATTGGACTTTTAAAAAGAGTTTATGGTGGTGCTATACCAGTTATAGCAAGTAGCGTAGAACTTAACTATATTAAAAGAAAAAAAATAAATTCAAATGATAAAAAACAAATTGCTCTTAAATGTAGTGAATTTATAAATACAAATGACACTATTTTTATGGATACTGGAACTACTGTTCTTGAAGTTGCAAAAAGTTTAAAAGACAAAAAAAACTTAACTGTAATAACTAACTCAATTTTGGTTGCAAATGAACTTATGAATACTAATATAAAAGTATATGTACTTGGTGGATATCTTAGAGAAACTGAAGGTTCTTTTTCTGGACCACTTACATTAGCAGCCATTGAACAATTTAATGTTGATAAGGCAATTTTAGGTGCTGGAGGTATTACACTTGAAAATGGTATTTCTGACTATCACTTAGAAGAATCACTTGTTCGAAAAAAAATGATTGAAAGGTCTAGAAAGTCAATAGTAGTTGTTGAGCCACCTAAGTTTGGAATAAATTCATTTGCTTCTGTTGCTCCTATAGAGCATATAGATACTATTATTACATCTGCTAGTATAGACCACGACATAATTATAGAATTTTCTCAAAAAGGAATACCTTTAGTCATAGCTGATAATTAGCTTATATGATTGCTTTTTAGTTCCTTATAAAATATCATTGATTAAAGTTAAGGAGCCAAATAATTATTTATTTAGCTCCATTTATACCTAAACTATACAGTGTTTTTACTATGTCACTATGTCTTTTTTTATTTACCTTATTTTTTTAACTTAACTCTATTTTTTAATTTAGCTTAACGCTTACTTTAACATTAATTCTTTTATACAACCTCTTTTTTCATTTTACTACTTTGCTCTTCTTCTGCTGTTAAATCTTTTGTCATTACCATAGCAAGTGCAATCGCCAATACTCCACCAACTAACTTTCCAATTACAACAGGTGTAATCATCTCTGGCACTACTCCTGCTGTAAATCCTAGGTGATCACCTAGTGCTGCTGTTGCACAAACTAACCATGCTGTATTTACTACTTTTCCCTTTGGGCTCATGTCTTTCATCATTTTATACACTGGAATACTATTAGCTAAAGTGAAAACTAATCCAGCTGCACTTGTTGCATCCATACCTAATTTTCCACCTATTGCTGTAAGTGGTTTATTTAAAACTTTAACTAATAAATGTAGTATAGGAAAAGTACCCAATAATACTATTGCAATACTTCCAATTACTTGAATACCCTCTCTTATAGGTGTCATTCCTTTTATAAGTACTACCCCTGTTATTTCTTGAAATGCTGCTGCACCTAATCCTATTGTTATCAATATAGATATAATTTTTCCAAAAACTAAAGACCCATTTATCATAAGTGTTGAATTTACTTTCAGACCTATTGCTAATATTACTGCTAATATTATTACTGGCACCATATTTATAATCACCATTGATAAATTAAATCCTGCTATCATTCCTCCTACAATCCCTCCAAAAGGTATTGTTATTAATCCTATTAATAACCCTTTTGCAAAAAATGGTCTGTCTTCATACTCTATAAGGCCTAATCCTACTGGGATTGAAAATACAAGTGTACACCCAAGCATTGATGATACAACTAATCCTGCAAGCATCCCTGCTTCTTTATTGTGTGCAAGTTCCATCGCTAATGGATATCCTCCCATATCATTTGCTAATATGGTTGCAAACATAGATGGGTCTGCTCCACATAAATTGAATATTGGTATTATTACTGGTCCTAATACATTTGAGATAACTGGAGCTAAACAAACTATACCAACCATCCCTAAAGCTAGTGGACCCATTGAATTAAAACCTTCTTCGAATTGTTCACCAAGACCAAATTTATTTCCAATTATCCTATCTAATGCTCCTAAAAGCACCCCTACAGCCATTATATATAATATAACTTTATCAAAGGGCATATTTAATTCCTCCTATACATGTAAATACTATGTTGTACTTTAATTAGCACACATCTTTTTGGTATCGTTTTCCCAGTTCATAGCTCTTTTTACTGCTTGATTCCACCCAAGCAAAATTTCTTCTCTTTTTTGTTTTGTCATATTTGGAGTGTATTCTTTACTTATTGTAAACTCATTTCTAATTTCATCAATACTATTCCAAACACCACAGGAAAGACCTGCCATATATCCTACTCCAAGCACTGTTGTCTCAGGATTTTCTGCAATTTCAATTGGTATATCTAATATATCGGATTGAAACTGCATTGTAAAATTATTTTTTGTAATTCCACCATCCACTCTTAGCATTTTTATATCCTTTCCTGAAGCTAAATTCATAGAGTCAACAACATCTTTGACCTGAAGTGCAACAGATTCAAGAGTAGCTCTTACTATATGCTCTTTCTTAGTACTGCCTGTTATACCAACCATTGTACCTCTTGCATATTGGTCCCAATAAGGTGCTGCAATCCCTGCAAACGCTGGAACAAAATATACACCACCAGTACTTGGTATTGAGTTAGCCATATCATCAGTTTCTGAGTAATTTTTTATAACTCCAATTCCATCTCTAAGCCACTGTATTGCAGCACCTGCTATATATACTCCGCCATCATAAGCATATGTAATTTTGTCTCCTATTTTCCAAGCAACAGTTGTTAATATACCATTACCCGCTATTTTCAACTCTTCACCTATATTCATATATAAGAAACATCCTGTTCCATAAGTATTTTTAACCATACCTGGCTCAAAGCATCCATTTCCAAATAGAGCTGCTGGCTGGTCAACCATCGAAGCAGTAATTTTTATTGATACACCACAAAATGCCCCTTTGTCTGTAGTCCCAAAATCACCACTTGTAGGCATTATATCCGCTAAAATACTTCTAGGAACTCCTATAATATCAAGTAATTCTCTATCCCAATTCATATCTCTTATATTAAAAAGCATGGTTCTTGCTGCTGTAGAAACATCAGTTAAAAAAGACTTTCCTCCTGTCATTTTCCAAATTAACCAGCTATCTAATGTTCCAGCAAGTACTTCTCCATTTTTGATTTTTTCTTTTACACCTTTTACATTATCTATTATCCATTTAATTTTTGTCCCTGAAAAATAAGGGTCTATGATTAGTCCTGTTTTATCTATTATCTTATTTTCTAATCCTGGTATATTCTTTAAATTTTCAACATAATCATAGGTTCTTCTGCACTGCCATACAATTGCATTGTATAATGGCATACCTGTATTTTTATCCCATAGCATTACTGTTTCACCTTGATTATCTATACCTATTCCCTTTATATCACTTTCATCTATTCCACTTTTAAAAGCTTGTTGTAGTACATTATTACTTACAGTTTTTGTGTTATTCCAAATTTCTATAGGGTCATGTTCGACGTATCCAGATTGTGGATAGATTTGAGTATGCTCCATATAATCACTAAAAACAAACTCTGATTTTTCATTTATTAATACTGCTCTTGTTCCTGTTGTTCCTTGATCAATTGCTAATACATATTTCACTTTAAGCGTCCCCCTTTATTTTCAGAATTAATAGATTTTTTATTATTTTTTGAATATAAAATCTATTCAACTTATTTATATTCTATATCATCTTGGGGATTTATACAATATTTATTACAATATTTTTTGTATATTTTTACTTTTTTTGATTGTTAAAGTATTTTAATTAAAATATTATTGCAATATTATTAGTTTTATTCTATAATCTAGTTAAATTAACACATAAACTTTTAATATATACACATAAACAGTCATCATAAAATTTAAATTAAACTTTAAGGAGGATTTGCAATGAAAAAAACATATCTATTTAGTCCTGGACCAGTAATGGTTACAGATAGGGTTAGAAATTCACTTCTTCACTATGATATATGTCATAGAGGAAATGAATTCATGAATTTATTTAAAGATACACAACAAAAAATCGGTAAATTATATAATGCAACTTCTGATTATTATTCTCTAGTTGTATCTGGTTCTGGAACATCTGTAAATGAATGTGTATTATCTTCTATATTTGATAAAGAAGATGCTGCTTTATTAGTTAGTAATGGTGTATTTGGAGAAAGGCTAGAAGAAATATTATCTGCTTATAGTGTTAAGACCTACAAACCAGACTTTAAATGGGCTGAATATCCAGACTTAGATATTTTAGAAAAATACTTACTTGAAAATCCTGACATAAAAGTAATTGCTATGGTATTTCATGAGACTAGTTCAGGAATGATAAATCCTGTACCTGAATTAGGAAAACTTGCAAAAAAATATAACAAAATATTTTTTGTTGATGCAATAAGTGCATCTGCTGGTGAATACATTGATGTTGATGAGTTTAATATAGATATAATAACAGGTGTTGGTGGTAAAGCCCTTGGGGCATTTCCAGGCTCTGCATATCTTTGTGCTAAAGAAAGCGTTTTACAAAATATTAAAGAAGATCAATGTAAAAATGTGTATCTTAGCCTTTACAAACATTATAAGCTTGCAAAATCATCTTCTCAAACACCAAATACACCTAATGTCACTTTAATATTTGCTCTTAATGAAGCTTTAACTGAATTTTTAGAAGATGACAGTAAGATAGAAAGATATAAAGAATGTTCTGCTATTTTAAGAAATGGTATGGAGGAACTAGGTCTAACATTTTTACTTCCAGATAAATATATGTCTAATACTGTTACGTCTGTATTTCTTCCTAAAGAAATTGATATAAATAGATTTATATTAGAACTAGAAGAAGAAAATGGTTATGTGGTATATCCAGGAAAAGGCAAATTTCTAGATGATAATATGTTCCAAGTTGCAAATATGGGAGAAATTTATCCAGACGATTGTTATAAATTCCTTGATATTTTAAAATCAAAGCTAGAAGTTAAAAAAGCCATATAAATATCTCAAGACCATAAATAAAAAAACTATATAAATATCTCAAGTTAAACTAGATTATGGTCTGTAAATAACAGCTATCTATAAATAATCACTCTATATGAACATATTCAAAAATATACTTGAACATTAAATATAGCCAGATGTTGTTTTATATTTTTTTATAAGGGTGAACTCTAATATGTAAAGTTCACCCCTATATGAAAAATTTATTTTTATACAATTCTTTTTATATTTAATTCTTTTATATTTTTGATACAATTCGGCTATTTAACTGTATAGATTGTTATAAATTTAAAATCTATACATGATACTATATACTTTTAAATCTGATTCTTTTTTTAATTAAAGGCTTTAAATATTACTTTTCAAGCTCATCAAAGTAATTATATACAATAACTTCACCTGTTTCTTTATCTGTTGTCTTTATAATCCCTTTAGCTCCATTTACCTCTTCTTTTGTGAATTCATCGTCTAGTACAACTTTAAATTTATCTTCATTTCCATATCCTTGCTGAAACTCAGCTCTTAAAATTACATTTTTTTCAGCTTTTGGTTTTAATTCAAATTCAATTCCTGATTTCATTTCATCAAAATAATTTAAAACTACAACCTCATTATTCATTTTATTAGTTGTCTTTATAATCCCTTTAGCTCCATTTACTTCTTCTTTTGTAAATTCATCATCTAGCACGACTTTGAATTTATCTTCCTTTCCATACTCTTCTTGAAATTCTTTTTTCATTTCACTGTACTTAGTCTCAAATTCTTCACTCCTGTTTAATTCCATAGCTGATACATTTATCAGTGACGTCCCAATAGTTATTATTGTTAATGCCATGACCATACCAGTTTTTAATTTTTTTAACTTCATATTTTACCTCCTAAATTAAATGTTCTTAGTGAAATTATATAAATAAAAATCTAATTTTTACAGTTTCATTCTTGTAACTAAAATTACTATTATGTAACCAAACTTTTTAATTTAACTATTCCTTAAAACCTAATTTTTTGGGGAATAGTTGAATTAAAAAAATAAAATTTTTAAACTTTTAATGAGTCTAATAGTATATTTATTGAACTTAATAAATTTTATTTTTAATAAAGTAAAATTTATCATATATCTCAAACCTACTTATTTACCAAAATACTACATCCAAAAAACTAGTCTCACTATATATTTCATTGATAGCTTACTCATTTTTTACTTATAAAATTCTATAATCAATCTCCAAATAAATTAGTTAAAAATTCAAAGAATATATACCCCTATTTAGTATATATTTTTATATATTAAAAAAAAGTTTTAAATAAAGTTATATTTTTTGCAACAGTTTTGTAATTAAAAACATATTGAAGCTAAAATTAAATGTACTATATACTATAAATATGTCGACAAAATAAATTTATAAAGGAGAAAAACAGGTGAGAAAAAATTTACTAATAGCAATATTGTCTGCTATTTTAGTGTTATCAAGCATACTTACAATCTTTGCATATTCAACTATTAAAGATAATAGCAGATTAGTATACTCTAACATAATAGATAGAAAGACACAAAATCAAGTGAAAAATGTATTAGAAAAAAATAAAATAAATAAGAAAGATATTGATATTTTTATTAAATCAGTTAGGAGCTACAACAAACTTCAAATTAAAATACTTCAAAACAATGTAAATATATCTAAGTCTGGATATAGTTCAATTAACACAAAACAGGTTCCATACAATTTAGATAAATTACAAAGTAACTGGATGGAAAAGTTTCCTAACTATATGGATGTAAATTGTAGAATAACAGCATTTAGACTTTTTAAAGATTTCATCAACTCAAAAGAGAAGTTTACTGGAGATTCTATCGATTTAAGTATTGATTTAGATACTATAATGAATAATAGAGATGCAAAATTTAACTCAAAGGATGTAGAAAAATTTATTAACTTTTTCTCTGCAATACCAACTCAAGACACAGATGATATAAATAAAAATGCAGAACAAATAAAAAAAGAGTGGAAAAAAAGAAAAATATCTTTTAAAGATAATAAAAATATGTCTATTATAAGTGGCTTTCTTCGTTATCCAGAAACTAAAAATGTATTTATAGGTCATACAGGTATATGTATCAAAACTGATAAAGATATCTTATTTATAGAAAAATATGGTTCTACATCACCTTACCAAGTTACTAAGTTCAAAAGTAAAAAAGATGTGAAAAATTATATGTTCAATAGATTAAAGATGTCAGAAGGAAATGTAGAATTACTAGACCCAATAATAATGGAAAATGATAAACTTATGCAGTAATATCTCTAAACACTAAAAGCACTTTATGATTGTTAAGATAAGTAAAAATAGGCTATATCCATGAAAAAATATTAATTATAAAACTTTCATACTGAACAAATCTATAAATATTTTTCTAATTTAACAAAAAGACTGTAAGTAGATTTATTTTACATAAATCTACTTACAGTCTTTTAAATAAATACTTTAAAAATATAAATTATCATAACTTTAGGATTATAATATATACATCTTTATCCTATATCATAATTATTTATTTCCTCTGCACAGTGAGAATCTGAGCCAAGAACTAATGGAATATCATATTTTTTTGCTAATTCTAATAAGTATACATCTACATAAGGCTCTTTACAATATTCTTTTCTGTTTCCAGAAACATTGTAATCAAGTTCATATCCTTTTTCTTTAACCAACTTTATTAATTCTTCAAGAACTTTATTTCCTTCATAATTATATGGAAATACTTGATTAAACTTTCTAACTAAATTTAAATGACCTATTCTCTTTGGTTTATATGTACCTAAATCAGCATTTACAGCTTTTATTAATGTTTCATAATACTTATTATAAACAGCTTCAATGCTTCCAAGCTTATCAATCAGATTTTGAAACTCTTCTACACTATAGTCCACACAACAATAGGCACCATCAATTTTAATTATATGTACTGATAATAGAGAATCCTCTAATTCATCACCATATTTATCTAAATTGTTTTTTATGTCTTCTTCATAACCTTCAAGAAAATCTACTTCCGCTCCTACATTTATCTTAATTTTGCTCTCATATTTTTGCTTGAAATTTTTAACATCATCAAGGTAATTTGATAAATTTTCAGGATTCATGCAACTATCATTTTCAGGTGCAGGGTCTTGAAATCCATTTGGATATGGAAAATGCTCTGTAAATGTCATTTCTGTTAGACCAACATCAATTGCCCTTTGTATATATTTTTCAAAATCATCCTTACTTCCATGAGGACAATAAGGTGAATGTATATGACCATCTTTCATAACTAATTCTCTCCTTTTATTAAATTGAACTACTCCTCCTTAACTATCTCCAGTAATATTTGAAGCCGAAGATATATTAAATAACTCAGTTTTATAATAAATTTCCTCATTAAAGTATAGTACATACTCATTAGAAATTTCAATAATTAAATATAAATAAGGCATAAAAAATCGCCTATATCAAAATATATAAGCGATTTTAACAATCATATTTACATATGTTTTTTAGCCTCTAATAACATTTTATTTGCTTCTTCCATACATTCTATAGCTTTTTCAATACTCTTTGCAGTTTCTTCTTTTCCAATAGCTCTAGCCTTTTCTACCCATTCTCTAAATCCTTCTTCATGAGTCTCATTGTGATTTATCCAATGTACTAAAAGTATTTTTAAAGTTTTCTCATCTTTAGACTCTGATGATTCTTCATGATTATGTTCGTGGTCATGGTCATGAGCATGGTCGTGTGGATGTTCATGGCACATATCTCCATGAGTATGTTCATGGCAATGGTCGTCATGGTCATGGTGCCCATGGTGGTATCTTATAATCTCTCTATCAAACATCATTAGTTATTCCCCCTGTTATTTTATATTAAATTCTTTTTTTATAACATTAACAGAATCTTTTACAAGTAGTGCTAATGGTTTACCTTCTAATCCAACTAACTCTATATTTTCTGGCATAATAGGTAAAAGTATCTTAAGTGCCTCACTATCTGCAATAGCTTCACTTATATTACAAGTGACTTCCCCCATCATAGAATTAGGTATTATTACAGAAATAGGTGCAACTATTATATTGGCTTTTCTAGCTGATACTACTATAGCATTTTCCCCTGTAGCTCCTTTATTAGCATGAGCCTTCATCATAGAACTAGTTGCTATAGAATTAGTTCCTAGTGCATAAATTTCTACATATGTAGGTAATTCTTCTCTCAGAGAAGAAACTATCTGGGCTCCTATACCTCCACCCATTCCATCTATCACTGCTATTATCATATGAAATTCCCCTATTAATTAATTTTCTTGTATTATTATCTTATGGTCCATCAATCTTATTTCTTTAATTATTCCATCTATTATTTTTTGTTCTCCTAATAAATCAGTTAAATAAATCTTTCCATCACAAGGGTCTATATTAACCACATTCTCCATAACCTTTTCTAATTCATTGTTATTCTTACAAATGAAAGCTGATGATTCACACATATAAATCTCCTCCTAATATGATTTTTATTAAAAATCAAAAAAAGACTTCCTCAGGTATTTCAATACACCAAAGAAACCTTCATGATTTCAATTTTCGTATATTATTATACCTTAAGTATATCACTTTAATTTACTTAAAGTCAATTAAAGTTAACGCTTTTTATTATACTCTTCATCCTTGTATTTTTTATATAATTCTTCAGCTAATTGCTTTTCATAATCAGTCAAGTCTTCTTCTACAAACTCAACATTAAATTGACTAGCCAGTCCTTTTATTAGATTAGCTTGTAGAATATCTATGTCTATTTTTTTACCAATTTCATTCTCTATTCCACTGGCCTTTTTAGCTGTGAATTTCATTGCTCTTTCTTTTAGTTCTGGTGTTTTAGCCTTTATTAATTTAAACAATTTTTCTACATCAAAATCCATTATTATTGAACCATGCTGTAACAAAACACCGTCTTTTCTACTTTGAGCACTTCCAATTACCTTTTTATTATTAATAGTAACTTCATATGATGCATGTGCATTAAAGCATGCAGCTGATAAATTTTCTCTACCTATTCTCTCTCCACTATTTAAGTTATCTGTTTCTATACCACTTAAATTCAATCCTCTAACTAAACCTTCACTTATATATCTATAAGATAGATTTATACTTTTATCAATTAAAGGATTATCTTCTCCTATAATTATACTATAAGTTAGCTCATTATCATGTAATACAGCTCTTCCTCCTGTGATTCTTCTGACATAGTCTATATTCATGCACTTACACTTATCTAAATCTACCTCATCTTCAAGTTTTTGAAAATATCCTACACTCAAGCAAGCTGGCTTCCAAGTGTAAAATCTAAGTGTTGGCTTCACACATCCTTTTTTATATGCAGTAAATATAGCTTCATCAATTGCCATATTCATTGCACCATCATATGATTTATTATGTATAACTCTCCACTGATTCATGATTATTACGCCCCAATCTTTAGTATAAACATATTCAAGAAATCATTTACAGATTTAGTTCTCTTATAGCCAAATCTATCTCATCTTGATTTAAAGGTCTTGAATAATTATATATAGTACTTCCTGGTCTTTCATTATAATATGGTCTATTACAATCCTTACAGCCTCTTATCTCAAAAGGGTAACCCCTGTTTATATCTGATACAGTCTCATCATCTAGTTTTATATTTTCCAAGTATCCATTTTTGAATTCAAAGTATTCTTGTGAATAACCTTTATTTATCATATAGGACATTAGCTGTACTCTTCTGTAACTTTCTATATTTGGTTGACTTATTTTTTCCATTTTAGTTCCTCTAACTGGAGTAAACGCAAATAAACTAATAGTTATATTGTTCTTCTTTAAATAAGTATATAGGTTGTATATGTCTTCATGACTTTCTCCCATACCAACAATTATATGTGTGCTGATTTTATTAGGATATAACTTTGACATTTTTGTTATAAAATTCAATTTTTCATCATAATTATATCCTTTTATTTTTTCATATAAGTCTTTACTTGCTGCATCTATCGCTATTCCTATTTTATCTACTCCAGCAGAAAAAAACTTGTTTATTTCTTCATCACTTTCTAATTTTGCAGACAATGAAATAGGCATATCTATTTTACCATTTATGTAATTTATAAAATCTAAAACAGATTTATGTGCCTCTTCACTTGCCATTGATTGTATACATATTCTCTTTATATTTTTCCCGTTATATGCTCTCAAAGCATTCAATATTTCCTCTTTAGAATACTCTGGCCAAACTACTCTTGATAATTTATCTTTTCTAGTACTGCTTTCTATTGATTGAGAACAAAAACTACATTTGTTTATGCATTTTTCCCCAATCATTATATATGCTGTAGTAGGAGGTATATCGCTTTTTTTATTTAATATTCCAAGTTCTATTGCTGTCCCTGATGATAATCTAATCATAAAACGCAACACTCCTTACATTCAGTTATTGTCATATTCATATCTATAGCCTTATTCTTAGCAGATTTTGATGGAAGAACTATTCTATTAACTCCACACATTATAGCTAATTGGTCTAGTTCTTTTCTATACACACCTCTAGGTCTCATACAACCTAGGTTAATCTCGGTATTTGGTAAACTAATTCTAGCTTCACATAAAACATCTGTTACTTCTTTCAAATTAGGAGGTTCTACATCTTCATATTCAGTACCTTTTGTAGGAATAAGAACTATAAATGTCAGTTTATTAGGAGGATTTTTTTGTAAGTATTCTATAATCTCATACTCACCTTTTACTTTTCCTCCTTTTAAACCAATACATATATGTGGTGCTACTTCTGTATTTTCTCTTATTGTATTGTAAGCTTTAATATAATCTTCTTTGCTTTTATCCATCTTATAAACTTCTTTTATAGTTTCTTTATCGAATACCAAGTCGAAAGAAACTATATCTAAATACTTACATAATTCTATAATACTCTCTTTATCCATAAGCCCTAAATGAGCATTTAATCTGTATCCTTGTTCCTTTAACTTTTTAATGGTCTGTATATGGGTATTTATTGGGACATCACCTTCATAACTACAACCACCACTTAATAAAAAACTAGTTATATTTCTTGATTTAACTTTTTCTTTATAGTCCTCAATTGGTATCATATTTTCTAAATAATGACCATTACAATGAGCACATTTAAGACTACACTTATTACTTGTAGTACTAAGAGCTAGAGTCTGATTCGGATAAGCAAACTCTATCTCATTTCCGAAATTTCTTAATTTAATGTCAAACGCAGTTCTCATTTTCTCAGACAAATCCTTATACATAATTTAATCCTCTACATTTATGTTTTTATGTTTTAATCCTCTACCTATGCATTTATATTTTGATATTTTACTCTTCTAGTAGTTGCTTTGCAGTTGGGAACTGCTCTATATTTGTATGTGGTAAGAAGCATGCAGAAATAAATTCGTCCATGTAACTTGGATAAACACTAAGTTCAACATAAGTTATTTGTTTACCTATTTCTTCAAGTTTATTTTTGGCATCTTTACTTATAAGAGCCAAGTAAGAACCTACA
This sequence comes from Clostridioides sp. ES-S-0010-02, assembly GCA_020641055.1. Classification (NCBI taxonomy): domain Bacteria; kingdom Bacillati; phylum Bacillota; class Clostridia; order Peptostreptococcales; family Peptostreptococcaceae; genus Clostridioides; species Clostridioides sp. ES-S-0010-02. Next base: position 3,570,766 of record CP067345.1, read on the forward strand.
AGTGAACTATTTCCTATATAAGTAAATTTCTCTCTATCGATATCAGGAAGTAATCCTATAATTATTGAATTTTCTATATCTAGGTTATTTCCTATACCACCTGCTATATAAACTCTATCTAATATACTAAAATCCATACCCAAGCTATCTACAAGAGTATATGCGCCTGAATATATAGCTCCTTTAGCTCTAATAAAATTATCTATGTCCACTTCATTTACTACTATATCATTTTCCAAATCAAATTCTTCTTTAAATGCTAATACATACTCTCCTATTTCATGTTCATTAAATCTGACTCTCTTATTATTTAAATCTCTATATATCTTACCTCTTCTATCTATTACACCCTTAGTAATCATTTGGCAAATTAAATCAATTATACCAGAACCACATATACCAACTGGTGCACATTCATCTATTATTTTTAATGTAGGCTCTAAAGTTCCTTTATCAATAGCCACCTTCTCTATTGCTCCTGCTGATGCTCTCATTCCACAGCTTATGCCTCCACCTTCAAATGCAGGACCTGCTGAACATGCACAGCTCATCATATAGTCTTGATTTCCAAATACTATCTCTCCATTGGTACCTAAGTCTATAAATAAAACATTTTCTTCACTTGACCATATACCAGCTGATAATACCCCTGCTGTTATATCTCCTCCTACATAACTTGCTACAGATGGAGCTAAGTACACATATGCACTATCATTTACAAAAAGACCTACATTTTCACCCATAAGTTTTGGAGATTTTAAAAATGGTGGTATATAAGGTTCTTGTCTTAAAAAGTCTGTATACACCCCTAAGAATAAACTTGTCATAGTTGTATTTCCAGCAGCTACTAAAGTGACTACATCCTCCTTATTTATGCCATTTCTTTCATATAATGTTTTTAATAGAGGATTTATAGTTTCATCGACTATAGCTTTGTGTAAAGTTTCTAATCCATTTTTCTTAGTCGAATATATAATCCTATTTATAACATCTGCTCCATATTTTATCTGAGCATTTCCAGATGATGCTTTATCTACTACTTCTTTTGAATATAAGTCTACTAAACATACAACTACCGAAGTTGTACCAATATCTATTGCAACTCCATACAGAGAATTTTCCTTATTTCCTTCTTCTATATTTATGATTGTAAGTTTCTTTTGTTTTTGAACATATGTTATTGTAACTTTGAAATCGCTCTTTCTAAATATCGTTGGCATCTTTCTAAGTATATCTAATCTAAAATCTATTTCATTGTATCCCAGATGATTTCTAACATGTCTTTCTAATCTATCTACATCACTTATATTGTCATCTAAGTTTGGCTCTTCCATTTCTATGTATTTCTTTTTTATATTTGTCTTAAATTGTAAGTTATGCTTTTCTATTATTTTTTTAGCTCTCTCAAAAATTTCTCTATCTTTTTGTTTATTGCTACCTTCAATCTTCATACCATGCATAGAAGATGATACTTTAGAAGGAACTTCAATTTCTATATCTGAGATTACTTTTGTACAACAAGCTAATATATAACCTTGCTCCCATTCGTCATCTGTTATATGTCTCGTTTTTTCTGTATCAACCTTACCTTTTAACAACTTTACCTTACATTTACCACAAGACATATTTCCATTACAAGGAGCATCTATAAATATATCAGCATTTCTTGCAACTTCTAGTAATATATCCCCCTCATTACAATAAACTTCTTTATTGTTTGGCATAAAATTTACCTTTATCATGATATCCCTCCCAATTTGTTCTATATATTATAAAAGGAAAGTATAGCTAAATTTGCGTGCACTCAAATTTTACTATACTTTCCCCAATTATAATAACATCCCTAGTCTTTAATTATTCTAATCCAGCCTCGTATTCTTTATCACTTAATAATGTATCAAGCTCAGCAACATCAGCTAGTTTTACTTTTAATATCCAGTTTTCGTATGGGTCTTCATTTATACATTCTGGTTCATCTTCTAATTTTTCATTAACTTCTAATACTTCACCATTAACAGGAGATATTAAATCAGAAGCTACTTTAGAAGATTCAACTACTCCAAAATCTACTCCCTTAGTTACAGTATCTTCTACTTCTGGTGTTTCAACAAATAATATTTCTCCTAATTGATCTTGAGCATAATCTGTTATACCTATATATACAACATCTCCATCAATTACTTTTACCCATTCATGATCTTTAGAGTATTTTAATTCTGGTAATAATTTCATTTCGATAGACCCCCAATATTATATTATTGATTAATTTATTTAAATCATATTAATATTATATCACATTATTTTAAATTTTCCATCAATTACATTACACTTTCCATAGCTAATGCTGGATGACCTTTTTCTTCTAAGAAAGCTAATACTCCTTCAGAATCGTCAGCTATAGTTTCATCACAAATCATATCACAGAAGTTCTCTATTCCAGTCATTTCTTTAACTGTAGCATTTAATTTATCAGCTACATAATCTTTTAATTCTTTTGGCATCCAAACTATTCTTTCTGGTCCACCTTCTGCATAAGCGAATTTTTTAGAAGATATGAAATGTCTTCCGTGTCCCATGAATCCTGGAGTTTGAACTCCTCCACCTGTCATAGAAGCAAGTTCTCCGAAAGTCATACCAACTGGAGTAACGCTTGGGAATTCTCTGTTAACTACAACAAATCCATTTGCTTCTGGCATTATACCACAGATACACTCGAAGCATCCACAAGAAGTCATAGGGTCTTCTAATATAGAGTATAATGTAACAGCTTCAACTGCACCTTGAGATATTTGGTTTACAGTTTCATTTACAGAGTTCCATACACCTGTTCTATCGTCTAAACATTCACCTTTTTCTATTGGTTGACAAGGACCTGTAGGGTCTAATTCTTTAGTAGCTTTAGCATCTAACCAGCTAACTGCTCCACAAAGACCAAGTCTTTCAGGAGTAACAACACAAACGTGAGCTGGTGCAAATGATTGACATAAGTTACAAGAATAGAAAGTCTCTACACTTTCATCAACCAATGAAGCTAATCTCTCATCTCTAGCATTGTATTTAGCTATTGCTTCACCTTTTAATTCAGAAACTTTTTCTGCATCTGTAATTATAGTTATTTCACACTTATCAACAACTGATTCAAATTCATCTAACATCTTAGCATATAAAACTTCTCCTATATGCTCAAGTCTAAATCCTTTATCAAATGCATCTTTAGAGATTCTTACCCAAGCCATATCTCTTTGTCCAACGTGCATTACACCTTCTATATAGTTTAAGAAGTAGTGGAAACGTCTTTCAAGAACTGGTTCGAAATCTTCTTGCATGTTTTTACCAGCTATTTTAACTATTACAGCAAGTGGTAATCTTAATACACCATCTGCTTCAACTTCATCTATGTTTGGTCCTATTATTTCTATCTTATGGTCTTCAACTTCAGCAGCTTCTTTCTTAACAACAAGCTCCCAAGCTTCAGTTTTATTTCCACCAAATTCAGCAAACATGTCGCTCTTTCTAATTCTTTCACCTTCAAATGCTGCTGCAAATGAAACTGGTATAGGTATTTCAGTAACTTTTATTTTTATTCCTCTAGCTTCTAATGAAGTAGCTACTATCTTATCATAATCTTTTTGAGTTAATAAATTCATTGGAACTTCAAGAACAGTTTGGTCAGTTACAACTGGGAATCCTAAAGCTATTGCTCCAGCACCTGCAGATACAACTAATTCACTTAATGGTCCAAAAGCATTAACAAATGCAGGAACTCTATTAGCTGTGTATTCTAATAATCCGTTTAAATCACCAGGAGTTAATCCACCGAATATTAATGCTGCTCTTACTGCAACAGATACAACGTGGATAACAGAAGTTACATCATATCCTAGAGGTATAACTCTTAGTTCAAGACCCATTTTTACTCCAGCTTCTATAGCTTGGTCTATAACCTTACCAACTAAGAAAGTTAATAAACCTTTAGATTGGTAGTCTTTTATAACTTTTGCTGCTGATTCAGCATCAGGACATTCTCCAAGAACAACTGCAACACCAGGTATATCTCCTGTAACTAGTGGTACACCAAGTGATCTGATTATAGGGTCAGTTATATGACCTGCACATGGCTCACTATATGGAGCATCCATAGTTGAGTATTTTAATGCTTCAATTACTTCTGCAGCTAAAGCAGTAGCTAAACCAGCATTAAAAGCATGTTCTAATAAATGAGTTCTATTGATTAAAGATTTTACTACTTCTAAAGCACCTTCTAAGTCCCCTAAAGTGTTCATTTTTTGTCCTGTTGCAGCATATATACAAGGTAATGAATATGCTGTATCAGGGAAAGCTACTTTATGTTCTTTTCCGTTTTTTTCTATAGCTTCATTTAACATAGCTTGAGCTGCACCCAAAGCTTGTTCTGACCCTGTAAAGATTATATTATATAGATTCATTCTATTTCCCCCTTTAATATTTACACCTATTTTTTATTAACTATACCCTAAAAACCCTAGAAAGCAAATCCACCTTCATTTAACTCTAAGAAAGAGTCTGCATATAAAGATGCCCCGTTGATTATGTCACAAGATTTTACAGTTTTCATTAATTCTGGGTCACATGGATTCATTATAGCTGAACTAAATCCATTAGCCATTGCCATTGCTAAGAATGCACTATCTAAAACAGGTCTAACATGTTTAGGACATCCATTAGATACATTAGATAATCCTCCTGTAGTTAAAAGTCCCATTTCAGTCATCATCTTTATAGCTTCTAAAACTTCTACTTGTTTTTCTTGCATACCTTTTATAACTAAGCATAATGGGTCAAATAATATATCAGTTGGCTCCATTCCTAGCATTAAGCCTTTTTCTAGTATCTCTTGGCAGTAAGCCATACGTTCATCATTATCTCTTGGGATACCTTCTTTTGCACATAAACCTATAACCATTGATTCATATTCAGCTGCTATATCTATTAAATCAAATCTTGAACCAGCATCAGCAGAGTTTATTATTGGTTTTGCATTAGTTCTATCATAAACCTTAAGTCCAGCTTCGATAGCTTTTTTATTAGCTGTATCTAATGCTATAGGAACATTGTTAAATTCAGATTGAAGTAGCTTAACTCCCCATGTCATTATCTCTTCGCCATCTCTTTCAGCAGGCCCTATATTGAAATCTATATAGTGTGCTCCTGCTTCTAATTGTTCTTTTGCTCTTTTTAATATTGGAGCTGGATCTCTTTCTGCTAATGCCTTTCTTATTGAAGGTGAGATACAGTGTATTCTTTCACCTATAATCATAAATTTTTCCATTTATAATGTCCCCCTTTAAATTTAATATTAATAGTTAGTTAATATTTTATTAGTTTGTTTGGCATGCTTTTTCTTGGTATCCTTTTAAGAACTTAGGTAATTCCATAGATTCTTCTGGTCCTATAACTACATTCCATCCTGGTAAGTTATCTTCTATATCACCTTTAAGTACTGCAACTTTTCCTGGGATGATAATGTCTTTACAATTAGTTACTTCTTCTACTTTACTTTCTTTGATGAAAGCAGAGATTGAATTTCCACCAAATTTACCAGCAGCCCAAGATGTAAGAACTGAATATCCACCTGCATCTGGTATTACTAACCATACTGGAACTTTTGATCTTTCTATATCTCCAGCAACTATGAAATAAGTTAATGCAAAGTCAACAGTAACTAATACTGGAGAATTTTCATCTGGGTTATTAATTGGGTAAATCTTTGGTTCAACTCTCATTGGTCTTTGTGGGTCAGTGTATATATTTTGTCTTAATGCAAATAATGGTAATGCTTTAGCATAACTAATATCATCTATTACTATTATAGAACCATATTTTATAGTAAATATTGATGATAAAGCAATTTCCATCATAGGATTTGAGTTAGATAATCTATTTGCAAATACTATTGAAGGATATCCAAATGTTCTATCTTGTTCTTTTAAAGCTATTCTTCTAACTTGCACAGCATTAGTGTAAGTATCTTTTATATTTTCTCCAGTTACATCTAATACTAATTCTTTATATCCAGCAGATTGAACTAATTCAACTGTTTCATATAATTCTTCTAAGCTAGCTGCTTTTACTCCTAATGGTAGGTTTGCTCCTTTAACTACTTCTATCATATCTTTGTAGTTATCTTTAGTTGCTCCATATACCATTGGTCTAGCATCTTTTAATACTTCAACAGCTTCTTTAACTGCTTGTGCATCATCACAAGCTAAAATATAAGCTACTTCTAATCCGCTACCTTTTATTTTGTCTATTAGTTTTAAATATGCATCTTTGTCTCCACAGTATTCTAAAACAACCATTTCAACTTTCATTTGTTCACCAATTCTTATATAGTCAACTTTTTTCATGTTAGCTATTTTAGCGTCTACTGCTTCATCACTCATACAAGTACAGAATGAAACTGCATATCTATTTCTACTTACTAATGTTTTTTCATGTCTAAATAATACTGTTTCCCCGCCTAGTTCATATTCAGATGCTCCAGTACCAACTTTTAATGCTTTCATTAAAGGTGCTGTAGCTTCTGATAGTTTTGCTATAGCGTCATCAGACATATGTGGGCATTTGCCTACTTCTACAGCTCCTGAAGCAACCTTCATAGAGAAAGCCATACAAGTTGGGAATCCACAATCCTTACAGTTTTTCTTTGGTGTTAATTTAAATATATCTAAAGCTTTTAATGCCATTATTTTCTCCCCCTAACCTTAACAATTTAATTAAGCTAATGCGTTAACCAATTCTTTTATAGTTTCTATTGATTTTGGATGACGAAGTATAACTGCGTTTGAACCACCTACTAAAACACTTGCTGCAGTTGAAACTTCCATTGCTATAGTTCTTTCTTCTGGACAACCCCAATCTGGCTCATCTTCTACTGGAGCTATAGCTTCTTTAACATGACCTACTTCGAAAGCTACTGGTGTTATGATAGGCATTTGTAATGTCTTATCATTTTGACCAAATGCTGCAAGTCTAATTCTATCCATAGTAGATGCAACATATTCATATCCATAACCAACTGCTGAACATCCAACATTCATAACTATATTTTCACCTTTAACGCCTAATTGAGTTAACAGTACGTTTAATTGTTTTGCTAGGTTTATATCAACAGAAGATTCTGCTCCAACTTTGTGTGAATAAGCCATTCCAGCTGATGCTCCTACTCCTTTGTAGTTATCTTCTACTGCTGACATAAATAGACAGTTATGCCCATCCAACGCTTGAGCTAATTTTTCAAACAGTTTACCATCTTTTTCATGATTTCCTGAACCAGCTACTACTAAAGGCAATGTTATTGCTTCAACTACTGCTTTAGCAACTTCAGCACAGTCATCAACTGATTTATCTAATCCATTTGGGTCAGAACCATCAAATTTTAAACAAATAAAATCTGCTTGTGTATTAGCTTCAACATATTTAGCCCATTCTACTGGACAATTAGCTACATCTTTGTATAACTCTTTATATGAATCAGTCCAGCTTTCAGGATAAACGTCTGATATTTCTATACCTATTTTTGGAGTATTCCCTACTTCTCCATCAAAACTATAAAAAGGTAATACATTTTCCCCACCTAATTTAATTGCTTTTTCCCCTATTCCTACTTCAACTTCTGATATTTTTCCAGAATATTTTTGAGTAGACATTTTAAATGCCATATTTTTTTCCCCCTTAAGCCTATTTTAATTCTAATTTAGCAAAAATCTCTTTCATAGCCACTTTAGATTTTGAATCTTCAGGTAAATTAACTAAAGGAATACCTGTAGAATCATATTCATATATCAATTCATCCATAGGTACAACACCAATTAGCTCTAGGTTATGTTTTTCTATTTCCTCTTTAACACCATCATTCATAACCCCATTTGGAACCTTATTTACAATTAGAAGTATTCTTCCAACATTTAATTTTAGTTCCTCAGCTAAATCTCTTATTCTAGCAACAGCTTGTATGCTACGTCTTGAGCAATCACTAACCAATAAAAGTGTATCAACATGTCTAGTAACTTTTCTGCTTAGATGTTCCATACCAGCTTCGTTGTCCATGACTAAGTATTTGTAGTGACCAGATATTTTGTTTACTTGTTCTCTAAGTATCCCATTTACAAAACAGTAACATCCTTCCCCTTCTGATCTCCCCATTACTAACAAGTCATATCCTTCTCCTTCTTCAATTATAGAATTTAATCTAAATTGTAGATATTGTGCTTTTGTCATACCACCTGGGAATGCATTGCCTAACTTTTCTCTTTGATTTACTTCTTCTCTTATTTCTCCTATTGTTGCTTCAACTTCAATACCTAATACTTCATTTATGTTAGCATTAGCATCAGCATCTACAACTAATACTGGTCCCTTATTGTCCTTAACCAAATAATCAATCAAAAGCCCTGTGAGACTTGTTTTACCAGTTCCACCTTTTCCTGCAACAGCTATATTGTATCCCATTTTAAGACTTCCCCCTTAAATCTAGCCACAGAGCCTTATGTACTCTGTTTACTTATTATAATTTAGGTACAGAATGAACACATTCTCCATGTACATCATGAAGTGCTTCCATTAGTCCTTCAGATAAACTTGGATGTGGATGTATTGCATCCCCTACTTGTTCTACAGTTAATCCTAGATGAACAGCAAGTGATAACTCTGTTAATAAATCTGTAGCATGAGGACCTACTACTGCTGCACCTATTATTTTATCTGTTTCTTTATCAGCTATTATTTTTACAAATCCTTGGAAATGTCCTATAGCCTGTGCTTTTCCAAGTCCTCTAAAATCAAATTGACCTACATTGTATTCTACACCTTCAGCTTCAAGTTGTTTTTCAGTTTTACCAACACCAGCAACTTCAGGTTCAGTATAAACACATCTTGGAATTGCTCTATAATCTACTACTTTAGTTTTTCCTAAAGCATTTTCAACTGCAACAATACCTTCTTTAGAAGCAACATGTGCTAAGAAAGGAGTATCTATTATATCACCTATTGCATATATACCTTCTACATTAGTTTCAAGATGCTCATTAACTACTACTTTTCCTCTTTCCATTTCAATTCCTATATCTTCTACTCCAGAATTATCAAGGTTAGGTCTTCTACCAACACATACTAATGCATATTGTGCTTCTATAACCTTTCCATTAGAAAGAGTTGCAACAGCTTTACCATCAACTACTTCACAAGTTTGTACTCCAATACCTGTAATAACTTTAATCTTATCTTTCTTAAATTGTCTAAGTAGTTGTTTTGCTACATCTTTATCTTCATTTAATAGTATCTGGTCAACCATTTCAACTATAGTTACTTCTGTTCCTAAGGCTCTAAAGAATTGCCCTATTTCACATCCTATAACTCCACCACCTACTATTAACATAGATTCAGGTATATCTTCAAGTCCAAGAACTTCATCACTAGTTATTACAATCTTTCCATCATATGGGAACATTCTTGGTACAACTGGAACAGAACCATTAGCTAGTATTATCTTATCAGCTTTTATAGATTCTACTGTTCCATCATCTTTTGTTACTTCTATAGTATTTTTATCAATTAATTTTCCAAAACCATTAACTAGTTTTACTCCTCTTTTCTCAAATAGGAATTCTATACCACTTATTAATTGATTTACAACTTTATTTTTTCTTTCCATTATGGCAGTGAAATTTGGTGTAACTGTACCATCTATCTCTATACCAAAATCCTTTGCTTCCTTCACAGTATTTAATACCCCTGAAGAAGCAAGAAGTGCTTTAGTTGGTATACATCCTGCATTTAAGCAAGTTCCTCCAACTCTTCTTTTTTCAACAACTGTCACCTCTGCACCAAGCATAGAAGCTTTTATAGCTGCTACATATCCTCCTGGTCCACCACCTACTACTACTATTTTCATCCTTAATTCCCCCAAACCTTATAATCTACAATCTTGTAATACTATAAACCTGCGGCATCTAGTATAGCAGGTATATTTTCTTCTGCCCCAATTGCCATTATATGAACACCATCACATAAATCTTCTTCTTTTAATTGTTTGATAAGTTCTCCTGCCATTTTTATTCCTTCACTTACCCAGTTTTCTTTTCCAGCTGCTCTTAATCTTTCGATTTGTTCATCTGGCACAAATATTCCTGGTACATTTGCAGTCATAAATTTAGCCATTCCTGGAGATTTTAAAGGTACTATCCCTGCCAATACCTTGCAATCCATATCTCTTGTTAGTTCTCTAAACCTTCTCATTGTATTTATGTCATAAAGTGCTTGAGTTTGGAAAAATTTAGCTCCAGCTTTTATTTTCTTTTGCATTTTTAATAATTGAACTTCTATTGGAGAATATTCTGGAGTTACTGATGCTCCTAGATAAAAATCTGGAGAACCTTTTAATTTATTACCAGCCATATCCGTACCTGCCATTAGAGTTTCAGCAGTTTGAAGTATCCCTACAGAGTCTAAATCAAATACACCTTTAGCTTGTGGATGGTCTCCTACGCTAGTATGGTCTCCTGTTAATGCCAACAAGTTGTTTATCCCAAATACACCTGCTGACAACATTTCTCCTTGTATAGCTATCCTATTTCTATCTCTCCCTGTTATTTGAATCACTGGCTCTAATCCAGCATCTTTTAGTAATTTACATGTAGCAAGAGAAGTTGCTCTCATAACTGCTGATTGAAAGTCTGTCACATTTGCTGCATGAACTCTTCCAACTAACGGCTTTGCACATTCAATTAAATGTGAAAGGTCAGTCCCTTTTGGAGGAGCCATCTCAGTAGTAACTGCAAATTTTCCACTCTCTAATGTTTCTCTTAATAAGCTCATCTCTAATCCCCCTTTTAACCTTCTAAAAAAAACTTTTATGAATTGGCTGTTGCTTCTTTCTTTTTCTTTGCACTTAAGCTTCTTGGATTATTTTGCTTAGAATAGTCTTTTGGTGGTCTTATTTCTGCTAAATTATCTAATTGGCCTATAGATTCCAATCTTTCATATATTTTTATCCAAGCACAATCATTTTCTGGATTTACTTCACATTTACCATTTTTAGCTCCACCACAAGCCCCATTCATAAGACCTTTAGCACACATAGTTACTGGACATATTCCACCTGTCCAACCAAGTTCACAGTCTCCACAAGCCTTACAGGCTTCCTCATATTCTCCAACCCTTTGTACTTCCCCTATAAACAAAGTGTTGTTAGCTGGATAAACTGGTTTATTTTTTAGGTTTTTAACTATTGTTTGTGTCCCATCTCCACATGCTAAAGATAAAACTGCATCAGCTTCTTTAGTTTCTTCTTTTAGAGCCTTTAAGTCCTTTTTAGACTTTAAAAGGTTACAAGCAGGATCAAGCATTACATATCCTAAGATTTTTTTGCCCTCACCTTCAAGAGTTTCCTTCATTTTTAGAACTTCTTCTTCTCCACCACTCTTACAAGTCGCTGCACATTGATTACAACCAACTAAAACTAGCTTGTCAAAATTCTTTAAGTACCCTAGCACTTCTTCCAATGGTTTATTTTCAGAAATTATCATATCTACTTCCCCCCTAAACCTTCCACAATATCTATTTATTGTTTTGCAACTTACAAGCTTTAACTACATGTTTTGCAAGTATAGATGTTGTAACTGAACCAACCCCCGCTGGAACTGGAGTTATCATCGATACTTTATTTAAAACTGCATTTGTATCAACATCTCCACATAAATTTCCTTCTTCATCAACATTTATACCAACGTCTATAACTACTGCTCCATCTTTCACAAAACTTTCATCTACCATCTTAGCTCTACCAATAGCTGCTATCAATACGTCCGCTTCTGCAGCTACATCTGATAAGTTTTTAGTCTTTGAATGGCATATTGTAACAGTTGCATGTTCACTTAATAAAAGCATTGATACTGGCTTCCCAACTACCATTGATCTTCCAAGAACTGTTACCTTACTTCCTTTTAAATCAACATTATAATGTTTTAATATTTCTACTACTGCTGTAGGAGTACATGGTGGGAATCCACTCTTATCTCCTTCCATGACTTTAGCAGAGTTTATTGGGCTAAAACAATCTACATCTTTTTCTGGTGCAATGACATATTTTATAACTTCTTCATTTAAGTGTTTTGGAAGTGGTCTAAAACATAATATACCATTAACATCCTTGTCATCATTAACTTTCTTTAAAACATCAATATATTCTTCTTGAGTTATATCTTCAGCTAATTCCAACACTTCAGTTGTTATACCAATGTTTTGACATCTTTTTAGTGCTCCTCTTTCATATGATAAATCATCGCTTCTTGCTCCAACTCTAACTATTGTTAGCTTAGGATTTATACCTTCTTTAACTAGTAACTCGACTTCTTTTATTAAGTCTTCACTAATCTTATCAGCTACAGGTTTTCCTTTTATAATCTGTCCTTTAGTTGACATTACTTCCATATATTCACAACTCCCCTACAAGCAAACTTAAATTAATTTATTCTATATACCACATATTAATAACATAGTATCTACTTTCGTCATTTAAAAATTATTTTCCAAGCGCTTTTTCAACTTTAGCATAAACTTCATCACAAGTTTTAACGCCATCTTCAACTAATTTATCTACTTCTGTTTTTACTTTACTAACATACTCTTGATCTTGTATAGAATTTATATTTATAACTACATTTAATTGTCCACCAAGTATAGCAGCTCTTAAACATTGAACCCCTACACCAACGTCGCTTATAGCAAGTCTTGAACCTTTATCAACTAAATCTTCATGTAACTTAATAGCTTCATAACAAACTCTTACTATATTTAATGGTACTTCACAAGCAACTTTTAGCGCTTTTTCCATTGTTTCTGCTTTTATTCTTTTTTCCTCTTCTGTTTCTTTAGGAAGCCCATAAGCTTTTGATAATGGTAAGAAACATTCTGCATCATCATCTATCATTTTTAATAAATCTTTTTCTAATTTTCCTGCTTTATTTAATATATCTTTTACACTTTCTTCATACTCAGCATACTTTTTCTTTCCTATTGTAAGATTGCATACCATACTCCCTAAAGCCATACCAATTGCACCAACTAGTGCGGCAGCTCCACCGCCACCTGGTACTGCTTCTTTAGAAGATAGTACTTCTACAAAATCAACACAAGTTTTATCTGCTATTTTCATGATAATCCTCCTTAAAAGGATGTAGGAAAATATCCTAAATTATCTTAGAGATATTTCCTACTCTTTATTTATAAATTAATACACTTAGAATAATCCAGCTATTACTCCATTTTCATCAACATCTATTTTTTCTGCTGCTGGAACTTTTGGTAATCCTGGCATTTTCATTATTTCTCCAGTAAGTGCAACTATAAATCCAGCTCCTGCTGAAATTGATGCTTGTCTTACAGTTATTCTAAATCCTGTTGGTCTACCTAATTTAGTTTGGTCATCAGTTAAAGAATATTGAGTTTTAGCCATACATACTGGAACTTTAGTAAATCCAAGTTTTTCTAAGTTAGCTATTTCTTTATCAGCTTCTGGAGTATAATCTACACCATCTGCTCCATAAATCTTAGTAGCTATAGCATTTATCTTATCTTTTATAGATAAATCATCTTCATAGCAGAATCTAAAATTATTTTCTTCTTCATCTAATAATCTTAAAACTTCTTTAGCTACTGCAATTCCACCTTCTCCACCTTTTGCCCATACTTCAGAAAGAGCAACATTAACGCCTAATTCTTTACACTTGTCTTCAACAAGTTTAAGTTCAGCTTCAGTATCAAGTGGGAATCTGTTTATTGCAACAACTGCTGGTAATCCATATACTTGAGTTATGTTTTCAACATGTTTTAATAAGTTTGGAAGTCCTTTTTCAAGAGCTTCTAGATTTTCTTCGTTTAAGTCTGCTTTAGCAACTCCACCATTGTATTTTAATGCTCTTACAGTAGCAACTATTATAACAGCATCTGGTTTTAAGTTTGCCATTCTACATTTTATATCTAAGAATTTTTCTGCTCCAAGGTCAGCACCGAAACCAGCCTCAGTTATTACATAATCTGCAAAGTGCATAGCCATTCTTGTAGCTATAACAGAGTTACATCCATGAGCTATATTTGCAAATGGTCCACCATGTACAAATGATGGTGTTCCTTCAAGAGTTTGAACTAGGTTTGGTTTTAAAGCATCTTTTAATAATGCAGCCATAGCACCATTAGCTTTTAATTGTCTAGCTGTTACAGGTGCACCTTCGTAGCTATATCCAACTATTATGTTTCCTAATCTTTCTTTTAAGTCAGCTATATCACTTGCCAAACAGAACGCTGCCATTATTTCAGAAGCAACAGTTATATCAAATCCATCTTGTCTAACTGCTCCATCGCCTTTTTTACCCATACCATCAACGATATTTCTAAGTTGTCTATCGTTCATGTCTACACATCTTCTCCAAGTTATTTTCTTAGGGTCTATTCTAAGTTCATTTCCTTGATGAATATGATTGTCAAGCATAGCAGCTAAAAGGTTATTAGCAGCTCCTATAGCATGAAAGTCTCCTGTGAAGTGTAAGTTTATATCTTCCATAGGAACAACTTGTGCATATCCTCCACCAGCTGCCCCACCTTTAACACCAAATACTGGTCCTAGAGATGGTTCTCTTAAAGCAACTAATACATTTTTATCTAATTTTGCAAATGCATCAGCAACACCGATAGTAGTAGTAGTTTTTCCTTCACCTGCTGGAGTTGGGTTTATAGCTGTAGTTAATATTAACTTAGCTTTTTTCCCAGTTTCTCTTTTTAGTAGATTGTAGTCAACTTTGGCTTTGTATTTACCATATAGTTCTACATCTTCTTCACCTAGTCCTAATTTTTTTGCAACCTCTCTAATATCTTGAGGTTTAGCTTCTTGAGCTATTTCAATGTCAGATTTAAATCCCATAACTGAATCTCCTCCCACAACCTAAATAGATTTAAAATATAATTTTTGTATAAATTGTATTAATATGTAAAAATTATATTTTATAAGATAATTATACATGTAAAATTGCTTAAAAACTAGCTACTAAGCTATTAAAATATCTTTAACTTAATAGCTAGTCATTTATCTAATTAATCATTTATTACCTATCTAATACCTATTTATTGCCTTTAACCAACAACCCAATTATAAATCAAAATTTCTATTTATCTTTAAGTGACATTAATTTCTCTTTTATTTCTTTAATTTGTGCCTTTGTTGTTTCACTAGAATCATATGGAGATTGATTAGCTCTATCAGAATCTATAACATCTTGATTGTAATAGATAAATCCTAAAGATTCCCCATCTTCTAAGTTTTGTATTATAAATTCTTCATCTTCTTTATTTCTGATTTTGTTACCTACAACAAATACCTTATTTACGCCTATATCATGACCAAGTTTTTTAACTTTTCTATATGTTTGGAGACTTCTTTCTCCTGGCTCTACAACTACTATAAAAGCATCTACACCTTGAGCTGTTCCTCTTCCTAAGTGTTCAATTCCAGCTTCCATATCCATAACAACTACATCTTTATTTTGTAGTATTAAGTGTGAACAGAGTCTTTTTAAAAGAACGTGCTCTGGACATACACATCCAGTGCCACCAGAATCCACTGTTCCTAATGTAAGTAATCTCACTCCGTTGTATTCTTTACAGAAATTTTCAGGTATATCGTCTACTTTAGGATTCATCTTAAACATTTTTCCAAATGAACCTACAGAAGCAGCTGTTCTATCTGAAACTAACTTTTTCATTTCTGATATAGGTACTATTGATTCATATACTTCTTTTGGAAAACCTAGTGCTAAAGCTAAATTAGCATCAGGATCGGCATCAACAGCAACAACTCTGTATCCGTCTTCAGCAAACATCCTAGAGAGCATTGAAGAAAAAGTCGTTTTACCTACTCCACCTTTACCTGTTATTGCTATCTTCATAATCCCTACCACCTTTATTACTATTTGCTTTTTATTTTATTTATGTTTTAGTGTAGTTATCTATTTTTTAAACACTAAAAATAAACTACAGCTAGTCCTTACAGGAACCAATTACATTTACCCTACTAGCTTTTCAAAGCAGCATGTATAGTTTTAGTATTCTTCATTATATTGTTTATATTTTATTTATTCAGTATATTCATTGTATTTTGATGTTCTTTTCTTTAATATTTGACTTCATTCAACTATAAAACCTTTATTTAGATATAAAATCGTTTTTTCTAAGGCTTTAGCCATTTTCTAAGCTTCTGCTTCAACACCCATTTTTTCTTCAACTAATGCTTCGAAGTGAACACGTTTCTTTTCTATATCTTCTATTATTGTAGCTGCTAACTCTTTTGGATTTGTATTTACAGTAAATGTTGCACCAACTTTATCTTTTAATTCGCTAGTTAATATATCTACTGCTCTTGAAGAACCAGCTATTGGAGGCATTATTCCTAAGTAAGTGTCTATACCAGAAGCTACAACATAGCATCCTATAGCAACTGCTTTTTCTGACATCCACTCTGGAGCTATACCTACAACTGGAAGGTCACACATATCCATATCTAAGTAATTAGCTGCTGCTCCAACTAAATCTAATATACGGCTTATATCAACGCAAGAACCCATATGTAGTACTGGTGGGATTCCTACTAATTTACAGACAGTTGCAAGACCTTTACCTGCATATTTTTCAGCTGCATCAGTTTCCATTAAACCAAATTTAGCTGCTGCTGAAGCACCACATCCTGTAGTAACTACTATTATGTCGTTTTTAATTAATTCTTTCATTATTGTTACGTGAGCCTCATTTGAAACTCCTTTAGCATTGTTACATCCAACTACACCAGCTGCTCCTCTTAATACTCCAGATTTTAAACAGTCTGTTAATGGCTTAACTGTTCCTGCTGGATCTATATGAGAGTTTACAACTCTGTCTAATTGATTTACTACTGCTTCTACACTATACCCAACTGTTGCCCCTGATTTTAATTCAGGTATAAGTACTTTTGATTTATCTCTATTTTTAAAGTTTAAGATAGCTTCTTTAACTATTGATTTAGCATCATCAAGAGCTTGTTCTTCTCTAAATTCAATATAAGTTGAACCTGTTATTTTAGCTTTTGGAGAAGTTGTTACAAATTTAGTGTGGTAACAATCTGCTACTCTAGCTAGTGCAGGGAATATACATTGAACGTCAACTATTACAGCCTCAACTGCTCCAGTTACTATTGCAAGTTCTTGTTGATGGAAGTCTCCTGCTATTCTTACACCATGTCTCATTGTAATTTCATTACCTGTACAACACATACCAGCTAAGTTTATTCCATCTGCTCCAACTTCTTTAGCTAAAGCTATTAAGTCTGGTTCTTCTGCAGCTAAAACTATCATTTCTGATAATGCTGGCTCATGTCCATGTAATATTATATTAACTTTATTTTCTTCTAATACTGCTAAGTTAGCTTCTGTTCTTCTTGGTACTGGAGTTCCAAATAAGATATCGCTTAAACGAGTACCTATCATAGAACCACCCCAACCATCAGCCATAGAAGTTCTTAGACTCATGTGTATTAAACTATCTATATCACCAGTACAACCTATATGAGTAGAGTGCATTATTGTTGCAATTTCTCTATCTATAGCTCTTGGTTCTATAGCATATTCTTTCCATATTTTTTGTCTTGGTTCTGGCGCATTTTTTATAAATCTTAATGTCCCAAAAGGTTTACCAAATTCCATTAATGCAATTTCTGCCACTTCATGTGCTACATCATAGATATCTCTACCTTCTGTTTCTACATCCCATTCTTTAGCTAAAGTAATTAATTTAGCTTCGTCTCTTATTTTATAGTTTCCATTTGGATCAGCTAATGCTAATGTATGTGCTATATCTCTAGCATGGTCTGAATGGGCAGCTGTCCCACCAGCAACCATTCTTGCAAAGTTTCTACCTACTATAGTGTGTTCGTCTGCTCCACATAACCCTCTTGGAGTTTTAGGACTTATTCTACATGGTCCCATTCCACATATTCTACAGCAAACCCCTTGAAGACCAAAACCACATTGTGCTTTAAAGCCTTCTTTTCTATCATACATTGTTTCTACGCCTTCTTCTCTAGCTTTTGCTATCATCTTCTGGCTGTTTAAATCAATTGTTAACATTTTTTCATCCATATTCCTATCCCCTTTTTTTGATTTTTAAAATCCCCCAGGTGACTGACTTCATGTCATAAAATAATAAAATAAATGCTTTCTAAGTTGATTATATACTAATTTTCAGCACTTTGCTCTAGATTTAAATATTTTTTTAACAAAATTAGATAATACATAAAAATTTTATTTTTAATACCTAATTTAAGTTAATTTAACTACTCATTTTTGGCTATTTTTTAATACTTGAGCCTACTTTTTTGATACTTTAGTTTAATTAAATTATGTTTTGATTTTTTTAAATCAATTTTGAATTATTTCTAGTCAATTTTTTGATATTATATCTTATTTGTGTGTTTATTATTTCTCACTACTTTTTTGGACTTGTTACAGATTTTTACTCCCTATACCATAATTAGTAAAAACTTCTTAGAATAGCATTTTTTGGACTAATTTTTTGAAATTTTTTTATTTTTCTTACTTTAATATTAATTATAGCTTCAAATTGAACATTTGTATATATTCATTTGAAGCTATAATTATTTTTTATATAAAATTTTTTTAATATTGCATTAATTTAGATACTATGACTACATTTTATCTTTTAACGCATTTATTTTACACACTTAATGTTTTTATTTCATACTTTTAGCTACAATAGCTCCATACGCAATAGAGTACAATTTAGATTCATGTGAATCAGCTCTTGATACTAAAACTATAGGAGCTTTTGCGCCCATAATTATACCTGCTGATTTAGAATCTGCCATGTATGTAAAGGCTTTTCCTATGCCATTACCAACTTCTATTGTTGGAACCAACATAATATCTACATCTCCAGATACTTCACTTTTAAATCCTTTTATCTCACTAGCTTCTTTTGAAACTGCTAAGTCAAAAGCTAAAGGACCTTCTACAATTACATTATCTCCAAATTCTCCTGCTTGACAAGCTTTTGCTAGCATATCTGCATCTACAGTAGCTTGCATTTTAGGATTTACTTTTTCCTTAGCTGCTAAGCATGCAACTTTTACAGTTTCCATACCTAAAGCTTTTGCTGCTTTTATAGAATTTTTTAATATCTTTGCCTTTTGTTCATAGTCAGGAGCTATATTCATTCCTCCATCTGTAGTTATCAATAGCTTATGGTATCTTTCTAACTCATATACCATAACATGACTTAATAAACTATCAGTTCTAAGACCATAATCTTTATTTAACACTTCTTTCAAGATAACGGATGTATCTAATAAACCTTTCATTACAAAATCAGCTTCTTTACTTGATACTAATTTAACTGCTATTTCAGCACAGTCTTTAATATCATCCTTGTCAATAATTTTAATTCCACCCAAATCAAATTCTATTTCTTTTGATATTTCTCTTATCTTTCCTTCATTTCCAACCAATATAGGAGTAATTATATTTCTTTCTACAGCATCCTTTATAGCCATTAAAACTTCTTTGTCGTGAGCTGCTGCTACAGAAAGTACTATTTTTTCTCCTCCTTTAAGCTGCTCTAAAATATCATCTAATTTCTTTATCAAAAGTAACCCCTCCCTTATATATATTTAACTAAATAATACCATATTTGATATGTCTTTTATCAATTTATTTTTTATGTTACAAAAAATTTGTACAACTAAAATCTGCTTTAATATTTAATTATTATAAATTCAAGATACTTATGAAATATAATATTACAAATAGTAAATAAGAGTAAAAATACTTAGACAAAGTAAATAAAAAAAGTGGTACAACATAATAAATGTTCTACCACTCTTAATTAATAAAATTTAATAGCATCAGATAAAACTCGCTAGCATCAAATCTAACCTAATAAAGTAAAACCTAATAGAATCTAATAACATTCTTACTTATTTATACCAAGCTCTCTTAAACAAGCAATCGTAATCTCATCCTGTGGATTTAATTCATAAGCTCTTTCTATATAGTAAGTTGCATCATCAATTTCACCATTGTTTAAGTAAGCCATACCTAAATTACAAAGAATTTCTGGGTCCTCTTTTATCTTAGCAGCTTGCTCAAAATACTCTATTGCTTTATCTAAATTATATTTAGAAGCTTCACAAAGCCCTAATTCAACTATAGCATCTACTTGCTTAGGTTTTATTACTAATATCTTCTCAAAATACATCTTAGCCTGCTCTATTTCGCCCATACCCTTATATCCTAGCCCTATCATAAACAGCAAATTCCACCAATCCATATGTTCTTCTTCCAGTGGCAGTAATTTTTCTAATCCCTCTTTAAACTTACCATGGAATATAAGTGTATATCCTTCTTCATACTGTACTTTAAAATCCATCTTTCCTAAATTTTCTTGTATCTCAGCCACTAAGTCAGCATCTAAACCTAATCTTAATGCATCTTCCCATGTCAATTTAGTCTTCAAATATTGACCTTGATTATAATAATGATAACCTAAATGATAATAACCTAATGCAAAATCATTATCAATATCTATTATCTTTTCAAGTTTGGCCATTGCCTCAAGTAAAAATGCATTCATAGCCTTATCATCTAGGTCTTTTTGATATTGTTTTGCTATCTCTTGGCACACAATTGCATAATTATACATTGCATCTAAATCATCTGGATACATAGTTATAAATGCTTTTATATATATTAAAGAATCTGTATGCTCTCCAATCTCAAAGTATTTTCTAGACATGTATCCCATATATGCTTTTAAATCTAAGTTAATATCCTTAGACAAAGCATCTAAAAACTTTTCATATTCTCCATTATTTTTAAATTTACTATCTATACCAATTATATATATCATTGCATCTGCTATAGACATTGAGTTTAACTTATCTTGAGCAGTTTTTTCTTTTATACCTTTTACTAGTACCTCATTTTTTATAGGTACATCTAGCCCACCTTTTGGCACATCATAACTCTTTAATTTAAATTCTCCACCATGCTTTATAGTTATAAAAGCTAGTTCTTCTGCCTTCTTCAGTAAATACTTTTCTATTTTAAAATCCATTGTTTCCTCCTAAATACTTAAATTTCTACTTTATGAGTTTTAGATTTCTCAAATATTTTTTTATCATCATATTCAAATAAGACTATATTTTCTTCTTCTCTTATTTCTGTATTTATATTATTTTTTAAATCCACAATATTAAATTTAAATGGTTCAAAATGAACATATTTTATTATATGTTTTGCTGGTTTATCAACAAAATTAGGTAGATATGTTGATAAGTTATCATTATCTTGTAAAAATACATGACATCTATTCTTAAAGTCATCCACATCTAACTTATTAAAAAACTGTGGTATATTTGATGTCTTACCTAGTGAAATGTAGTCATACTTTAATATATCATTAAATACATCATTGTCTATATTTATTTTTTCATTATAGAAATCCAGTAATATTTTGTATAATTGATTTTTCCCCTGTGCCAAGTCAAAATACCCATTTTCATCAAAGTACTTAGCAAAAGTTTCAAAAAATTTAAAAGGACTTTGTTTATAAAATTTGCCTATAATATATCTCATGGACAACACAAAGTTTTTAGAATTGTAGTATCTTTCAAGTACATCTTCTATATCCTTTAATTTCAATGTTTCTTCATAGCTTATATAATTATTGTATAAAAACTCATATGGAGCATAATCCTTATATTTAAATCCATGCTCATCTGCTACCTTTCTCATACCTGTACCCTTAATCATCTTTAAGAAACCTAATTGTAAGTGTTCTATCCCTAGATTAAATACATCATTAAATGAGTTCTCAAAGCTTTCATAATCCTCATAGGGAAGTCCTGCAATTAAGTCTAAATGTTGATGTATATTTCTATAAGATGCTACTGTCTGAACAACATGAGATAACTTTTTGAAATCATCTCTTCTTCCTACTGCATCAAGTGTTTTTTCATTTGTCGACTGTACTCCTATTTCAAACTGGAAAAGCCCTTCTTTACAGTCAGCCAAAAACTCTAGCATCTTGTCATCTATCAAATATGCCGTAACTTCAAAATGATAGGTTGTATATCCATTATCATTTTTCATAAGAAAATCCATAATTTCCATAGCTACTTTTTTATTTGCATTAAAAGTTCTATCAATAAATTTAATTTGTGAGACTCTTGCATCTATTAAAGCTTTTAAATCTCTTTTTATTCTATCTAAGCTGAAATATCTCAGACCAGGAATGGTAGAAGATAAGCAGTATTGACAGTTAAATGGACAACCTCTTGACGACTCATAATATACTATTCTATTTTCATATTCCTTTGGATTTAAATTTTCATAAGGACTAGGAATCTCGTCCAAATTTTGAAGAAGTTCCATAGGTTTATTTACTATTATCTCGCTTCCTTGTCTATATACCAATCCGTCTACACTTTTTATTTCTTTTTTTCCTTTAAGATGAAGCACTAAATCTCTAAAGATTAATTCTCCTTCTCCATAAAGTATATAATCTACAAAATCGTATTTCTTCATTGCCTCATAGCTATCATAACTCACTTCTGGCCCGCCCAAAGCTATTTTAGTATTTGGTCTAATTTTTTTTAGATTATCACAAAGTTTAACTATATCTCCTATATTCCAGATATATGTTGAGAATAAAATTATATCATATTCATTTTTGTATATATCTTTTAAAATATAATCTAAGTCATTGTTTATCGTATATTCTTTCATGTCAACTTCTAGCAAATTCCTTACAAATTCTTTTAGGTATCTTATAGCTAAATTTGTATGAATAAACTTAGAATTCAACGTTGTTAATAAAATTTTCAAATATTTCTCACCTCTTTTTAATATTATACTGCTTTTTGTACCCCTTATAGGTTAAAATAGTATATGTAAAGTCTATATAACATTTATATAATTAGATTATTAATTTCAAGTAATGTGAGGAAAGGAAGTTTTTTATGGAATTAATTGAAAAAGTATCTATCAACTCTTTATCAAAAAGAGATTTACTGCTTATTATAAAGTCTCTTGAATACACTAATGAAAATACCCAAATTAGTGATTTTATCGACCTTAGAAATAATATAGTAAAAGAATTATGTTTCTTAACTGACACTAAAGAAAAAGATTTTTTGGATTACTTAGAAAAAAACAGTAATCTCTAGTAACCTAAACCTTTTTAAACTTTAATATATAAATACCTGATTTAGAATGTATCTTTATGCTTAATATATTATCACTAAAGGTTTTCGACATAACTGTTATTTGATTAAATATGGGGTCTATTGTAGTATCGCCTTCTTCAAGGCTTATAAGACTTCTTGGTTCTATTTTTTTATTATACATTTTAACCCCAATTTTATATTTTCTCAACTTAACAACATATTCTGACATAGAAAGAATAAAATCTATATTATCTTCGTTTAATTCAGTCTCTTCACCTAAAATAGATAATATAGATTTTTTCATGCTTTTAATTCCTTCATTTTCTACATTTCTGTCTTCTATATAAATATCATATAAAATATTTAAAACACTTGATAGAATACTTTCTTCATCATAATCTTCATATTTTAAATCAATATATTTATCAATTAATTGTATTGTGCCTATCCTTGCCATCTGAAACTTTACAATATCAGACTTGTCTAATTCTATAGAAAAACCTATTATCTTGTCTTTAATATTTTGTAGTAATTCGACATATTCAATTTTACTGTTATTTATAAGATTGTGCATAACAGAATTATATGCTACAGAACTTAATAAATAATCAAATAAGAATTCCTCTTTTCTAAAGTAACTCACATATTTTTTTATTAATTTAACAACCTCATCTTCACTTTTTTGAATATTAGTATTTGATAAAATTAATGGTAATAAAATATTTAAAAAATTGACATTACCTATTTTTTCTCCATAAAATCTGAAGTAAATAAGTTCATCTTTCAATCTCTTTTCGTCTATATATACACATCTTTGAGTTTTATCATCTATTAAGGATTTTGTATTTATTATAATTAAATCTTTAAGAGTCTTACTTCCATTATTAAAAGAAGATGTGTAGACTTTTTTTATTAATACGTCATTCATAAATATATCCTTTCTCAAAAACTTAATTTAAATATCCTGCTATTAAAAAAAAAGAGACAGCCCGTTAAGAAGCTGTCATATATAGGGGGATAGTAGTGTACAAAAATCATTGTAATCTACTATCTATATATTATTATACGATACTACTTTTTTATATGTAAAGCATCAGTTTTCGACATCCCTATATTCTACAGTTATACAAATTGCGTACTAAGTTCAATTTTATTCTTTTTATTTCAACATTTTGTTGTATTACATTCTTTCTGGAGCGTGCATTCCCAACAGCTTCAGAGAATTTTCTAAAGTTTGTTTTGTGGCTTGTACCAAAGCAAGTCTCGATTTTCTAATCTCTAAATTTTCCACTAAAATTGGATTGTCATGATAAAATTTATTAAACGCTTGAGCTAAATCTAGCATAAATCTTGTAACTATATGCGGCTCATTCTTCTTTAGAGCAAGTAAAATATTTTTATTAAATGACTCTATAACTCTAAGAACTTCTGCACTATCTTCATCAGCCAATAGACTATAATCTATATCAGAAGTGATTTCTTCTTTTGCTTTTCTTAAAACTGCACAACATCTAGCATGTGTATATTGAACATATGGCCCAGTCTCTCCATCAAAGCTTAATGTTCTTTCCCATGAGAAAGTATAGTCTTTTATTCTACTATTAGATAGTTCTTGGAATACTACAGCTCCAACACCTACTTGTTTAGATATTTCATCTACATTTTTAGCATCTGGGTTTTTAGTTAGTATAATATCCTTAGTTTTATCTATAGCTTGATTTAATGCATCTTCTAAAAATACAACTCTTCCTTTTCTAGTTGACATAGTCCCTTCTTCAAGAGCTACCATACCAAATCCAACATGCACTAAGTCTTTTGCCCATTCATATCCCATAAGTTCAATTACTTTAAACCATTGTTGGAAATGTAGGTTTTGTTGAGAACCAACTACATATATACACTTATCAAAATCATAAGTTTCTTTTCTATATATTGCTGCAGCTAAATCTCTTGTCATATATAATGTTGAGCCATCATTCTTAGTAATAAGAGCTGGTGGCATCTTATATTCTTCTAAATCAACGATTCTTGCACCTTTAGACTCTTGTAAAAGATTTTTCTCTTCTAACAACTCTATTACTCTGTCCATCTTATCAGAATAGAAACTTTCACCTGCTAAAGAATCAAATTCTATATCTAAAAGTTTATATACTCTACTAAATTCTTTTAGACTTTCATCTCTAAACCATTGCCATAATTCTTTTGCTTCTTCGTCACCATTTTCTAATTTAGTAAACCATGCTCTTGCTTCATCTTCCATTTCTGGATGTTGTTCTGCTTCCTCATGGAATCTTACATATAATTTTAATAATTCTGGGATTGGATTAGATTCTACTACTTCCTTTTCTCCCCACTTTTTAAAGGCCACTATTAACTTACCAAATTGAGTTCCATAGTCACCTAAATGATTTATTCTTATAGTTTTGTATCCTTGTGATTCATATATCTTATATAGAGCATTACCTATTACTGTAGTTCTTATATGCCCTATATGGAAAGGCTTTGCTATATTTGGAGAAGAGTATTCAACTATTACAGTTTTATCTTTTCCAAAATCACTACGACCATAATTTTCTTTTTCATCTAATACTTTTTTGATTACAGTTTCTGCTAATTGAGATTTGTTTACAAAGAAATTCACATATCCGCCTAATTGTATTACTTTTGTTATCTCTCCACTAGCTTCTATACTTTCTGCTAATTCACTTGCTATCATGTTTGGAGCTTTTCTAAATACTTTAGCTAATTTAAAGCATGGAAAAGCATAGTCACCCATGTCCTTGTTTGGTGGAACTTCTATAAGTGCCTCTATCTCTTCTATCGACAGTTCTTCTATTTTCTCTTTAAGGCAATTTGATATTGCTACCTTGAAATCTTGCATCTTGTTGCTCCTCTCTACATTGTTCCTGGTTTATATTGTGCTTATCTCTTTATGTTAAATCAAATTTAGTGTTTTTTCAAGTATTTCATTACAGGGCAAAACACTTTAATAATTATGTTTTCTGTATATATTAAAAATACTATAATTACAGTTTTTATCTATACGATTATTGCTTTTCTATAAGTCTTTTTCACTCTTGACTTTTATTCCTTCTTCTTCCAGTAACTTTGCTGTGATACCTTTCCCTGGTATTTTTTTGCCTGAAAAACTACCATCATACACTAGATTACATCCACAAGAGGGGCTACCCTCTTTTAGTATTGCTTCGCTACATACATATAATCTTGCTATTTTTAGAGTTTCTTCAGCCCCTCTTACAAAGTTTTCTGTTACATCTTTATTATCTTCTTTTGTGATTACTTTTCCATCAACTATCTCAGCAGGAGGTCTTGGTGTAGATAAACCACCTAACTGTTCTGGACATACAAGAGTAAAATCTTTACCTTTTAGGTATTCTTTTACTTCTTCATTTTCATTATTATCGCCACTATATTTACAATTTATTCCTATTAAACATGCAGATACTAATATCATAAAAATGTGCTCCTATACAAATTATTTTAGTTTAACAATTGTTACTCCTGCTCCACCTTCTCCATACTGGCCACCTCTTTGTGATTTTACATGTCTATTTTTTCTTAAAATGTCTTGTAGTCCTGATTTTAGCACTCCTGTACCAATTCCATGTATTACTGTTACAGATTCTAGACCTGCTACATATGCATCATCTAGATATTTTTCGACTTCCATTATAGCTTCTTCTAAATTTAAACCTCTAAGGTCAACTTCACTTTTTATATTTCCAGATTTTGCCCTTATGATATTTCTTGTTGATTTAGTAACGTGTTTTGAAACATCCTTGTGAGATTTTTGTAAAGATTTAAAAGGTAGAGTCATCTTCATTATACCAATTTGCACTACTGCTTCTTTTCTCTTTTTGTCTACAGAAACCACACTACCATTTTGATTTAAAGTTATTACTCTAACTTCTTCCCCTGGTTTTAGGTCTTTTATTTCTTTACTTGAAACTTTTGGAACTATCATACTTTTTACTGTCGGTTGAAGACTTCCCATAGAACTAGTCAATTCTTTTCTAAGTTCTTCTATTTTACGATTTTTTTCTTTAGAAGCTCTTTCTTGTTCTAAACTTCTAAGTTCCTTTATTATAAGGTCTACTTCTTCCTTAGCTTGTCTTGTTATTGAAAATGCTTCTGATTTAGCCTTTTCAATCATCTTATCTCTTTGAGTAACTAATTTTTCAAGTTTTTCGTCGTATTCTACTTTTAGTCTTTCTATCTCTTCCTTCAATCTCTCAGCTTCTTCTCTATCTTCAATAGCTTTGATTCTGTTCTTTTCAACATTTTGTAATACATCTTCTAAAGCTATGTTATCTGTGTTTATATATTCTTTGGCACGTGAAATTACATAGTCACTAAGTCCAAGTTTTCTGGAAATCTCAAACGCATTTGATTTTCCAGGAACACCTATAAGTAACTTATATGTTGGACTTAAAGTTTCTATATCAAATTCAACTGCTGCATTTTCTACACCAGATTTAGTAAGAGCATAATTTTTAAGTTCACTATAGTGAGTAGTTGCTATACATTTCGCTCCTACAGAGTTTATATCTTCTAATACTGCTATTGCAAGTGCAGCTCCCTCAACAGGGTCTGTTCCTGCTCCTAATTCGTCAAATATAACTAAAGAGTCTGCTGTTACGGTTTTTAGTATTGATACTATATTTGTCATGTGAGATGAAAATGTAGATAAACTTTGCTCAATACTTTGTTCATCTCCTATATCTGCAAATACATTATCATATACACACATACTACTTCCATAATCAGCAGGTATGTGAAGTCCACTTTGTGTCATAAGTGCAAATAAACCTACAGTTTTTATTGTAACTGTTTTACCACCTGTATTTGGACCTGTTATTACCAATGTGTGGAAGTCTCTTCCTAAATAAATAGTATTTGCCACTACTTTTTTCTTATCTAATAGTGGATGTCTTCCATTTTTTATATTTAAATATTTATCCTCATTTAATGTAGGCTCTATACCTCTCATTTGTATAGAAAGTTTTCCTTTTGAAAATGCAAAGTCTAATCTTCCAAGTATCTCTTGATTGGATATCAAATCTTCACTTACTTCTCCAACCATTGCAGAAAGTTCTGATAAAATTCTCTCTATCTCTTCTTGCTCTCCTAATTTTAGCTGTCTTAACTCATTGTTCATCTCTACTATAGTCATTGGCTCTATAAAAAGTGTCGCACCAGAAGATGACTGGTCATGTACTATACCAGCTACTTGCGACCTATATTCAGATTTTACAGGTAC
Organism: Clostridioides sp. ES-S-0010-02; assembly: GCA_020641055.1. Taxonomy (NCBI): domain Bacteria; kingdom Bacillati; phylum Bacillota; class Clostridia; order Peptostreptococcales; family Peptostreptococcaceae; genus Clostridioides; species Clostridioides sp. ES-S-0010-02. The sequence continues at coordinate 3,599,346 of CP067345.1, forward strand.
TACAAATCTATCACCTCTTAGAGAAATTATGGCATCTTGTAAGTATTTTTGATAAGTAGTTGAACTTATTATTGAATTTAATTTAGACCTAATGGATTGATTTTTTTGAGCTATTCTTCTTCTGATATCTCTAAGTGTACTTGAAGCATTGTCAGATATTTCTACTTCACTTATTATCGCATTGTATATCTGTTCTTCTATATCTTTATATACATATAGAGAATTTGATAGAGATTGTATTATTGGATAATTAAAATCTTCTTCATCACTGCTAGATAGACTATTTTTTAATCTTCTAGCTACTCTTAAAGTATCCGCTATCATAATTAAACTTCCTGGGTCAAGAGATGCACCTATATAGGCTCTTTTAACCTTATCTTCTATATCATGAATACCATCCAAACCTACTGAACCTCTCTTTATAATAATTGATTGAGCTTCACTAGTTTCTTCTAGCATGGACTTTACTTCTACAAAATCAGTATTTGGAACTAAACTTTCTATATATTTTAGACCTAAAGAAGATGAGGCTTTCTTCTTTAATAAATCTATTATTTTATTGTATTCTAGAACTCTTAACGATTTCTCATTCATTTTTCTATATTCACCATCCTCAATATTTTAACTTTTTTCTTTAATATTTAAAATGTATGCTTTCCAAGCATTTTCAATAAAAACTGCAAGTTTTATTTCTTTTTTATTTCTAAATTTATTATATTTTTTCTCTTTTAGATATATTTTAAACATATTTTGTATTATACTATGTATGTAGCTATCTATATATTATACATAAACATGCTTTATTTGTAATATAATCTGTTAAAAAATCTTCTTTAATATTTTTTAAAGGAGTTTATTTTAGCTTATTTTATAAAAATAGCTACTTATATAGATAAATTAAGGAGGAACACAAGTCATGGGAAACGTATTAGAAGGATTAAAACCAGAAAATGTTTTTAAAAACTTTGAGAAAATATCTCAAATTCCTAGAGGTTCTGGAAACGAGAAAGGCATAAGTGATTATTTACTTAGCTTTGGTAAAAATTTAGGGCTTGAAACTATCCAGGATGAAAGTTTAAACATAATAATAAGAAAGCCTGCTACAAAAGGATATGAAAATTGTCCAGGAGTAGTTCTTCAAGGACATATGGATATGGTTTGTGAAAAAGAAAAGAATGTTGAACATGATTTTCTTAAAGACCCTATAAAATTAAGAATTAATGGTGATATGATATACGCTACTGGAACTACTCTTGGAGCTGACAATGGTATCGCTGTTGCTATGGGTATGGCTATATTAGAAGATAATACTTTAGAGCATCCAGCATTAGAAGTTTTAGTTACTGTTAATGAAGAAGATGGTATGAATGGTGCTGATGCATTAGACCCAAGCTTAATCAAAGGTCAATATATCCTAAACATGGACTCCGAGGAAGAAGGATATCTATTAGTTAGTTGTGCTGGTGGTAAAACTTGTGTTGTTAGTCTACCTGTTGAGTACAAAGAAGTTGGAGCTGACAAGCAAGCTTTATTAGTTGAAGTTACTGGATTATTAGGTGGACATTCTGGTATGGAAATTGTTTTACAAAGAGCAAATGCTAACAAAGCAATAGCTAGAGTATTAAGCGTACTAGATGTTGATTACGAATTAGTTTCAGTTGATGGTGGTACTAAGCATAATGCTATACCTCGTGAAGCTAAATGTATAATAGCTGTTGATAAAGCTGATGTTGAATCTGCTAAAAAACAAATAAATGATATTTTAACTGCATTTAAACATGAGTTTACTACTTCTGACCCTGATATGGCTTATTCAGTAGTTGAAACTTCTGCAACTAAAGCTCTTACTAAAGACTGCAAAGAAAAAGTTATTCAAATGTCAAGCTTAACTCCTCATGGTGTTCAATCTGTAAGTCTTGATATAGAAGGATTAGTTGAAAGTTCTACTAACTTTGCTATAATTGAAACTAAAGAATCAACTATTGAATTCTTAACTTCTGTTAGAAGTTCTGTTATGTCTATTAGAGATGAGATAGCTGATAGAATAAGACTTTTAGCTCAAGCTTTAGGTGCTGACTATGGTCTTACATCTCAATATCCAGCTTGGGAATTTAAAAAAGGTTCTAAATTAGAAAAAATATGTAGTGAAACTTATGAGAAATTAACTGGTAAAGTTCCTACTGTTATGGCTCTACATGCTGGTCTTGAGTGTGGATTATTACTTGATAAACTTCCTCATGCTGAAGCTATCTCTATAGGACCAGATATGTTTGATGTTCATACTCCAAAAGAACACGTTAGTATACCTTCTATTGCTAATGTTTGGGATTATGTTATTGAAATATTAAAATCTATGAACCAATATTAAGACTAAGTTTTAAGAAGCAGATTTTAATTCTAAGTAAATCCATATAAAATTAACCTGTAAATTAATACTAATGTTAGCATCAAGTTTAATTTTAGTATTAATTCATAGAAATAAAGCCTAATGATGATAATAACATACGTCATTGGGCTTTATTATTTTTACTTTAAAAAGATTTATTAGATACTTTTTATTTAAAAATTTATTATATTTTTATACTGAATCTTATATAAATTAATACATCTCTTTTATGTACAATTATACAAAACTCGTTCAATTGTATCTTATTTACAATTTTTATAGTAAATCTTACTAAAAATTATACTCCTACTATTTTAAATTTATTTCTTCCTTGCTTCTTAGAATCATAAAGAGCATCATCTGCCATTTGATATAATTCGTCATATTTCTGTCCATATTTTGTTATTACTACACCCATACTTATAGATATGCTTTTTCCACTTGGCAGTTTTATGAGGTGAATTTGTTTATATACTTCATTACATTTATTGACAAGTTCTTCCTTATTTATTATATCTTTAATATAGATACTAAACTCGTCTCCACCCAATCGACCAACAATATCATTTTTTTCAAAACTTCTAGCAAGTACTTTTGCAACATCAATTAATATTTTATCTCCAATTAAATGCCCATAAGTATCATTAATAGACTTAAAATAATCAATATCTAAAATTAACAAAGCTCCATTTTTGTTAGGAGATAAATTAGATAAACTTTCTGTAGTTAACTTTCTAATATATGCTGAATTAAGAATATTTGTTAAGCCATCTTTTTGAACCTTATCCAGTAACTTATCTTTTTCCTCTTTTTCAGAATCAATATTAGATATTTTTCCAATTACATACACTGGTACACTTTTTTCATTATAAATTATTTTTGAAGTAATTCTAATCCAGTGACAACTACCATCAGCGCATATAGAATACATTTCAGTCGTCCCATTCTCCTGTGACTTGATTACATCAAAAAACTTTTTATTATGTTCTATTTCAATCTCACTCATAGCACTCTTACTTATACCATAATAAGTACTAATTCCTTTCCCTTTCATAGAAACTATCAATTTATCTCGTTTATAATCATATTCAAAAAAGTATTCACTTGCCATTTCATAAACTTCAGCATGCTTTTTAAGTTCCAAAGATATTTTCTGATTCATACTTTTACGTGTATGCAGGCTCCATGCCATACCTCCAATAATGCAAAGTAATAAACTAGCAACTATTAAAATAGTTTCAATTGGATTTTGTTGCATAATATAAAGTAGTGAAAAGTCTTGTCTATATGTAGTGTTTTGATAGATAATTGATTGCATCTTTTCTGATGGAATGCTTATAATAGCTTTATTAAATATACCCAATAATTCCTGCTTACTTGGTTTAACTATTCCAAAGCAAATACTCTGTGATTCATAAGTCTGTGGAACTAAACGTACGTTTTTGTACTTAGGTTGATTAATATAGTACTGTATAGAATATCCTTCTCCATAAGTATAATCTGCAAACCCTTTGTTAACAGCTTCTATACACTCTTCCAAAGTATCATACCATATGACATCCCCATTAAAATAATTATCATAACCAGTCCCTTTAGGTAGAGCTAGACGTTTTCCATCTAAACTATTTTCATTTAATTTGTTATTAATCATCATAATATATTGGGTGGAAACAAATGGTCGAGACATAGTCACATTGTGTTTACGAGAATCTTCATAATCATAAATCATTCCTGCTACAATATCAATTTCATGATTTTTAGTCATTTTATCCAAATCTTTTTGGGACTTTACAGGCACCAGTTCAAACTTCAATCTAGTTTTATCAGATATGTGATTTAATAAATCTATTGATATACCCTTTAATTCGCCCGTTTTTTTATCTATGTTTTGAAATGGTGGCTTATTTAAAAGTACTCCAACTTTTAATGTATCTATATCTTTAATATATGTAGTTTCATCATCAGACAAAATCATCTTACTATTTTCTGGTGTAAAATATTTTTCATACAAAGCAGTCGAAAAATATGGGTCTGTCTGTTCGATATTATTAATTGCTGAATTGAGTCTTTGAGTTAAGTCTGTACTTCCTTTAGGTGTAATAAAATAGAATGGCTTTGGTGAGAATTTAGCTATAGTACGCACACCTTCCATTGGACTCACACTCACATTAAGCAGTGCATCTGCTTCACCAACCTTTAGTGCTTGTAATTGTTCTTCTTGTGACTTACAATATACCAATTTAGGTGATATTAAATTCATCTTGCAATATTCATTTAATTCTTTAAGCCTAGTATTAGAATTCTCTATTACAGCAATACGAATTTCTTTCATAGCTTCTAAACTTATACTATCAATAGCTGTATTTTCATATAATACTTGTAATACTGTATTTACTACTCCATAACTATTACCTGCATAATTATACAATTTTTCCATCTGCTCATTGTATAACATGCTTCCCATTATATCAATCTCACCTTTTTCTAACATTTTCATTAGTTTTGTAAGAACTTCATTTTCATCACCAGATACTTGAACAAATTCATAATTCCATCCAGTATATTGTGCAATTTCTAACAGATATTCGTATGTATATCCAGAGTACTTACCTTGTTTATCTAGTTCAGTTAACCCTTTTTGAATAGGATAAGCAACCCGAATAGTACGATTATCACTACCTAGAGCATTGACATTAAAAGGAAATATGCAAGAAGTGAATATGGATGCAATTACAATAATTAATAAAAGTAATTTTTTTGAATTCACTACACCAATCCTCCATATAATTAAGATTTACAATGCAAATTACTACTTAAACTTTTAGATATGAAAAAGTAGATTAGCATAAAAAAGGATATAAAAATTTACTTAAAAATTTAAATATCCTCACCATATACAATATACCTAGATTATAACTGATTTATTTGATTATTACAACAAATTTACTATATTAAATGTATACATTATCTTGTGCTAATCTTGAGTATATAATACATTCTAAGTTCTATCTTATTTCAAATTTAGCACTATTTCTATTTACAGTTCTCTTATATTTTACACTTGGGTATCCCAATATAAATGAAGTTATAACTGCTTCATTATCATTCATTCCCAATAATTCCTTTAACTTTGGCTCTACATTTGATGCCATAACAAAGAATCCATTGTAGCACATTCCTAATCCTTGAGAATAAGCCATAAGCTCCATATTAGACGCAGCTAATCCACCATCTACATATACACTTCCTCCTAAAGAAGTATCACCAACAACTACCATAAGTAATGGTGCATCATAGAATAGAGAATCATATCCTTCTTCTTTATATCTTTTGTACATTCTCTTAAATGTATTTTTATATATAGAACGTACAGGGTCTTCATCATCAGTATTTAATGCCAAGTTATAAAGCCCTTCTATTGCTAATTCTTTTACTTCTTTTAGTTTTTCTTTTACTAATATGTATCTTATTGGTTGTCTATTTCCACCTGTTGGTGTGTATCTTCCTGCTTCTACTATGTTTTTTATTTTTTCTTCTTCTACCTCTATGTCTTTATAGCTTCTTATACTTCTTCTAAATTTGATAAAGTTTAGTAATTTTTCAGGCTCTAGTTCAAAATTTTCATGATTGAATTCTAATACTTCATTTTTATCAAATCCCTGCATTTCTATTGCATCTGTTGGACATATAGCCATACAGTGACCACAATTAATACAGAGAATATTTTTCACCTTTGCTTTATCTTCTTTAACCCTTATTGCATTTACAAGGCAGTCTGACTCACACATACCACATCCTACACATTTGTCTAAATTTATGTCTATCATTCCAGATTATTCCTCCATTTTAAAATTTTTACTCTAGTATAAATCAAATAGTTGTCCTAGTCAATTTTTATTTTTTTAACAATACATAGGCTTTAATTTTTTAATTAATCTAAAAAATTTACACTGTAATCTTTCAATTTACCATTATCATATGTTATCTTTGCACTAAAAATTTTGCCTTTTTTAGCCCAATCTAAAAATAATCTGTCGCCTTCCCACATATTTAAGTCAAATATTTTATCATTATCAACCCAAAGTAACTTGCCTTCTTTACAATTATCTAAATCTTTGTTAGATAAAGTTCCTTCAAATTCATCTGAAAAATACAAAAACATATACCAATCTTCTTCATCTTTAAATTTTGGAAAAGTTATCAATCCTTTGTATGTTAATGACTTAAGAGTAAGACCTGTTTCTTCTTTAACTTCTCTAACTATACATTCTTCTGGTGTTTCTCCCTGCTCAAATTTGCCACCAACACCTACATACTTACCTTCATGTACATCATCTTTCTTCTTATTTCTATACAACATTAAAGTCTTACTATCTTTTTCTATATAACAAATAGTCGTAAGTTTCATATACTTCGCCTTACTTTCTCTTTTCTATTTTTCATTTACTTATTTTATATATTTAAGTTTATTACTATAATTACTGATGCAAAGAATCACTATAATTACTCATTGCAGTCAATTATTAACAAGTTGACCTTAAGTTTATATTAATTATAGTCATTTATTTAAACTAATTATTGTCAATTCACATTTTTAAATTTATTGTTATTTTCCTTATTTACTCATTTTCATTGTTTTCAAGTACATCACTAATATTTTTCATTGCATTAAGAGAAAGCTCTGCAAATTCATCAAATGGAATCCCTATATCTTCTATACTTCTCATTGCATCTCTATTTACATTTGAAGCAAATCTTGTTTCTTTCATTCTTTTAATTACAGATTTTGTCTTTACACTCGTAAGTTTTTTATCTGGATAAACTAAAGCTATTGCAGTTATAAATCCAGTTATAGGGTCTGCTGCATATATAGCTTTTTCCATTAAACTAGTTCTTGTAACCCCCATACCATCATGATGACCAAGTATTGCTCTATACATTTCTTCATCACCAAAATTTTCTTTTTTGAGAAGTTCTACAGTTGTTGTTGCATGACCTTCACAGATTTCTCCTGGCTTTCTTCCAACTATATCTGAATCCAAATCATGTAAAAGACCTGCAACCGCCCATTTTTCTTCTTTCTCTGGCTCTAGTCTTTTGGCTAAATCTTTCATAACTGCTTCAACTGCATAGCAATGTTTTCTCATTCTATCAGTTTCTAAATACTTAAATAAAATGTCTAAAGCTTCTTCTCTCATTTTCAGTAATCCCCCTGTTTTTTCATAGATATGATATTTTTATATATTAATACACATAAATTCAAGAGTTTTTATATATTTATGTATATTTTTCATGTTATATCTATTCTACACCTTTATAGTAGTGTCCTGCAACTGTTCCAATTTCATCCAATTGCTTATATAAGTTAGTAGCTTTTTCTCCAAGTTTATAATTATTGTTTAAAACCTCAATATGAGCTTCAATAACTTTCTCTACCATTTCACTATTTTCCACTGTAAAATCTATTCTAAATACATCTACTCCAATCTCATCTAATTCATAAAGATTATCCAACATACATGTTACCTTTGAATTGTAAATAGTGCTTCTACAGAATATATCTTGTGTTATCCTATAACTTGCATCTGTAAAATCTCTTAGAGCATAACTGCTCTCCTTACATTTAGCTACTCTCTTATCTTTTTTACAATCTCTAACAACAACCCCCATAGGGCAGTATTCTGTGACCATCATAGGCGTATATCCATATATCACTGCTTCAATTTCTGCATCTGTATATTTTAATGTTTGTTCAATTTCACTTAAATTTAACTCCTGTGATAAACAAACCGTACTTGCTCCTGTATCCCTAAAGTGATTTATACTTTCACTATTAAAAGTATTCAAATAGCAATCTATATTTAGATTTTTATCTTTAAAATAATCCATAGAACCCCAATTACCAATTTGAATTTTATTAAGCCCTTTTATATTATCTAATACTTCAAACTGTTTGTATTCTCTATTTCTAATAATTCTTGGTGCTGAATAGATTAATCTATCTTCAAAGCTAGATGTTCTTTCACTTGAAACATTTACATCATCTATATTTAATGAAGAATTTACACTATCTATATTTGAACTTAAATTAACTGATTCTTTAGAAATACTTGAAGCTATTTCCAAAGCTTCAAATAGCGTATTTATATCTTCATAATAAATTAAATCTACATTATATTTTAGTACTGCTTCTAATTGCTCTAAATTCTTAACTTTAACTCTAAGTTTAGGAGTTGTATTAAATTCTTTATGTCGATTTATTTTAGCTGGTTTATATTTTAATTTACTTTCCTTAAATCTTCTCTCTTTTATCCTTATTCTTTCCTCATCCAAAAGCTCAATACAATCTCTTCTCATTTGATTTAATATACTTATAGGTATACTTACACCTTCGTCTAAATCAATGTCTATATCTTTTAATTTATAAGGCGTATTTCCAAGTTTTTGAATCTGTGTTTCGATTTTTTCTTCACTTAAAGCAACTTTTATAGCTTTTTCAGCTACCTTTTCACCCTCTACAACTGCTTTATTACCACAAAAATCACTTATAGAGAGTACTGGCTTTTCACCCAGTTTAATACTTACTTTTGCATTTATGTTAGTTTTTATAAGTTCTTTATCTTGCTGAAATGTAGACTGTACTTTGTCCATTAATTCACTGTCTGAAGTCTTGAATATAAGTTGATTTCTCTTTGCTTCCCCAATAAAATCTAATTCGATTAAATCTCCTTTGTGTGCTATTGTAGTTATCTCTCCATCTTTTATAATTCTTCCAATAGTTCCTCCACCTAAGTTGATTCCATCTCCTTTTTTAAGGGTATTCTCTAGTATCACTCTAAGTCTCTTTGTTTTTCTATTATGGTCTAAGACTTTTCCAACATATAGACCTTGATTGTTAGGTCTATCAGAATTCATTATATCCTTACCAACTTCACCTAATATATATCCTTTAGTAAACTTTCTATTGAAGATAGTATACAAATTATTTATTATTTCCTCAGAAATATTTATTTTATTCTCACTTATAAACTCATTAATCGCTTCTCTATATCCTGAAACTACAGTAGCTACATATTCTGGCTTTTTCATTCTTCCTTCAATTTTTAGAGATAATACCCCTGCTTCGATTATTTTGTCTAAATCTTCTATAGTACTTAAATCTCTAGGGCTTAATAAGTAATCTCCATTACTATTTACAACTTCACCTGTATTTATATCTATTAACTCATATTTTTGTCTACATGGTTGTGCACATCTTCCTCTGTTTCCAGACCTGTTTCCTATCATACTACTCATAAGACATTGACCTGAATAACATACACATAAAGCCCCATGCACAAATACTTCTACATCTACAGTTGTATTTTCACAAATCCATTTTATCTCATCAACATTTAATTCTCTTGCCAAAACTACTCTATCAAATCCTACGCTTTGAAGGTATTTTACATCTTCTAGCGAATGAGCTACCATCTGAGTACTTGCATGTAATTCAAAATCAGGTAGTAATTTTTTTATAAGCCTTGCCATACCTATATCTTGAACTATTAATGCATCAATATCTATATCATATAAAAATTTTACATACTCGACAAAATCTTCTATCTCATACTGTTTTATCAATGTATTTACAGTGACAAATACTTGTACTCCTCTTATATGACAATATTTAACAGCTTCAATCAACTCATTTCTATCAAAGTTATTTGCAGATGCTCTCGCACTAAAGTCTTTTCCACCTAAGTACACAGCATTTGCCCCATTTTGTACTGCTGCTTTCAAGGAATCAAAAGAGCCAACTGGTGCAAGTAATTCTATTTTTTTCATATTTTTCTCCTCTATATATACTTGTTAAACTTAATGTTATCATGTCTATAATTTACACATTTACACTAAATTTATATACTACTTACTATATTTAAAGTATATCAAATAATGACTCTATTGTTTTGTTAATTTAAATTAAAAGAATCATCTTTATTGATAAACATAACTATAAAGACTACTGATAAAATAAGGAAACATATTAATATAGATTTTTCCACAAAAATCTTTGTAAAAACAGTTCCCAAAATAGCTCCCAAAATAAAGAATATAATAATAGCATAATACTGCAAACTCTTCTTTATCATAAAAATATTTTTAGTTTGCACATAATGAAATAGTGTTTCTGTAGCACTTCTTAAATTACCAGTACACATTGTTGTTGCAAATGTGTTGCCATTTACCTTTCTAAAACTCTCAACTTGCATTGAACAAATGAAAGATATAGCAACATTTACAAACATATTAAATTTTCCTTGAGGAATAAAAGAAACAATAAGTATAGTAATCATTTCAATTCCAATGATAACTTGTCGCCAATGAATCTTTTTATTATTATTTTTAAAATGATTTCTTATTTTTTCTGCTATCAACACCCCTAAAATAAAAGCCAAAATAGGAATAAAATAATAAAAAGATTTCCTGACATTACCTTCTGCTATGTTAAGACCAAATAAAACTATATTTCCAGTCTGTGCATTAGCAAATACTTTTCCTCTTACTACATAAGTATAAATATCTAAAAATCCTCCTGTTATTGCCAATAAAGCGCATAAGAAGAATGATTCAGACATCTGGCTCTGTTTTGTCATATATGAACATCTCACTTTCTATTGATAGATACCAAATCAAAATTCTTTTAGATATTATTTTTTATTTTAATATTTTAAAAAAATTTTATATTTACATATTATTTATACACTAGTTATATGTATACATTACATGTTATTTATATTTATTATTTATAAATTAAAAGAAGCTGTCTCAAAAAACAAGAGACAGCAAATCTTTTAATTTATTCCACGTTTTTTACATCATTATTTAACCCTGTACATTTTAGCTGTAAATCATAAGCCTTGTTTTGAAACTCAGAAGCTAAATTTTCAGCTATAGTAGCTCTTTCATTTGATTCTTCAAGCTGAGCAGTTAACTCTTCTATCTTGTTTTTATAAGCATCTAACTCGGCTTTAGAGCCTTCTGTTGTATTACTAAGTTCAAATATTTCTTGCTTTTTATTTTCTATAATCTCAATTAACTCTTTCATTTTAGCTTCAGTTTCACGATTTTCTGCTTCTTTTTCTGCTATTGTAAGTTTTAAAGATTTGATTTCTAATTGAAGTTCTTCGTTGGATGAACCAACCTTCTTGCTCAATTCTTCATTAGCTTTAATCAACCTCTCATTTTCATCTGAACATTCAAATAAAAGGTCTGATATATTTAATGCAGTTAATATTGCAGCAACTGATAAGCTTAGCTTCGGGTTTTGACGTGTTATCTTATCCATTTCTTTGTCAACAAAATCAGCAATACTAATCATAAATTTCTCTGACTTGTCTCCAACCATTGGATACTCAGCGCCATGGATTTTTACCATTACTTTGTTCATCCTAACCTCCCCGACATTAGTTGTTAATTTGATCTTAAGTTAGCATTCAATTTTTTGCTTAATTCACTTAATATCTTATCATGCACCTTAGCTACTTCTTCATCTGTTAGAGTTTTATCTTTACTTCTATAAGTTATTGAATATGCAATTGATTTATATCCAGCTTCTATTTGAGAACCTTTGTAAACATCAAATAATTTGTAGCTTTCTACTAATCCTTGACCATTTTCCTTTATTATATCTTCTATTTGTTTTACAAATACATCATCCTTAACAATAAGAGCTATATCTCTAGATGTAGATGGATATTTTGGTAATGGTACATAATTCTTTGTTCTATCAGAATTATCAAATACAAAATCAATATCTATTTCAGCAACATAAACTCTTTGCCCTAGATTGTAGTTTTCTATAACATCTGGATGCAATTCACCTAATGTACCTACATATTTATTATTATACACTATTTTAGCACATCTACCAGGGTGGAAGGTAGTATTATTATCTTGAGGTTCAATTTCATAATCTTTAAATCCTACATTTACAAGTACAGTTTCTATAGCTCCCTTTAATGCAAAGAAATCTACATCTTTACCATACATACCTACACACATTCTATTTGCTTCCATAGGAAGTTCTGAATCTTGTGGTGTGAATATATGTCCACACTCAAATGCTGATACTTCTTCTATCTTATGAGATATATTAGTTGATAAAACATCTAACATATTTGGTATTAAAGTAGTTCTCATTACAGAAGTTTCTTCTCCTAATGGGTTCATCAACTTAACAAAGTTTCTCTTTATATTACCTTCTGGTACTCTTATCTTGTCAACTCCCTTAGGGCTTACAAATGAATATGTTAATATTTCATTTAATCCTACAGCAGTTGAATTATTTTTTAGCGCTTCCATGAATTTTTGTTTTGGAGTTTTAACCCCTGCAGTTGTATTTCCTTCTAATTGTACAGAAGGTATATTTTCAAATCCATAAATTCTAGCTATTTCTTCCCATACATCAGCTTCTTGCTCCATATCTGTTCTGAAACTTGGTACATCTACTTCTAGCTTATCATCAGCAATTAAATTGCATTTAAATTCTAATGATTCTAAAATTCCTACAAATTGTTCCATTGGTACATCTACACCTAAAAGATGGTTGATTCTTTGAGGATTTACTACTAATTTTTTAGGTTCTGGTTTATTTGGATATACATCAACAGTTCCTTTTAATACTTTTCCAGCACCTAACATTTCAACAAGTTGTACAGCTCTATTTGCTGCTATTTCTGCAAGATTAGGGTCTAAGGCTTTTTCATTTCTTGAAGATGCTTCTGACCTAATTCCCACTTTTTTAGCTGTCATTCTTATGTTTTCTGGCTTGAAATTGGCACTTTCGAAAAGTACAGTCTTTGTCTTGTCAGTTATTTCTGAGTTTGCACCACCCATTACACCAGCTAGACCAAGTGATTTTTCTCCATTTGTTATAACTAACATATCTTTGTCTAATGTTCTTTCAACATCATCTAGTGTTACAAGCTTTTCTCCATCTTTAGCAGTTCTTACTACTATTCTTCCTGTTTCTACTTGATTTATATCAAAAGCATGAAGTGGTTGACCAAGCTCTAACATTACAAAGTTTGTTATATCAACTATGTTACTTATAGGTCTTACACCTGCTTCTGTAAGTCTTCTTTGCATCCAGTATGGAGAAGGTTCTATTTTTACATCAGTTACCATTCTAGCAACATATCTTCTACATAAATCTGGATTATCTATCTCAACTTTGAAGTCTATTTCCTCGTCACTTTCTTTTACTTCTATTTCAGGATATTTTACTTTTGTTCCTATAGTTGCAGCTGCTTCTCTAGCTATCCCCATCATACATTTGCAGTCAGGTCTGTTTGAAGTTAATTCAAAATCTATTAAAGCATCATTTAATCCTAAAACATCTTTTACATCTTTTCCTAATTCATAAGAGTCTTCGTGGTCTAAAATATATATACCACCTCTTTTGTATTCTTCAATATAATGTTCATCTATACCTAATTCAGCTGCTGAACACATCATACCATCTGATAATTCACCTCTGAAGTCAGTCTGTTTAATTTCAACTCCTCCAGGTAATTTAGAACCATTTACAGCTACTGGAATATAATCTCCTTCTGATATATTTGTAGCTCCTGTAACTATTTGAACAACTTTATCTCCAACATCTACTTTAGTTACAACTAACTTATCAGCATTTGGATGTTGTTTTATTTCTAAAATCTTTCCAACTAATATATTTTCTACTTCTTCACCATAATAATCTATTGTTTCAACTTTAGTTCCTGTCATTGTCATTTTATCAGCGAACTCTTTTACATCCATGTCTATATCGACATAGTCTCTAAGCCATTTTAAAGATACTAACATCTACACACCCTCCTAATTAAAATTGATTTAAGAATCTCATATCATTTTCGAATAATAATCTAATATCATCTATTTCATATTTAAGCATTGCAAGTCTTTCAACCCCAACTCCAAATGCAAATCCACTGTAAACTTCTGGGTCTATTCCACAATTTCTAAGTACATTTGGATGAACCATACCTGAACCTAATATTTCTATCCAACCTTCATACTTACACATTGGGCAACCTTTACCACCACATTTGAAACAAGTAACATCAACCTCTGCACTTGGTTCTGTAAATGGGAAGTTATGAGGTCTAAACTTAGTTTTGATATCAGAACCAAACAATTTTTCAACGAAGATATCCATAGTTCCTTTAAATTCTGCCATAGTAACATCTTTTCCAACAACAAGTCCTTCTATTTGATGGAACATTGGTGAATGTGTCGCATCTGGTGAATCAAATCTAAAGCATCTACCTGGTGCTATTACTTTAATTGGTAACTCTTGGCTTCTCATAGATCTTACTTGAACTGGAGACGTTTGAGTTCTAAGTAATACACCATCATTGATATAGAATGTATCACTCATATCTCTTGATGGATGGTCTTTAGGAGCATTTAATGCATCAAAGTTATTTTCAACTGTTTCAACTTCTGGACCTTCTGCTATAGAGAATCCCATTCCGATAAATATATCTGTTACTTCATCTATAATTTGAGTTATTGGATGTTTCTTTCCAACTTTCAATACTTTTCCAGGTTGAGTAACATCTATTACTTCTTCTCTTAACTTTCTTTCTTTTTCAATAGCATTTATTTCTTCTTTTTTAGAATTTATGCTAAGTTCAATATTCTCTCTTACATCATTGGCAACTTTTCCAACTACTGGTCTTTCTTCAGCAGATAATTTACCCATCTCTTTAAGTATGGCAGTTATCTCACCTTTTTTTCCTAAATACTTAACTCTTAAACTTTCTACATTTTCTATGCTTTGTGCCTCTTTTATTTCAGCTAAAGCTGCTTCACGTAAAGCAAGTAATTTTTCTTGCACACATATCACCCTTTCGTTTTTTTGTATAAAAAAAGCCCCTCAATCCCTGTCTAGGGACGAAAGGCTATAGTTTCGCGGTACCACCCTAGTAGTTTAACAATCTAAAAATCATCAAACCACCTCTAACAAACTTAACGCGTTTTTCACGTCAAAGCCTACTATCAAATTTCAGCTTTGTTACTCTAGAGGGAACTTCTCCTGACCTCTTAGAAAACACTCCCAGCCTAGGTGTTTATCTCTTTACTAAGTTTAATCAAAATACTTTCCTCTTTCATTGCATTTACAATATTATATTGTTTATTTTAGTATTATATCATTTATATCTACATTTTGTGATTATCTATATGATTATTTTATTGTGACTATTTTAAAATACAATCATATAATATTTTTATCAATCATGCTTAAAATATATTGACTATTTTTGATACTCTACTATTTAATTCAAGATTATAACACGACATTATATTTATTACAATACATTAAATTAAGTATTTTTTTATTTCATACATCAATATAGCAGAACTTATTGCTGCATTTAACGACTCAGATTTGCCATATATAGGTATTTTAACCAAAATATCAGATTCTGATACAAGCTCTTCATTTATCCCATTTGCTTCGTTTCCTATCACCAAAGCTACTTTTGAACCGTAGTCTATTTTGTCATAAAAATTATCTGTATTTAAATAACTTGAAACTATATTAAATCCTTGTGATTTAAGTATATCCACAGTTTCATCTTGTATGGCATTGATTATATTCATATCGAAAATAGAGCCCATAGTTGACCTAATTACTTTTGGATTGTATATATCGACGCATCCCTTTAGTGCTATTATTGCATCTACTCCAGCAGAGTCAGCAGTCCTTATTATTGTTCCCATATTTCCCGGGTCTTGTATTCTGTCTAAAATTAATACAAACTTATCTTTTTCATTTATACTTTCTTTTAAATTTTTTTCCTTAAATGAAACTACACCTATTATACCTTGAGTATTTTCTGTGTCTACAAGTTCCTTAAAGTTTTTATTAGTAGTCTTATATATATTTGTGTTTTTTTTATCTAAGTTTTCTAATAATTCCATGTGTTCCTTTTTATTTTCAAAATCCTCATTGATAAATACATAATCAAGATTTGCATTACATTCAAGTGCAAGCACTACTATTCTGTACCCTTCTATTATGAACTTTGATTCTTTTGTTCTATTTTTTGACTTTAATAATGCTTTAGTATATTTTAATCTTTCATTATCCTTACTGCTTATAGTTGTAATCATTTTATATAAATGCTAACTTGATATTAGCACAACCTCCTTATTATTCTTTATCCTACTTCTAAAATCTTTATTTCTATTAAAATTCTATTCTCGATTGAAACTCTATTCTCGATTAAAATAAAAATAGTATCATATAACTATTCATAATTATATGATACTATCTACTTTCATTGCAATCAAATATATCTTAAATAATAAACTATCTTCTTCTAATTATACCCTTATTTCCAGATGTAATAGCTGTTATGCTAGTGTTTTGACCAATTATAACCAATATACTTCCAGCTGTAAGTTCCTCATCAGGAGAAGGTGTCACATTTATATTTTTACCAGTCTTGATGGCAAGCACAGTTATCTCATATCTAGCTCTAAGCTCAAGTTCTACAAGTGTTTTACCAACCCAACCATTTGGAGTTACGATTTCAACAATTGAATATTCTGGGTCAAGTTCAATATGGTCTAATATATTGTCAGAAACTAAATTATGTGCAACTCTTACTCCCATATCTCTTTCTGGAAATACAACTCTATCTGCACCAATCTTATAAAGAACTTTGGCTTGCAATTCATCTTTTGCCTTACATATTATTAACTCTACACCCATTTCTTTGGCTATAAGAGTCGCCATTATAGATGCTCTTATATCAGAACCTATTGCAACTACTGCTACATCAAAGTTACCTAAACCCAATGATCTTAATGCTTGTTCCTCAGTAACATCCACTATAAGTGAATGAGTTACTTTATCAGATATACTTTGAACTGAATCTTCATTTTTGTCTATTGCCATTACTTGATGTCCTAAAAGATGCATAGTAGATGCAACTGAACTTCCGAATCTCCCACATCCAATGACTATATATTGCTTCATCTCGAAACTTCCTCCCTAATACACAATTTGTATAATATCTATTAAATTAACTTTTATATAGATAAATTAATTTTAATATTTTTATTTTATTAATCATAGCTAAATTTATTTGCTAGATTATTTCTATCATTAATTGATTTATTTAATTGATTATATCTAAGTTCATTTTCCTAGATTATATATCATTATTAATAGATTTATCTAATAAATGGTACTCTAACCAACCATAATCTTGCCTTCTGCGTATCTAACTGGCTGACTCTTTCTTCTACCTCCAGAAAGTATAGCCATAAATAAAGTAAGAGAACCAACTCTCCCCATAAACATAAAGATTATTATTATAACCTTACCTAAAGCATTTAGATTTGCACTTCCAGCTAAACTTGAACCAACTGTAGCTAGTGCTGATGTAACCTCAAATGCTGATTGAACTAGTGTAAACTTAGGTTGAGTTATTGAAATAATCAAAGTTCCAAAAATAACTGCGGATATACTAATTACAAATATCCCTAGAGATTTTTTTATAGTTGTTGGAGCCAGTCTTCTCTCAAAAGTTTCTATATCAGATTTTCCTGATAAAAAACTTCTAACTGTAATTATTAAAACTGCTAATGTTGTTGTTTTGATACCTCCACCAGTAGATGCAGGTGATGCTCCAATAAACATCAAAATTATCATTATAAATACACTACTTTCTTGTAAAGTAGCTAAATCAAGTGTATTAAAACCAGCAGTTCTTGCTGTTACTGATTGAAATATCGCTGATAATATTTTCCCTTTTACAGGTAAATCTGCCATAGTGGCCTTTTGGTTAAACTCTATAAGAAAAATAAATATTGCACCTACTAAAATAAGTATTGCAGTTGAAAATAAAACAACTTTAGAATGCACATTTAATTTTGAAAATCTTCTTTTTCTTACAATATCAAGAACAACTGGAAATCCTAATCCACCTAACACTATAAGTGCACAAATAGTCATTGATACTATAAAATTGTTTACATAAGAATTTAGCGATGTAAATGGCCCACTTACACTACCCATTAAGTCAAATCCGGCATTACAAAACCCTGATATTGCGTGAAATACGCTATACCATATCCCTCTAGATAAACCAAATTGTGGAATAAAGACAGTTGATAAGACTAGTGCTCCTATTCCCTCTATGGTTATAGTTATTATTAATACAAACCTTGTAAGTTTTACTAGCCCTGATAAGTCTGCTTGGTTTAATGATTCTTGTATCAATAATCTTTCTCTTAGTTGTATTTTTTTTCGTGCCATAAGTGAAAACATTGTAGCTACGGTCATAAATCCAAGACCACCAATTTGTATCAATGTTATTATTACTATCTGTCCAAATAAACTCCAATAAGTTGCTGTATCTACCATAACTAGACCAGTAACACAAACCGCTGAAGTAGCTGTAAATAGAGCATTTAATAAACCTATACTCTCTCTACTCTGTGACGATATCGGGAGTGTTAACAATATTGCTCCAATTAAAATAGTTGCTGCAAACCCAGATACTATTATTTGAGTAGGTCGCATTCCATCTGCGTAGAGAATAAGTCTTCTAACTATTGTTTTCAACTTTCTTTATACCTCCTTAACATAAAATCATTACTGTTAAGACCTTTAATTTGTTTATTTTTAGAGTTTTCCTCTAAATTATTACTCTATTATAGTATAAATATTGTATAAAGACAATGATATGAATTTTTATAAATTTTGTTTAGAATATTGCAAATTTTTATATATGTCTTTTAATTTCAATTACATCAAAAATTTCTATATTTTTTGCATATAATAAGTCTAATAGTAGAATAGTTTTTCGTATTTTATACTTAAAATTTATTTATCATTTTACCAATACAATTTTCATATATTTTCTTGAAGTTAAATTTTTATATTATCTATAATCTTGTCCATATTTTTATATTAAATTTTCTTAATATGCATTTTTTATATTTAATATAGTAAAATAACTAATAACTATATCCATGATTGGAGGATTTCTATGATTAAATCCAAGAAAAGATTATTTATTTCTCTAATTTTAATTGTAATTTTTATTATATTTGCATTATACATAAAAAATTATACTAATGATTCAAAAAAAGATTCAGTTAGAGGAACTATTCCTTTTGAAAAAATGGAATATAAGCGTCCTGACATAAAGTCAGTATGCGAAAATATTAACACATATAACGATAAACTTTTAACATGTAAAAATGCCAAAGAGCAATTGAACGTATTTAGTAATGTCGATAAGATTTACCAAGACTTTTATAGTACACTTACTATAGCAAAACTTAGAAATAATATTGATTCATCAGATGAATTTTACTCTAAAGAATACAAATACCTTATGAGTAAATCTGTGGATGTCGATATGGCATACAAAGATTTTCAGGATACATTTGTAAATTCTAAGTTTTCTAAAGAACTAAAAAAAGAAATTGGAAAAGATGGATTTAATTATTTAAAAAACATTGGAAAGCTTAATTCAGAAGAAGTAGAAAGCCTACTTAAAAAAGAGCAAGACTTAGTTGTTAAATATGAAGACTTATTATCTAAGTCTACTGTATCAGTAGATGGAATGGAAATAGACTTTGAAGAAGCCATGTCAAAACCCAATCTCACTTATGAAGAATATGTAAAAATCTATTCAGATTACTTAAAAAAATACAACCCTATATTTGGTAATATTTTTTTAGAACTTGTACAGACGAGAACTGAAATAGCAACTAAGCTAGGCTTTAAGAATTATACAGATTATGCTTATTTAAATTTAAATAAAGATTACTCCCAAGAGGATGCAAGAAAATTTAGAAGTGAAGTA
The DNA here is from genome assembly GCA_020641055.1 of Clostridioides sp. ES-S-0010-02. NCBI lineage: Bacteria > Bacillati > Bacillota > Clostridia > Peptostreptococcales > Peptostreptococcaceae > Clostridioides > Clostridioides sp. ES-S-0010-02. Next base: position 3,619,611 of record CP067345.1, read on the forward strand.
AAAGAGTACATAGTTCCATTATATAGGAAAGTTACATCACAACCTTCTGACTCTTCTATTTATATTAAGGCATATAAGAATCGTTCATTTAGAAAATTTGATAAAGTACTTGAAGATATATCTCCAAAATTAAAAGAGTGTTTTAACTACATGAAAAAGTATGACTTATACGATTATTCCTCTGGGAAAAATAAATCACCTGGAGGTTATACTACTTATATAACCAAGTACAAAGCACCCTTTTTATTTAATACATGGGACAATTCTTTTTTAGGTGTTACTAGCTTTGCTCATGAGTTTGGTCATTTTTTTAATTACTACAACAGTATTAACTCAAATAATACAATACAGCCAAGTATTGATATATGCGAAGTTCATTCAACATCTTTAGAAATTTTATTTTACAAGTATTTTGATGAATTCTTTGGAAAACAATCTGAAGCAATAAAAAAAGAACACTTATCGATTGTTTTAAACACAATTATTGATGCTTGTCTTTACGATGAGTTTCAAGAAATTATATATAAAAACCCATATATGAGCTTAAATGATATAAATAAACTATTTTTTGATTTAGAAGAAGAATATGGAGTATCTAATAAGATACTTAAAGATAAAAATGCTCCATTTTGGATACTTGTATCTCATAATTTCCAAGTTCCTTTTTACTATTTAAGTTATGGTCTTGCATCTGATGTATCTCTTCAAATATGGGAGTTATCACAAGGTGACTATAGAAAAGCTGTTGATGTATATATGGATTTTTTAAATCAAAATACAGATGCAGGATTTAAAGATGTAGTAGAAAAAGTTAATCTACAATCTCCTTTTGAAAGTGGAAACTTAGAGGAAATAAGCTCAGCTTTATATGATTATTTTGGTATAGAGAACCCTCTCAAACTAGAAAATGCTTCTTAGTATTTAATAACTTATGATATATCTAATAAATATTTATTAATACTTATTAACTCATGTTATGTCTAGTACGTACTTATTAATACTTATTAACTTATGTTATATCTAGTAAATATTTTCCATACTTAGTAACATATAATAAAACCGTCAGAAATTTTATAAACCTTTACCTTTATTACTTCTGGCGGTTTCATATGTTTGACTGATTAGATTAATATTTAATAACACTTGCACCAATAGTTATAAGTTTCATTTCACATCATCTCATTTGATAATATTTTCTATTAAAATATCAATAAATTTATCTCTCTGATGTTTAACTTTTATATTTGTACCACTATATAATTGAAATGATTCTGGTGATAAAGCCGCCATTTGTATAGGTAAAATAATTTGTAAGGCAATAGTTCTTAAACTCATTTCGTCTTTTTCGTCCCCAAATATATTACGAAGCATAGAAATGATAGCAAGTTGTGCCTGCATATTTCCATTGATTATACATTGATTCAATATAAAAGATAGTACCTTATCATAACCTACCTCCAAAACATTTACATTTTTCGTTCTAAACATGTTCAGTATAATATTTTTTTATTATTTGTCAATATATAATTTTTAGTTGACTCTACCACTATGATATGGTTTATATTGATATTGAGCTCAAAAATAACACCTTTATAAAGGAGATGTAAATATGTTTAAGATAGGCGATTTTTCAAAACTTAGTAAAATTAGTATTCGCATGCTACGTCACTATGATGAAATTGGACTTTTAACACCAACTCATATAAATAAAATTAATGGTTATAGATACTACAGTGCAAATCAACTTTCCACTACAAATAGAATCCATGCCTTAAAAGATATGGGATTTAGCTTATCTTCTATCAAAGAAATTTTGACGGAATACAATGATAGAGAAAGCTTGATAAGGTATTTAAATATTCACTATTCTCAAGTAAGAGAACATCTAGAAGACACGCAAAAAAAACTATTAAAAATAGAAACTACTATGGAGAGAATTGGAAGGACTGATATTATGAAAAATTATGATGTAACTATAAAAGACTTTGCTCCAAAATATATGATGACTTTAAGAAAAACTATACCTACTTATCAAGATGAAGGAATGCTATGGCATCAATTATTCTCAGAAACAAAAGGGCATAATGTACAAGTTGATGTTCCTAACTATTCTAAAGCAGTCTTTTATGATGTTGGGTATAAAGAAAATTATGTTGATGTTGAAATACAACTTGCTGTATCTGGAAATTATAAAGATACTGAAAATGTTAAGTTTAGAACTGTTCCAAGTGTAACTGCTGCAACTGCTATTGTAAAAGGAAACTTCAATCAACTTACAGATGCTTGTGAAGCTATTGGTAATTGGATATCTGACAATAACTATGATGTAGACGGCCCTATGTTTAATATTTATCATATAGGACCTGGTCAAGACAGTAATTCTGATAATTGGGTAACAGAAGTATGCTTTCCAGTTAGAAAAAATAAGTTTCAATGATGTTTTATTTATATAATATTTGTATTCTAGCTCTTGTTGTACTTTTTTATAAGTCTTTTAAACATAGATTCATACTTTAAGTACTACTTTTGAATAAACATCCCAATTAATGACTAAGAAATTGCTATAACCATAAATTACAATAGGCTTTAGATTCTTTAGGTTTTTCAAACTTTGCTAGAATGTCTGACAAGCTTCCTAACTAATAGGAACTTGTTGGACCTCACATTTTATTTCTTTACTGAGTATAAATATCCTTTGCTAAACTTACAACCTAGGGAATAATATTTATTTTTATTCTAATCTCTTATTTTCCAGACATCGAACTACTAATAGCAAAAGTATATTTTTTCATAGCATTGTTAGCTACTCTATTGAAAGTATCATATTCACATTCTCACCTTCTGGATAATCACCTTGACCCCATTTATCGAAGTATTTCCCATAATACTCTTTAGGATTAAAACAATCACTTACCACAAAACCACATTTTTCATAGGCCTTTATAGCACGAGAATTTTTAATCCATGGTCGAATAATAAATGTGCCTACCTCATAGTCTCTAGTCAAGCTGTCAATTAACAACTTCATAGCTTTTGAACCAATCCCCTTCCCAGTATATTTCATTGAACGCAACCACATATCTAGCTCCATATTAGGTATCTTACCATCATTGTATGCATGAGAAATGGTACCCACAATTTGATTATCATATTCTATAAGCAAGTATTTATTAATACCAGGATTACTACTAAAAAAGTAAGATTCTTCATCATGAATGTCAGACCAGTCAAAATCCTCTTTATTGTCAAACATTGACTTCCATATCTCATCTTCCTCAAATGCCATATCATATATTAGTTTTCTATCATAATCTTCAGCATAAAAAAGTTTTATTTTATCTCTCATTACATATAAATCTCGCTTCATAAAAATCACTACCTTCATATAAACAATATTATAAATTAAATAGCTGTCTCTCTATTCTGATACAAAATTATTAATTTCGCTTTGCAATTTACTTAAGAACATTTTAGTTGCCTTAGAAAAAACCTGATACTTTTTCCAGACAATATTTAAGTGTGCTTCTAATCTCGGTTCTAAAGGTCTAAAACAAAGATTGCTATTACCTGTTGTATTGATTAGCTTATCCAAGCAAAGAGCATACCCAACCCCTTCATCTACCATAAGAGAAGCATTGTAGACAAGATTATAAGTTGCCACTATATTAAATGCTTGAAAATCTTGCCCAGACCAACCAGAAATTACATTTTGAACCAATGTTTGACGTGAAGTTAAGATAGGAATTTCCTTCAAATCATCTGGACATACCGTTTTCTTTTGAGCAAGCTCACAATCTTTTTTCATAAGCAATCCCCATACATCATTAACAGGAAGTTTGATATAATCATACTTTTCCATGTTGGCAGGTTCGATTAAAATTCCAAAATCTAAAAGCCCTTTATCTAGTCTTTCCGTTACATCATCAGCATTTCCACTAAATAGATGATAACGGATATGAGGGTATTCTTTCTTCAATTCTTTCGCAGTTTTGGCAATAAAACGCATAGCATCTGTTTCTCCCCCACCAATATAAACATTTCCTCGTATATCATCACAATCATTGTTAAAATCTGAAGTAGTTTTATCTGTTAAGTCAATTATTTCCTGTGCACGTTTACGTAAAAATAAGCCATCCTCTGTAAGTGTGATTTTTCTGTTACCACGCAAAAACAACTTTTTCCCAAGTTCATCTTCAAGTTCCATAAGTTGTTTTGAAAGCGTAGGTTGTGTCACATTAAGTGATTGAGCTGCACTTGTAATACTTTCCTCTTTTGCAACTGCCAAGAAATATCTCAATACTCTAAGTTCCATTATCTATACCTCCTATTTATAGTGTACTTTTCCCTACTATGCCTGTCAACTATGGGAAGGCATTCTTTATAAGTATTTGCTATTATATTGTTTCGTTAATATAATAAACGTATAGAAACTATGATATAAATTTTAATAAAAACAATAACATAAAAAGGAGAAAAAAATATGAATTTTAATATGTATATACCAACTCGTTTTATCTTTGGAAATGGACGCTTAGATGAATTACATCAACAAAAACTACCTGGAAAGAAAGCCTTGCTTGTTATTTCAAGTGGAAAATCAACTAAAGAAAATGGTGCACTTGCCCGAACAGAAAAACAGTTAAAAATGGCAGGAGTAGAATTTGTGTTATTCAATGAAATAGACGCAAATCCTAATAAAAATTCTATCATGAACGGGGCTTTCTGTGCTCGTAAAACAGAATGCGATTTTATCATTGCCTTAGGTGGTGGAAGTGTCATGGACGCTTCAAAGGCAATTGCAATGATGGTGACAAATGATGGTGACTTATGGGATTATGTAAATGGAGGTACTGGAAAGGCTCAACCATTACAAAGTGAACCACTACCAGTTGTTTGTATTACAACCACTGCTGGAACAGGTAGTGAAGCTGACCAATGGGGAGTTGTTACAAATGAAGAAACCCATGAGAAAATTGGTGTTGGTGGTTATGACTCTTTATTCCCTGTTTTGTCCATAATTGACCCAGAATTAATGAAATCTGTACCACCTGAATTTACTGCTTATCAAGGATTTGATACTTTATTCCATGCCGTGGAAAGCTATATATCTTCTTTTTCCAGTGTTATGAGCGATATGTATGCTTTAACTGCTATCGAAAATGTAGGCAACTATCTTGCACATGCAGTAAAAAATGGTAATGATATGAAAGCAAGAGAACACATGGCTTTTGCAAATACAATTGCAGGAATTGTCATGACAATCAGTGTCACTACAGCACAGCATTCTTTAGAACAAGCTATGTCTGGTTATTACCCAAGACTTCCTCATGGTGCAGGTTTGATTATGATTTCTAAAGCTTTCTTTGGATTTTTTATAGAAAAACATGCTTGTGATGAACGCTTTGTACGCATGGCACAGGCATTGGGAATGAAAGATGCTAACAAAGCAGAAGATTTTATTACGGCTCTTAGCAAATTACAAGAAGCTTGTGGGGTTGCAGATTTAAAAATGTCCGATTATGGAATTACACCAGGAGATTTTAATCTAATAGCAAAAAGTGCACGAGAAACAATGGGAGGTTTATTTGCAGCAAATCCTTGTGAAATGACACATGAGGATTGTGTAGAAGTATTGAAAAAATCTTACAGTTAATCAGAAAGGATGTGCAAAATGAACTTGAACTTAAATACATTTTTAGAACACCTTAATCAAGGACTTACTGTTGTTGGAGGTTCAAAGTTACATCAGTTTATGAGTGAACTTAGCAATGAAGCCATGAAAATTACATC